>NZ_JBQENS010000013.1:0-183648 GCF_052044465.1 Pseudomonas sp. 22490 | reverse complement strand
GCGTTCGATGTCGTCGAGTTCGAACTGGAAGAAGCGCTCTGCGAGCCTTTCCGCCTGAACCTGAAGCTGGCCAGCGACAAGAACGCCATCGATTTCAGGCAGGTACTCGACCAGCCGGGCACCTTCACCCTCTGGCAGGACGGCCGTCCGGCCCGCTACGTCCATGGCATCGTCAGCCACTTCACCCAGGGCAGCTCGGGTTTTCGCCGGACCCGCTACGAACTGCTGCTGGAACCGCAGTTGGCGCGCCTGGAGCTGTGCTGCAACTGGCGGATCTTCCAGGAGAAGAGTGTTCCGGAGATTCTCCAGGCGCTGCTCAAGGAGCACCGGGTGCTCGACTACGAACAGCGTATCTACCACGAGCACCTGCCACGCGAATACTGCGTGCAGGCCGGCGACAGCGATCACTACCTGCACGACCGGCTGGCCTTCGAGGAAGGCCTGGTCTACTACTTCCGCTTCGACGAACACCGCCACACCCTGGTCTGCAGCGACCGGCTCTACGTCCAGGAGCGTATCGCCGGCGGCCCGGTACTGTTCAGCGCCCAGCCGGAGGGCGACAACCCGCAGCCGGTGCTTCATTCTTTCCGCTACAGCGAAAATGTTCGTACGGCTCGACAGACCCAGCGGGACTACAGCTTCAAGCGCCCGACCTACGACCAGGAGCATCATCTCGCTGGCGAGGCGCTCGAGCATCAGGGCTCGTCCTACGAGCGCTACGACTACCCCGGTCGCTACAAGCGGAGCGGCGCGGGCCGGCCTTTCAGCGAAAGCCGCCTCAGAGGACATCGGCGCGATGCACGGGTGGCATCGGTCAGCGGCGACGACCCGCGGCTGATCCCGGGCCACGCCTTTGCCCTGGAAGGTCATCCGCGTGCCGACTTCAACGCCTGGTGGCGGCCGGTGCGGGTGGTCCATCGCGGCACCCAGTATGCCGGCCAGGAGGAAGAGTCCGCCGACGCCCCTCTGGGGGTGAGCTACGACCTGCGCGCCGAACTGGTACCCGAGGACGTCGAATGGCGTCCCGCACCGCTGCCTCGGCCGCGTATCGATGGTCCGCAGATCGCGACGGTAGTCGGCCCGGCAGGGGAAGAGATCCATTGCGACGAGTGGGGACGGGTGAAAGTCCAGTTCCCCTGGGATCGCGAGGGACGTCACGATGAATTCAGTACCTGCTGGATACGGGTCGCGCAGAACTGGGCGGGTGCCGACTGGGGACACATGGCGATCCCGCGGATTGGCCAGGAGGTGATCGTCGATTACCTGGACGGCGACTGCGACCAGCCGATCGTCACCGGGCGCACCTACCGGGCGACCAACCGACCACCCTACGCGCTGCCCGACCACAAGATCCTCAGCACCATCAAGAGCAAGGAGTACAAGGGCAGTCGGGCCAACGAGCTGCGCATCGACGACACCACGGCGCAGATCAGTGCGGCGCTGATGAGCGACCACGGTGCCAGCGCGCTGCACCTGGGCTACCTGACCCATCCTCGGCCCGAAGGCGGCAAGCCGCGCGGCGAGGGCTTCGAACTGCGCACCGACGAACATGGCGCGGTGCGTGCGGCCAAGGGGCTGCTGCTGAGCACCGAGGAGCAGCTCAGGGCCGGCGCCGGCCATCTCGACCGAGGCGTCGTGGTGCAGGTGCTGGAGGCGGCGTTGGAGCTGGCCCGCGAGCTGGGCGACTACGCCGGGGAGCACCAGGGCGTGGGGCACGACGCGGCGCCGCAGCAAACCCTCCAGGAAGCCGTGCGCGACCTCGGCCACGGTGCCAACGACGAGTCCGGCAAGAGCAACGGAGGCAAGCCGGCGATCGCCTTGAGCGGTCCGGCAGGGATCGCCGCGGCGACGCCAACGAGCCTGACCCTGGCCGCCGGCGAGCACGTCGACAGCGTGGCCCGGCAGAACCAGCAGGTGACCGCCGGGCAGAAGGTGGTGATCAACGCCGGCAGCGACATCGGCCTGTTCGCCCAGGGCGGCGAGCTGCGCCAGATCACCCACCAGGGGCCGATGCTGCTGCAGGCGCAGAAGAACGACATCCGCCTGGAGGCCGAGCAGAGCGTGGAGGTCAGCGCCAGCCAGCAGCACGTGCTGGTCACCGCGAAGGAGCACATCACCCTGATGTGCGGCGGCGCCTACCTGACCCTCAAGGGCGGCAACATCGAGCTGGGCATGCCCGGCAACTTCGTGGTCAAGGCGGCGAAGCATAGTCATGTTGGTCCTGCCTATGCGTCTACGGCCTTCAACTCTTGGTCCGGAGCACCGTTCGATCAGCGCGTACGTGTTGTGCGTGGAGGTAGACCGCTTCCCAACTATCGTTATGCGCTTGTGTATAGCGATGGGGCAAGGGTAGAGGGCGTTACCGACAAGGACGGCTGGACAGCGCTGCAGCAAGGACTGACTTCGGAGGGATATGAGATCGAGTTGCTAGGGCCGGCAGAGGTCTGATGCAACTTGGCATATGGGCCCACATGGAGAGGAGATCGAGATGAGTGAGCCAACTAGGCTTGTGTCTACGCACATTGGGACCAATGGACACACCACTGCTCGTGTGACGATGAGTCCAACTAGTAACAAGGTTCGTGCCGAAATTACTGCCCCTCCGGATCAGGCGATTCCGGTTGTTTTTGTGCCGGGCATCATGGGTAGTCCGTTATTGACGTCGAATGCGGAGGCTGGAAGGTTACTTGGGGAAAACAATCGTTGGGCTTGGTTTCCAGACGATGGCTTGGGGTGGGTGGCGGGGTTTACTGCGAAAAGAGGGTACCGTCATCTGAGCCCGACAGAGCGGAAATTGTTGCTTGATCCCGACACTACACGGCCAGTCTCGTCTCCCGAGGATGCAGATCGTGAAGTTGTTTCCGAGCACATTACTACTCTGCCGTTGCAGGAGGCACTTAGTCGTGGTTGGGGGTCGGTGATGATCAGCTCGTACGGCGGCATTCTCAATTTCCTAGAAGCGCAGCTTCGCTTCATCATCACCTCGAAGGGGGAGGTGTATCCGGGGGTGCAAGGTGCGGTGCCGCACAACCCAGAGGTGTGGGGGCAGCTCAATGGCTATCAAGTACTCACAAAGGAGATGTTGCGGGAGGCTGCCGAGTTTCGTTATCCCGTCTATGCAGTGGGCTACAACTGGCTGCAGACCAACGGCAAAGCCGCCGACTATCTGGCGGGAAAAATCGAAGCCATCATTGATCGTTGCAGGAAAGAACTTCGAGTCAAGTGTGACCATGGGGTGATACTGGTTACCCACTCTATGGGAGGGCTAGTTGGCCGAATGTGTGCCAAACGCTATCCCGCTTTGATTCAGGGAGTAGTTCATGGCGTGCAGCCAGCGGTTGGAGCCGGAACGGCTTATCGTAGGGTGCGTGCGGGGTGGGAGGACTTCGCCGGAAGCATCGGGCTTGGTGGAACTGGAAAGAAAATTATGCCGGTATTTGCTAATGCAGCAGGCCCATTGGAGCTTTTGCCCAATCATCGCTATGGGGCCGGTTGGCTGCGCATCACTTGCGAGGGCAGAGTTGTCGCACAACTACCGGAGGCAGGTGTGGGGAAGGCGGATCCCTATATGCAAATTTATATGGAGCCTCGAGCGTGGTGGCGCTTGGTTGATCCGCTTTGGATTGATCCGGCGGTCAATAAAATAAAAGGTCCCGCAGCGCTTCAAGCACTTCAGAAAGCCTGGGGGCGCTATGGAATGCGACTGGGCGAGGCAAAGCATTTTCACACCGAACTCGGTAGCAGCTATCACCCTAATACATACTCGCATTACGGCGCAGATGAAGGGGAAATGGCTTTTCATCGCGTCACATGGAATCTTCAGCCGCAAATGATCGCTGCATACCGCAAGGACCTGCCTCCTACCCGAGGGCCCGTACCATCGACCGTTCACGCTATAGGGTTGCGTATGTGGCGCGATGACCACGAGGGGACGGCTTATCTGGTTAATGATGCTGATGGACAGGATATGGTCATGCAGCATGGAGTGGGGGTCATGCGAAGCACTAAAGGCAACTCTTATGTTGGGAAAATACAGGGGCAAGACCAAGTAGGTGATGCAACGGTACCTGCGCATTCTTCCGAAGACTCGGCAAAGGCCGCTGTTTTCTCCGCTCGTATGACAGGGTTTGACCATCAGGCCTCGTACGATAATCGAATGGTGCAAAACGTCACTCTGTATTCGGTTCTATGTATCGGTGCGTTGGCAGTACGAAAAGAGGCCGGAAAATCCACGACAACTACAGAAATACCCGCATGAAATGGCGTAAATATATACCGCACGCTATCTTGCTGGGCATAGCGATAGCCGTGAGCTTCTATGCCTTGCGTTACTGGGGTGACAGCAAATTGCATAGGAATTATCCCATGACAGAATTGACAAAAAAAATGCAGACCCATTGTGTTGGGCGCTTACTCATCGATCTACCAGAAGGAACGGAGTGGGAGCCTACCGCCAGCGGGGCGCATCTTGACGGTTATTTAGCTCTTTCAGTCACCACGGGAGTGTCTGAGGCTGATTACGCTATTTTGATGGAGAAACGATGGGCGGAGATCGAGGCAGAAGAAAAGAAATCCACCAGACTTGCTCCACGGTCGGCAAATAAAAGGAATCCTCTAAAAAATAGCGCAGTCTTTATATATAACTATGTGTGGGTCGAAGGACCTGACCTGAATGGAGTGATGCGTAAAGAGGTTTTTCATGAGGCTGAGGGATATTTGTGGCGTGACAACACCTTGTTCACCTTCGGCCGCACGCTAAACGCTGCTGAGGATATTCTGCGTTGGCTTCCCCGGCTGTATACACGGAAGAACAATGAAATACCCGACAGGCCAGGGCTATGCCTGAATGGAGCCTTTGTTGAGTCATACTACGACCTCAATGCTCCGTTCGAGTCAGTTAGCTGGGGATTCAGACTGCCAAAGGAGCTAGGGTTGGTAGTGCGTCATGCGAAGGTGTGGGAACCCGAGCAGCCAATGTTGGAACGTTATCGGGAAGGAGAGGATGAATTCACCGGGCTTCTGGCGAAAGATCTTGCCAAGCCGGGGGTTGTCGCCGGTCGAAAGGAATATAGAGCTCGCAAACGCAATGTAGGCGATCTGGAGGGCGATGAGCGTGTGGTTGGTGGCACTGAAGGAAGAGGTAATTGGAAGTATTTCAAAACCAACATCGGTGGCGAATGGAGTTTCCCTGGTGCCGGAAGTCCTTATCCGATGCCGAGCGTTGGCATTGATCTGGAAACGACCTTTAAGACTGCGACGAAGCCTGCGGAACTTGGTGATTTCCCCACCCACGACGAGGCTCCGGCTTACCCGACTGAGGCAGAGTTCTTTGAACTCTGGGACACAATTCTCAATAGTGTCCGTTATCGCCCCGGAGCACTGACACCTCCTCCACCAAACTCGGGTCCAATGGCCAGTAGCGTCGGTAGCCCTCCTGTTCGCCCGGCACCACTGATGACCTATGACAGGGACGATTATGTTCTGGAGGAGTTTCTCACCAGTTTGACGCCGAAAGAGAATTGGTTGGATGACTTGTAAGGACCAGAAGAAGGAGTAATTGGCAATGGATATCGTTTGGCTCGGTGAAAGCACCTACCACGGTATCACGGTCACGGAGCCGTTTGGCCAGACTGATCGATGGCGGAGGCCACCAGGTGGTCTGCTCCCGATGACGAGCATATTTCCCATCATCGGGAGCAGTGCGCTGCTGGATGTGGATGGGAACGCCGGCCGCCTTGCTCGAGATGAGGATGCCTGATTGCCAGTGGGTCGCAGAGGGCGGCCTAGAGTAGGAGAATGGAGGAGCTTAGGCATTCTCGGCAGGTCGGCGACCTCCATGCGTGCAGTTTGCCTGGAAGCTGAGCTGCTGCAGCACGCGAAATCGCTGGTCGCCGGCAAACTCCTGGGTGGCTCCGACGCCGAGGCCGGACGTGCTCTCAGCGAAGGGGAAATCAGCCTGGCGAAAGGCGTATTCGGCGATTCCATCGACTATTCCACGGTCCGCCTGCGCGACGAGGACTATGTCCCCTGGCAGGGCAAGGACTACGTGATGGCGCCGAACGGCCATATCTACTTCGGCGAGGAGTTGCGCGGCGTGGCGGACTGGAGCCTGGAGAGCCTGCAGCGCCAGGGTCTGTTCATCCACGAAATGACCCATGTCTGGCAGCACCAGCATGGCGTCAACGTCCTTCTGGTGGGGGCCTACCAGCAAGCCAGGCAGTTTCTCCTAGGCGACCAGTACGCCTACCGGTTGGAGCCGGGAAAGACGTTGAAGGACTACAACATCGAACAGCAGGGAGACATCGTTCGAGATTATTTCCTCGAGAAGAACGAGTTCGGGGAAGCCTCTGCGAACAGCAGGTTCGCTGGCGTACTGAAAAACTTCCCAACGGGATACTGACCAATGAAATGCAAGACCTTGCTCATTGCCTGCCTGTTCGGCCTGGGAAGCGTCCAGGCCCTGGCCGTTTCCAAACTGCCACCGCAGATCCCGGTGCACGCCGGCTCCGGGCGCGTGACACTGGATCTACGCCCCTTGCTGGCGGAAACCAACGACGTCGAGATCACCCGTGTTTCGGTATGTCGGCGGGTCGGCAGCCATTGCCAGGAAACGCTGTGGCGGATCGAGCTCCCGCCCGGGTGGCGTGCCGGGGAGATCGAGGTCTTCGGCGACTATCCCGGCTCCAGCGTGCTCCTGCGCCGGCCGGAGCGCTTGCAGCCAGATGGGAGCTACAACGCATTCATTCATTTCAACGAGCGTAGCCGTCGGCACCGGCAAACGGTTTCCAGCATTGCCGTCGAATTCTGCCTGGCCGGCGAACCTGGCAACTGGATGCTGCTCGACGAAGCGACCTGCCTGGCACGACGCAACGCCGAGGAGCGGCAAGGAGAGAAGCCATGAACGATAGGGTTCGGTCGAGGACGATCGTCTCTGCCCAGTCCATCACCTTGCCCAAGGGCGGCGACGTGCACCTGGTGCCGCCTCCGCCCAAGCCTTGCGTGACCATCGTGGTGCATGGCGTCAACGATCTCGCGGGTTGCTACGAACGGATCGAGCGAGGGCTCTGCCAGGGGCTCAACGAACGCCTGGACATGCCGCCGACCTTGCCCGGCGGGCAGGCCAATCCCGGCTACCTGACGCCGGCGGGCTACAGCCTGCCGGCGGACGACGAAGGCAAGGCGGAGAACCCCGACGCCGTCTACTACCGGCGCAAGTTCGCCAGTGGCGCCGGCGGGGCCGCCGTACGCAGCGTAGTCGTACCTTTCTACTGGGGCTTCCGCGAGGAAGAGCAATACATCAACAAGACCGCGGCCCACGGCGAATGGCTGGACCGCAACGGCAACCGGCTGGACAAGTCCGGCACCAAGGAAGGCGGGCAGTTCGTCAATGCCACCACCAACCTGCCGGACATGTGGGGCCAGGGTTTCAACGGCAAGCTGTTCGGTTTCATCTCGCTGGACTGGTTCGGCGGCACCATGACCCATCCGCTGTTTTCGGCGGCAGGGCGCAAGTACATGGTCCTTGCGGCCATGCGCCTGGCCATGTTGATCAATATCATCCGCAAGCGTTACCCCGACGACACCATCAATGTCGTCGGGCACAGCCAGGGCACCCTGTTGACCCTGCTGGCACATGCCTTCCTCAAGGATGACGGCGTGGAGCCGGCGGACGGGGTGATCATGCTCAACTCACCCTACGGCCTGTTCGAACCCCTCAACGAGAAGCTCCAGGGCTGGAGCAGCCAGCAGACCAGAGAGGCGCGGCTGGCCACGCTCAAAGGTATCCTCGAGTTCATCTGCGGCCGACGCCATCCGGTCCCCGCGCTGAGCAGCGTCGCGTTGCGCAACTGCCAAGGCTACGGCGCGATAGGCGGCCCCGGCTGGGTGGGTGGGTGGCCAGGGCTGCCAGACGACCATCGACGGGGAACGGCTCAGCTTCGATGAGCGCGACAATCGCGGCAGTGTCTACCTGTATTTCACGCCCCAGGACCAGACGGTGGGACTTGCCAACGTCCAGGGTATCGGCTGGCGCGGCATTGCTGAGCAGGTCAAGGGGCTCCCGGGAAGGACCGGGCTGCCGCAGGGTTTTCACCAGCGCATCTTCACCGTACGCAAGCGCAATGGCGAGAAGGAAAAGATCGGCGGGCACGCCCCTCCCCATGTCTATCCTCTTCTGCTGGCCGGCGAGAAGACCTGGGAAGACACCGGGCTGGGCGGCAAGGACAGATTCGGCCGGGCGAACTTCGACCAGGGCGACAGCGTGCTGCTGACCGCGCCGCGTCTGCCGTTGCCGACGGAAGCGCGATTCGATTTCGACGGAGCCGTCACGGCGCCGGGAGAGAACTCCGCCAGCGGCGTCTATCAGGTGCGCGATACCCTCGATCCGATCGACGCCGCCATCGGCGTAAGCAACGGCGGCTGGAAGGAAAAGGACAGCGGGCACGCCGTCGCGCAACAGGTGGACGCCGCGCTGGCGTACCGCTACGGGCGCGACGCGCGCAGCGTGGAGAGGGCGTTGAACGAAGGCAAGGAACTGGCCCAGCAGACCCATGTGTTTTCCGCTCGTGAACTGGGCACCGGCATGGTTCTGGTCACCCGCGCGGAAACTCCCTACGAGGCCCGGCTGCGCCTGCAGACGGCGGAGGGCCATCTGGAGCCCTTGTCGTTCCACTCGGCCATACCCAACAACCCGGAGCATAACCGGCGGGTACTGGCCTATGACCTGGCCATCGGGGCCGGGGACAGCGTGGATGATGTGGTTTTCTATCAGTATCTGTGTCGGGTGGCGGATTGGCGGTTGGATTGGAAGGCTTCGGACAAAGGAATATTTAGTCAAGGTGATGCGTCTGTTGATCTGCCGGATGAAGAGGTGCGTGCTTTGTACCGTGCGGAAGAATCTAAAAACAGCCAGTTAATAGACGCCACCGTAGCTTACCGCAAGAGTGGCGAGTTCCCTGTGGTAGTAGGAAATAGACTGCCTTCCCTGGTCGGGACACAAACCATCCTAGATCGTTACCACGAGCAGGCGGTGCGCTTTGGGGGGACAATCTAATGCGCTTGATGCTCTCAGCTTTCTCTCTCGTTGGCGTCCTTTTGAACTGCCCTGTGGGGCAGGCGGCCGAGTCGCCGCTATCCTCGATGCGCTGCTTTGCCAGTCCGGCCACGTCCGTTACCGCCTACGCCCCGGCCAAGGAGGCCACCATGTCCGCTGATGCTTATCACCCACCGACAACTTCGCCGCGCCTGGAAACCCTGGACGTGCTCAGCATAGGCATGAGCCTGGATGTGTTTCGCCAGGGGCAAGTGTGGAAGGCCTTGCAGGAGCAGAATGCCGCACAGGCCGAGGCGTTGCATGTCGGCAGCATCCTGCCGATGGACCCGAAGAAGTATCCGACGTCTGCGGATGACAAGGATATGGCGTATGAAAAGCGCCAAGCGGACGCCTTGGAACTAGGGCTGAAAAACTTCCTGGAGAAATGGCCGATACCGACGGTGACGGTGGTGCGTGGTTGGGATCCGAGCACTCCTAACCTACGCTTCACTCCGGAGGAGACGCGGGAAAGCCTGTCAGTAAAAGTCAATGATCTCCGTGTTCCGGCTGGACTGCATTGGCATCGGATTGCCAATTTGCAGGATGGCATTATCTGTAACGATACGCCTGAAGGAGTACTGGAGGCGTTGTTCAGTTTATTCGAACGCAACCCTGACTTGCCAGCAGTGTTGGTGTATGCGAATGAAGGCATCAGTATGGCGGGGGCGCTTTCCAGTAGAGATGTAACATTGAAGTCACTAGGCGCTGTGTCAGGCCCTCGGATACCTGGAACGCTTACGGATGCAATGGTCGCCCTGATCGTCGGCCGCCCCGAGCGGGTCGACTGGCTACGCCAGTTCGCCCCCTACACCAAGGTCAACGAAAACCGGATCGACCCCGAGTTCCGTGGCTGGGGCTGGCGCAAGCCGCCGGTGGAGTTCCGCCCCACGCCGTTCATTCCCCAGCCCTGGACCGAGCGGGCTCTGGAGCAGTGGGATGCGTTGCCGGTGCTGGCCAGGCTGCATCGGCCGGTGAGTGTGCCGCTGACCCACCCGGATACCGGCGAACGGCTCAAGCGCGAAGCTCTCACCGCACAACTGGCCGCTGCCTGGAAGACGGCCAGTGCCGGGCTCAGGCCGGCGCCCGCCCGGCTGTTCTACGACGGCGGTTTGAACGCCACGCCGCTGGCCGAACTCACCCCGGCGCTGGGCGCCGCGCAGAGTTCGCTGGACTTGCTGGACTCGCGGGAAAGCTACGACCTGACCCAGCGCCTGGGCGACACCGGCGCGGCCTCGCCCTTCGTTGGCATCACCCTGGCGACCATGGCCAGCTACCTCAACGGCGACAGCAGCATGGTGATGCCGTTGCGGCGCAAGGACCAGGCGACCCTGATCGGCATCAGCTCGCCGACGCCGGGGAAGAAGCCCGTTCACGACCCGTTCGGCGTCGACCTGCTGCCGCAGACCGCCAGCGGCGACGGTCCGCCGCCATCGGCCGACCCGGTGGCGCCCGCCAGTCGGCTCACGACCCGGTTGCCGCCCGGCGAAGACTATGCCCTGGAAGAGTTCCTGAGCAGCCTCAAACCCAGCACCGACTGGCAGGACGATTTGTAGGTCGATGGTGTCCCGCGCCAGATGGAGTTTTCGTCAGATGACAAGGACAGGTGACCTACAAGCAGGCCCAGGTGCGGTATGGCATCCAGGGCCGGTCGACGGTTCTGGTATGGTTGCGCAAGCATGGTCGGCAGGATTGGAGCCAAGGGGCGTCGATTCGGGCCGAGAGGAGTTGCGCGATGTCTGACCCCAAAACGCTCACTCCAGAGCAGCGGATCAAAGAGCTTGAGCAGCAGCTTGAGTTGATGAGCCAGAAGGCTCAGTTCTTCGAGACCGTCGTCGATGTCCTGAAAAATGATTACGGTGTATCGGTCGTAAAAAAGCGATCCGGCAAGTCCTCTCGCAAGGTCAAGTCGCAGGACTGAGCATTGCCAGGGCTTGTCAGTTTCTTGGCATGAGCCGACAGGCTTACTACAAGCGCAATCGAGTTGCTGATAGCAAAGCACGCCAGGCAGATCGGGTTGTCGAATTTGTTCAACAAATCCGGATACGTCAGCCACGACTAGGCACACGAAAGCTGCACTATCTGCTGCATTGCCAGCCTGATAGGCGGCTCCAAATTGGCCGAGACCGACTATTTCAGGTCCTGGGAGAGCGCCGTTTGCTGGTGTTGCCCAAGCGGGCGTATCACAAGACAACACAAAGCTTTCACCGCTTCTACCGCCATCCGAACCTACTCAAGTCAGGCCCGAACCAGGTTGTCCCGTCAGGACCGGAGCACGTTTGGGCGGCGGACATTACTTACCTGCCAGCCAGTAGCGGCCCGCTGTACCTAAGCCTGGTAACGGATGCGTATTCCAGAAAAATTGTTGGCCATCATGTGCATGAAAGCCTGCATGCCAAGTCAGTTGCACAAGCCTTTAGGCAGGCCCTACGCAAACGGCAGCGTCGCCAGTCACTGGTCCACCACTCGGATCGCGGTATTCAATATTGCTCGGCGCTGTATCAGTCACTGCATGCACGGCATGGCGTCCAGTGCTCGATGACTGACGGATATGACTGCTACCAGAACGCGCTAGCTGAGCGCATCAACGGGATCCTCAAAACAGAGCTGCTGCTGAGTAGCCCTGAAAATCTGGAGCAGGCAAGGAAGATGGTTGCTGAAGCCGTGCAGATCTACAACACAGAGCGGCCTCACATGGCCCTGAAAAACAAAACGCCCGATGCGGTGCATCGGGCGTTTTGAGGCCTATCGGCCTACCTGAGCAGGTGTAAACCTATTTCAGGACTAGACAAGACCTGCCTCGCCGCCACCCGCTCCGCCGAGCGGCGCCTGTCCCTCGCCGCGAGACCAGAGCAACCGATCCTGTCCGGCCGGGAATGGCACTCAAGGCCGGGGCCAGATGAAGGGTCGATCGGCGGATAGTTCCTCGGGGCTGGCCGTTTCACGTCTATAGTTCTGCATGCTCGGATGCCGTTCCTACCAGGACTCCCACAGGAGCAACAGGATGCGCTCATGGCATGGCGTAGTCACGAAAATCGCCAAGCAAGGCAAGGGCGCCGTGGTCAAGAATCGACTCGGCCCGGAAGAGCTTCTGGTGCCCTTCACAGTGAGTACGCTCGTCGAGGTCGACCTGGACGCAAGGATCTACGGAACGGATGTGGACGACACGCCCTGGGCGGAGGGCGACGAACGAAAGGAGGTGCTGGTCGGTACCGAAGTAGAACTGCTGACCGATACGGATACCTTTCCTACCCATGCGTCCCAGGTGCTCAGCGCCAATTTCCGTTTCGCCCTCGACATCGTCAAGGGAGGGCTCAGCGGCCCGGTCAGGAAAGGGGCGGTCCTGGTCATCTACCACGACTTCCAGCAGGAGATCCGGAGAGGCGACTCCGGCAGCGCCTTCGCGGAGGCGGTCGTCGCCTATGCGCGGAACAAGCTCTACAAGCCGGCCTTCGCGATCAAGGCAGATACCAACTACGCCCAGTTGGTTCGGGATCTAGGCAAGGTTGCCGCGGAGAGCGGCGAACAGTACTTCATCGATACGATCCTCATCGCCACCCACGGCACGGCTGGCCAACTCTGGCTGGGCAACCCCCACGGCGAGAGCACCGCGGACGTCATGGCCCGGCGTGTCCAGGGCAAGCAGTTCGTCGAGCCCCAGGCCTTTGGTGCGACCCTTCTCGAACTGTTCGGCAAGGAACTGGCCATCGCCCTCTACGGGTGCGACTTCGCCGGGGACGAGGACGGAGAAGCGGCGGCCCTCGAGCTGCGCATCGCCGCCAACGCGAGAGCGGTCTACGCCGGCAAGGGCACGGTGTATCTCAATGCCAGCAAAGAGGGTCGTTCCACGGTGACCTGCAGCAAGGCGATGGTGGTCTACCGGACCGACAAGATCGAGGTACTGGGTGGAAACCAGGTACCGGTATTCGATATCTGAGGCCCCGCCCCGCACTGTCATTGCCGATTGACCAGGATCTTCGGCCCCAGACGCTCCGCCTCGCCCCTGGCCTTTTCCCTGGGGAGAGCCTTAAGATCGGGAGTCCGCACTGGGGCGGACCTTCTCTTCCTGCGGGTGGTTTCTCCGGATGCTTCCAGACAGCATGGTGGGTAGCAGCGCGCGGCGCCTTCGTTTGCGGCGGACGCGCGGGCGTGTCGGGCTCGGCCTGGTGGCCGGGCTGTCGGTACTGGCAGGCATGACCGACGCCATCGGTTTCCTCGCCACCGGCGACTTCGTTTCCTTCATGAGCGGCAACACCACGCGCCTGGCGGTATCGCTGGGCGAGGGCGACTTCGGCGGGCTGGTGCGGCTGAGCGTCGCCCTGGCCAGTTTCGTCGTCGGCAACGCGCTGGGAGTGATACTGGCGCGCTTCAGCGGGCGCCGGGCGGCGCCGATCCTGGTCTGCTGCGCGATGCTGCTGGCGTTGTCGGCGGTCTGGCCATTCGACTGGAACGTGCCGGCGCTGGTCGCCGCGATCCTCGCCATGGGCATGCTCAACGCCGTGGTTGAGCAGGTCAACGGCCTGCCCATCGGCCTGACCTACGTCACCGGCGCCCTCTCCCGCTTCGGCCGCGGCCTCGGCCGCTGGCTGCTGGGCGAGCGGCGCAACGGCTGGCGGGTGCAACTGGTGCCTTGGAGCGGTATGTGCGTCGGCGCGGTGCTCGGCGCCCTGCTGGAACAGCAACTGGGCCTCGCGGCGATGGCGGCGAGCGCAGCGCTGGCGGCTCTTCTCGCGTTGCTGGCACTGGTGATTCCGCGGCCATGGCAGATGGACTATATGGTGCGTTGAGCGGCCGGGAGCTGTCCCATCAAGATTTCAGAAAATCGTTCAGGTAAGCCTGGGAAAGCAGATCCCGGGCGATGGCGCAGGTCATTTGCCCTTCGAATGTACATTTCTCATGAACGAAATGAGCCTGGCGCCAGATTCGCTCATAGGCTTTCATTCGCTTCCGCGACACCAGCTCGCGCATGACCATGTAGCTTTTCACGCACCGATAAAAACGCTCTGCGGCCTGGTCGATCTCGTCCTTGTGCGTCTGGTAACCCCATATCACCGGCAGATTGGGAAACCCGTAGGCGTAGTCCACCAGATCGGCCTTCCACGCCAATATCGCTTTCTGACGCTCTTGCCGGCGCCACGAAAACAATGCTGCCCACGCCACCAGAAGGGTGAGTACGCCGGTGACAGCCGTGATCGCATCCATAATGCCCGCTGTATCGCACGCTTCCATGTTTCCTCCACGACGGCGCTCGCCGATCCTGTGCCGCGACTGCGCAAGGAAGCTTGCCAGGGCTTCCAACCAGCCATATATCTTGCCTAGGTGGCGACCTTCCGGCCAGCCCGCGAACCGACCGGGCTCCGCTTGCCTAAAGAACGCATCAGCACATAAGATGCATGCACACGCACTTATATGGAGTGGCGAGCCGATGAACCGCAGCGCCCTGGATTTCCGCCACTTCGTCGACCACCTGCGTCGCCAGGGTGACCTGGTGGACGTGCACACCGAGGTCGACGCCAACCTGGAGATCGGCGCCATCACCCGCCGGGTCTACGAACGCCGCGCACCCGCCCCGCTGTTCCACAACATCCGCGACAGCCTGCCCGGCGCGCGGGTACTGGGCGCGCCGGCCGGCCTGCGCGCCGACAGAGCCCGCGCCCATTCGCGCGTGGCGCTGCATTTCGGCCTGCCGGAACACAGCGGGCCGCGGGACATCGTGGCCATGCTGCGCGCCGCGATGCGCGCGGAACCGATCGCGCCGCGCCGGCTGGAGCGCGGGCCGGTGCAGGAAAACGTCTGGCTCGGCGAGCAGGTGGACCTGACCCGCTTCCCGGTTCCCTTGCTCCATGAGCAGGACGGCGGGCGCTATTTCGGCACCTACGGTTTCCACGTGGTACAGACGCCGGACGGCAGTTGGGACAGTTGGTCGGTGGGCCGGCTGATGCTGGTGGACCGCAACACCCTGGCGGGTCCGACCATTCCCACCCAGCACATCGGCATCATCCGCGAGCAATGGCGCCGCCTGGGCAAGCCGACGCCCTGGGCGATGGCCCTCGGCGCACCGCCGGCGGCACTCGCGGCGGCCGGCATGCCGTTGCCGGAGGGGGTCAGCGAAGCCGGCTACGTAGGCGCCCTGGTCGGCGAGCCGGTGGAGGTGGTGCGCACGCAGACCAACGGCCTGTGGGTTCCGGCCAATGCCGAGATCGTCCTGGAGGGCGAGATCAGCCTCGACGAAACCGCGCTGGAAGGCCCGATGGGCGAATACCACGGCTATTCCTTCCCCATCGGCAAGCCGCAGCCGCTGTTCCACGTCCATGCGCTGAGCTTCCGCGACCAGCCGGTCCTGCCGATCTGCGTCGCCGGCACGCCACCGGAGGAAAACCACACCATCTGGGGCACCATGATTTCCGCGCAACTGCTGGACGTGGCGCAGAACGCCGGACTGCCGGTGGACATGGTCTGGTGCTCCTACGAGGCGGCGACCTGCTGGGCCGTGCTGTCGATCGACGTGCAGCGCCTGGCGGCCCTGGGCACCGACGCCGCGGCCTTCGCCGCACGGGTCGCCGAGACCGTCTTCGGCTCGCATGCCGGACACCTGGTGCCGAAGCTGATCCTGGTCGGCAACGACATCGACGTCACCGAGATCGACCAGGTGGTATGGGCGCTGGCGACCCGCGCGCATCCGCTGCACGACCATTTCGCCTTCCCGCAGATCCGTGACTTCCCGATGGTTCCCTACCTCGATGCCGAGGACAAGGCACGAGGCAGCGGCGGTCGGCTGGTGATCAACTGCCTGTACCCGGAACAGTTCGCCGGGCAAATGCGTGCCGCTACGGCGTCGTTCCGCCACGCCTATCCGACGGCGCTGCGCAGGCGAGTCGAAGAACGCTGGAGCGACTACGGATTCGGCGACGCCTGAGCGCTACAATCCCCGCCCTGGCGAAAGAGGATCGAGGAAGGTGACCAGGCCAATGACCGAGACGAACGCACTGGGGCTGCCCCAAGGCCCGCTGTACCTGATGACAGAGATCGTCCGCCAGCGCGAACGGCAACTCACCGCCCTGCTTGCCCCTCTCGAACTGGGGCTGCATGAATGGCGTGCGTTGCGGATCATCCACGCCTTCGACGGTGACGTGCCGATGAGCGTGCTCATCGAGCACTCACAGACCGACCGCACCGCGCTGGGCCGGACCATCGAACGGCTGGTGCGGCGCGGCTGGGTCAGCCGCCTGCCGGATCCGGACGACGGGCGCGCCGTGCTGGTGCGCCGCAGCCCCGCGGCACAGGCGGTGTTCGAGCAGGCCCTGGCACAGGTCGCAGGGCTCGACGAAAGGCTGCTGGCGGGTCTCGGCGCCGGCCCGGAAGAAGAGGCGCTGACCCTCGTCCTGGGCAAGTTGCTGCGGGCCTTCGACGGGCTTTCCCGCGTGACGCAATAGCCTTTCGAGGGCATCTCCGGGTTTGCGAAGCAACTCTCATCCCGGTCATGGACTGTCCATCCGGCCCCCTATTTGCTGGCCGATTGATAGCATGAGCGGCCTTCGCAAGCCCATTCGACCCGCAATGCCACGACACCCGCACACCACCCTGCTCCTCTGCCTTTGCCTGACCCTGCCCGGTTGCGAGAGCGGCCGCAGCTACAGCCTTTCCGACGGCGCGCCGGCCACGGGCATCCGCATCCAGCGCGACGACCGCTCGCCGTTGCAGCGCCTGCGGGACTGCGAACGCCAGGGTTGCAGCGAGCGGCAGAAGATCGACCCGTTCACCCCCGATCCTGACTACCTGCGCGCGGAAGGCCACTTCCCGCTGCCCTGGTAAGCTTCCCTCTTCGCCCGTTCCCGACGGGCTTTTTTCCGTTCCCGACAGATACCCTCAACTGCCCTCAGCGCTTTCCTACGCACCAAGAAGGAAAGCCTCTCGCCTCTCTCGGAACGAGCCGATTTCTCGGCAGTCGCCGTTCGCATTCCATTGGTCACCCAACGGCAACCAGGATCAGCCATCACTGGTCTGCCCTCGCATGGAACCGGCCGCGCCCCCGGCGCCCCATGTCCGGCCCCACCCGCTAAGTCCAGAGGACCGAAGATGAACGACTACATCGCCCGGCTGCGCGAGAAATACGACGCCCATTTCGGTTGTGCGCCCGCCATGACCCTGGATTGCCGGGACTTCTGGAGACACTGCGTAGCGGCGCCGGAAATGGCGGTCTTCGCTTATCGCCTGGAAAGCACCCGGCGGCCGCACCATGTGGTGATCACCGCCGGGATGAGCCAGGCACCGATGCATTTCGCGCCCTACATGGGCAAGGCGCGCTGGTCCGCCGAGCTGATCTGCTATCTCGACGAACTGGGCGGCGATGACCTGCGCCACCTGCAATGGCTCGCCGGCCTGCCATTCCACGAGCGCCTCGCCCTGGGACATGGACATGCGGTGGCGTTCGGCTTCCCGCTCTACGAGCAGAGCCTGCTGCGGCACTTCCTTCTCCTCCCGGCGCCGCTGGAGGAGGATGCCTCCCTGTTCGACGGCTTCGCCCTGTCGGCGCATCCGGTCGACCTGCTGTGGGTCGTGCCGTTGACCGAGCAGGAATACCAGGTGAACGTCAAGGAACACCTCGAGGGCATCGCCAGGCTGCTGACCGACGCCGGCCACCCGCTCAGCCTCGACCGGCACCGCCATTGCTACGTCACCGGCCAGTCGCCGGAAGGGCTCGCACGGGTGCTGCACTAGCCCCGCAGGGAAAGACTAATAGCGCGGGCCCTACCTTCGTCAGGAAAGCGATGATGACGTTTTTCAATCGGTTCGATGCCGTTTTCCCCGCTTGCCGATCCGCTCGCCGTCTACGATTCTTGCTGGACGTGAGAACGGCTCCGGAGGGGCGCGCATGAAAACCGTGGCACAACTGTTGAACGCCAAGCAGAACCAGCAGGTGTACACCATCGGAGCGGACGAGATGGTGCTCGACGCCCTGCGCCTGATGGCGGAAAAGAACATCGGCGCGCTGCTGGTGGTGAACCATGGCGAGGTGGTCGGGGTGGTCAGCGAGCGCGACTATGCGCGCAAGATGGTCCTCAAGGGCCGTTCGTCCATCGGTACGCCGATCAGCGCGATTATGAGCGCGCCGGTGGTCAGCGTGGACTCGAAGCAGAGCGTCGACACCTGCATGAACCTGATGACCGATCGCCACCTGCGCCACCTGCCGGTCGTGGAAGACGGCCAGTTGCTCGGCCTGCTGTCCATCGGCGACCTGGTCAAGGCGGCGATCGCCGAGCAGGCCGAGCTGATCCAGCAACTGGAACAGTACATCCGCGGCGACTGAAGCGTACATGCCGGCCCTGCCCTTTTCCCGCCGGCTCACGCGATAATCCGCGGCTGTTCCCGTTGCGAGCCGCCGCCATGTCCTCTCCGCCGAAGATCCGCCGCTACATTCCCGCCGACCGCGATGCCACCCTGGCCATCTGGCTGGAGGCCTCGCGCGTCGGCCACGGTTTCCTCGGCGAAGCCGAGTTGCAGAAGCAGAAGGCACTGGTTCGCGATCATTATCTGGATGCCTCGGAAACCTGGCTGGCGCTGGACGGCGATACGCCGCTGGGCTTCATCGGCCTGCTCGATGCCTTCATCGGCGGCCTTTTCGTCGCTCCGGCGGCCCACGGGCGCGGGATCGGCCGGCAACTGGTGGAGCACGCGGCAACCCTGAAGGGCGCGCTGGAAGTCGAGGTCTACGCCGCCAACCGCGAGGCGCTGGGGTTCTACGCGCGCTGCGGCTTCGTCGAGAGCGGCCGACGCCCGCGTGATGATGAGGGACGCGCGCTGGAGATCGTCCAGTTGCGCCGCGAACACTAGTCGCCCTTGCGGAAAGCGCTCGGCGAGACGCCGCTCAGGCGCTTGAAGAAACGGGTGAAGTAGGCCGGCTCGCTGAAGCCGAGGCGGTCGGCGATCTCGTTCACCGTCATCGCCGTGTAGACCAGGTCGCGCTTGGCCTCCAGCAGCAGGCGCTGGTGCACGATGCCCAGTGCGGTCTGCCCGCTGAGGCGGCGCGCCACGCTGTTCAGGTGTGCCGGGGAGATGCCCAGGCGACGCGCGTACTCGTCGATTCCCAGGTGCTCGCGGAAATGCCGCTCGACCAGTTGCGAAAAGGCCGATAGGTATTCCTGACCACGACCCGGCCGTGCCTCCGCCCGCCGGACCATCACCTGCCGCCCCAGCCACACCGCCAGCACGCCGATCAGCGACTGCAACAACAGCTCGCGCGCTGGCGCTGCGCCAGCATACTCACCGTCTATGGCGTCGAACAGCGTGTCGATATAGCGCCGGTCCGCGCCCACCGGGTACAACCCCGGCGCCTCCAGCGCCTGGCGCTGCGCGCCGAGGTGCGCCTGCAAGCGCGCCAGCAACGGTGCGGCGAGCGTCAGCACGTAGCCGTCGATGCGCTCGGAGAACTGGAAGCCATGGATGCACAACGGCGGTACGAACTGGATGGAAGGCTGCTCGACGCGAGTCGGCTCGCCCTCGACCTGGAGCTGCGCCCAGCCCTTGCGCACGTAGAGCAACTGAGCGAGATCGGCGTGCCGGTGCGGCTTGATCTCCCAGTCGTGCAGACGACTGCGGGCGGGGATCGACTCGCAGTGCAGCAGGTCCGGGGTCGGCCATTCGAGGGGAGCGCCGTAGAGCTTGAACACCGGGACGTCGCGGATGGAGTCCGTCATCGAGCCCTCCGAGCGAAATGGCCGATTGCCGAACAGACTTTATAAAAGTCCAGAAATAGATCGGCAATTTGCCTTCTATAGCACTCCATGGCAAACAAAAATACAGCCACCTCCAGACAAGATCAGCGCCGGCGCATGCGCCGCCGGCCAGCCATAACAGCGAGAGGGCTATCCGCAATGAAGACTCAAGTCGCCATCATCGGCGCCGGTCCGTCCGGCCTCCTGCTCGGCCAGTTGCTGCACAAGGCCGGCATCGACAACGTGATCCTCGAACGCCAGACCCCGGACTACGTGCTCGGCCGCATCCGCGCCGGCGTGCTGGAACAGGGTATGGTCGACCTGCTGCGCGAGGCCGGCGTCGACCGGCGCATGGCGCGCGACGGGCTGGTCCACGAAGGCGTGGAAATCGCCTTCGCCGGGCAGCGCCGGCGCATCGACCTGAAGCGCCTGAGCGGCGGCAAGACGGTGACGGTCTACGGCCAGACCGAGGTCACCCGCGACCTCACGGAGGCCCGCGAAGCCTGCGGCGCCACTACCGTCTACCAGGCCGCCGAGGTGCGCCTGCACGACCTGCAAGGTGAGCGCCCCTACGTGACCTTCGAACGCGACGGCGAACGGCTGCGCCTGGATTGCGACTACATCGCCGGCTGCGATGGCTTCCACGGCATCTCGCGGCAATCGATCCCGGCGGAGCGGCTGAAGGTCTTCGAGCGGGTCTATCCGTTCGGCTGGCTCGGCCTGCTCGCCGACACCCCGCCGGTGAGCCACGAACTGATCTACGCCAACCATCCGCGCGGCTTCGCCCTGTGCAGCCAGCGTTCGGCCACCCGCAGCCGCTACTACGTGCAGGTGCCATTGTCGGAGAAGGTCGAGGACTGGTCCGACGAGCGCTTCTGGACGGAACTGAAGGCGCGACTCCCGTCCGAGGTGGCGGAGAAACTGGTGACCGGACCTTCGCTGGAGAAGAGCATCGCGCCGCTGCGCAGCTTCGTGGTCGAGCCGATGCAGCATGGCCGGCTGTTCCTCGCCGGCGACGCCGCGCACATCGTGCCGCCCACCGGCGCCAAGGGACTGAACCTGGCCGCCAGCGACGTCAGCACGCTCTACCGGCTGCTGCTGAAGGCCTACCGCGAAGGGCGCGGCGAACTGCTGGAACGCTACTCGGCAATCTGCCTGCGGCGGATCTGGAAGGCCGAACGCTTCTCCTGGTGGATGACTTCGGTGCTGCATCGCTTCCCCGACACCGACGCGTTCAGCCAGCGCATCCAGCAGACCGAACTGGAGTATTACCTGGGCTCCGAGGCGGGCCTGGCGACCATCGCCGAGAACTATGTCGGCCTGCCCTACGAGGAAATCGAGTAGGCCGCGCCACCTCGGCGCAACGCCGGGGCACCTTTCCCAAGGCGGGACGCAACGTTGGCGCAGGCGGATATCGACGAAAGACGGCCCACGGATCGATTCTCCCCGGCACCTGTCCTACCCCAGGCGCAGTATGATGCCCGCTGCCTTCGCGTTCCGTCCGCCCCAGGTGCCGTCTTGTCCGATCTCGCCCAGAACCCGCCCGCCGTCCGTACCGTCCTCGCCGGCCTGATGCTGTCGATCTTCCTCAGCGCCCTCGACCAGACCATCGTCGCCGTCTCCCTGCCGGCGATCTCGGCCGACTACGCCGACCTCGACCTGCTGGCCTGGGTGATCTCGGCCTACATGGTGGCGATGACCGTATCGATGCCGATCTACGGCAAGCTCGGCGACCTCTACGGCCGCCGCCGTCTGATGCTCTTCGCCATCGTCGTGTTCACCGCCGCCTCGCTGCTTTGCGGGCTCGCGCAGAGCATGGGCCAACTGGTGCTGGCGCGAGTGCTGCAGGGGATCGGCGCGGGCGGGCTGATGGCGGTGAGCCAGGCGATCATCGGCGACATCGTCCCGCCGCGCGAGCGCGGCCGCTACCAGGGTTACTTCAGCAGCATGTACGCCATCGCCAGCGTCGCCGGCCCGGTGCTCGGCGGCCTGCTCACCGAGTACCTGTCGTGGCGCTGGGTGTTCTGGATCAACCTGCCGATCGGCCTTCTCGCGCTGGCCATCTCGCGGCGGACCCTGGTCGGCCTGCCGGTGCCGCGCCGGCAACCGGTGATCGACTACCTGGGCATCGTGCTGATGGTGGTGGGCCTCACCGCGCTGCTCCTGGCCATCACCCAGATCGGCCAGGGCGCAGCCTGGAGCGACCCGGCGCTGCTCGGCCTGTTCGCCCTGGCGGCGCTCGCCCTGCTGCTGTTCGTCGCCCAGGAGCGGCGCTTCCGCGAACCGCTGGTGCCGATGCAACTGTTCGCCGTCCGCGCCGCCACCCTCAGTTGGCTGGTTGCGTTCTTCGCCAGCTTCCAGGCCATCTCGCTGACCGTGCTGGTGCCGCTGCGCTACCAGAGCGTTACCGGCGCCGGCGCCGACAGCGCCGCGCTGCATTTGCTGCCGCTGGTCATGGGCCTGCCGCTGGGCGCGTACTGCTGCGGGCGGCTGACCGCCAGCCTGGGACGCTACAAGCCGCTGATCCTGCTCGGCGCCGTCCTGTTGCCCTGCGGCATCGCCGGCCTGGCCCTGGTCCCGGTCGGCGACCACTGGCTGTCCGGGCTGTGCATGCTGCTCACCGGGATCGCCATCGGTACCCAGTTCCCGACCAGCCTGGTGGCCGCGCAGAACGCCGTGGAGCAACGCCACATCGGCGTCGCCACCAGCAACGCGACGCTGTTCCGCTCCCTCGGCGGGGCGGTCGGGGTGGCGCTGATGTCGGCGATCCTGCTGGCCCTGCTCAAGCACCTGCGGATCGGCGGCGGGCTCGACCACGGCTTTTCCGAGAGCGCCCTGCTGAGCAGCCTGGACGCCGCCAGCGGGCCGGCCCGGGTGATCCTCCAGCATGTCCTCGCGGATGCCTTCAAGGTGCTCTTCCTGATCAACGCGGCGGTGGCGCTGCTCGGCCTGGCGGTGGCCTCGGCACTGCCCGACATGACCCTGCGCGGCCGCGGCGCGACGCAACCGGCGGCAGGCGAGTGAGCGGACGCCGATAATCGAACGCTTTCGTCCCGTTGGCGACGGCGTCCGGTTTACAAAAGTAACCGTTCGGTACATTTTCCCGGCATCGATGACATCATTGCTGTGGAGGCTGCGCCATGACGCGCACGGTATTGGTCCTGAACGGCCCCAACCTGAATCTGCTCGGCACCCGCGAGCCGCAGACCTACGGCCGGCGGACCCTGGGCGAAATCGCCGCCGAATGCGCGGCCTTCGCCGAAACGCGCGGCTTCGCCGTGGACTTCCGCCAGACCAACCAGGAAGGCCAACTGCTCGACTGGATCCACCAGGCCCGCGGCCGGGTCGCCGGCATCGTCATCAACCCCGCCGCCTGGACCCACACCTCGGTGGCGCTGCGCGACGCCCTGGCCGCGGTGGAACTGCCGGTGGTCGAAGTGCACCTGTCCAACGTCCACCAGCGCGAAGCGTTCCGCCACCACTCCTACGTCTCGCCGGTGGCGCTGGGGGTGATCTGCGGATTCGGCAGCCTCGGCTACCGCCTGGCCCTGGAACATTTCGCCGAGCGTTTCGAGGCGGCCGCATGAGCGCGCTGCGATCGGTTCTCGCCGGCCTGATCGGTGCCGGCATCCAGGCGTCGCGGACCCCTGCCCTGCACGAGCGCGAGGGCGACGCCCAGGGCATCCGCTATCTGTACCGGCTGATCGATCTCGACCCGCTGGGCAAGTCGGCGGACGACCTGGAGTTCCTGCTCGCCGCCGCCAGCGACCTCGGCTTCACCGGGCTGAACGTCACCTTCCCCTGCAAGCAGGCGATCATCCCCCTGCTCGACGAACTCTCCGCCGAGGCGCGCGGCATCGGCGCGGTGAACACCGTGGTGCTGCGCGATGGCCGGCGCATCGGCCACAACACCGACTGCCTGGGCTTCGCCGAGGGCTTTCGGCGCGGCCTGGCCGACGCGCCGCGCCAGCGCGTGGTGCAGATGGGCGCGGGCGGCGCCGGCGCGGCAGTGGCCCATGCCCTGCTCGCCGAGGGCGTCGAGCGGCTGGTCCTGTTCGACGTCGACCCGGCGCGGGCCCAGGCCCTCGCGGACAACCTCAACCAGCACTTCGGCGCGCCACGAGCGCTCGCCGGCAGCGACCTGGCCGGCGCCCTGGGCGACGCCCAGGGATTGGTCAACACCACCCCGGTGGGCATGGCCAAGCTGCCCGGCATGCCGGTGCCGGCGGAACTGTTGCGCGCCGACCTGTGGGTCGCTGAGGTGATCTACTTTCCGCTGGAAACCGAGCTGCTGCGCCAGGCCCGCGCCCTCGGCTGCCGCACACTGGACGGCGGCACCATGGCGGTGTTCCAGGCGGTGAAGGCATTCGAACTGTTCAGCGGGGTGGCGGCCGACGCCGCGCGCATGCAGGCGCACTTCGCCAGCCTGGGCGACTGAGTGGCGCCCCTCTCCCACCAAGGGGAGAGGGGACCGGAGTCAGGCACGGATGTAGCGCAATACCGCCTCGCCAATCATCCGCCGGTGCCGCTGGCGAACCTCGGCGTCGTGCAGGTCGGTGCGAAAGATCCGCGACACGGTGTAGCGATTGGACACCCGGTAGAAGCAGAACGAACTGATCAGCATGTGCACGTCGAGCGCCTCCAGCCCGGCGCGGAACACCCCTTCCGCTTCGCCGCGGCGGAGAATCTCGGCGATGCTCTGGACGATCGAGCTGTTGACGCTCTGCACCAGTTCGCTGCTGGCGATGTGCTCGCCCTTGTGGATGTTCTCGATGCTGATGATGCGCACGAAATCCACGTGCCGGTCGTGGTAGTCGAAGCTGAACTCCACCAGCTTCTCCATCGCCTTGGCCGGCGGCAGCGCGCCCAGCCGCAGGGTGCCCTCGATACCGCGGATGTCGCTGTAGAGCTTCTCCAGCACGGCCTGGTAGAGCTGCTCCTTGCTGCCGAAGTAGTAATAGATCATCCGCTTCGAGGTATGCGTGCGCTCGGCGATGGCGTCCACCCGCGCACCCGAGAGGCCCTGGGCGACGAACTCGTCGATGGCGGCGCGGAGGATGTCCTGGCGGGTCTTCTCGGGATTGTTCTTGCGTCCCTTGCCGCGCGGAGCGGATTCCTCCACGACGGCGGGATCAGGCTTGGACATCGGTGACTCACTCGTGGCCGGCGGGAATTGCGGCCGATTATGCGGGGCCCGCCCGGCTGTAGGAAGAGCACCTGCCGGAGCCCCGACAATTCTCACAGCTTGACCCGGCGCACACCCCGCCGCGCTTGCGCCATCGCCGCCAGGCGCACCGGCACGTTGGCCGCGCCGTAGCCGGCGTAGTCGTGGCGGCGCTGGAGGATCTCGAAGAAGAAGCGCTCCTCGAACGGCTCGGTGAACACATGGAACAGCTCGCCGCCCTGGGCGTCGCGGTCGTAGAGGACGTTGTAGTAGGCCAGTTCGCTGAGGAACTCGTCGTCGAAGTCGAAGCGCGCGGCGAGGTCGTCATAATAGTTCAGCGGGATTTCCAGCAGTGCGACCCCGGCCTCCTTGGCCTGGGCCACGGCGGCGAAGATGTCGGCGCAATCGAAAGCGATGTGGTGCACGCCGGAACCGCGATAGCTGGACAGCGAACGGGCGATGGCGGTGTTGCGGTCCTCGGAAATGTTCAGCGGCAGGCGCACGCTGCCGCAGGGGCTACGCACGGCGCGACTGGTGACCAGGCCATAGGGGTCGGGCAGCACCACCTCGTCATCGGCGCCGAAGTCGAACAGGCTCTTGTAGAACAGCACCCAGCTGTCCAGGCCTTCGGCGGGCAGCGCCAGGGCCACGTGGTCGACGCGCCGCAGGCCGAGGCCGGAGGTGTCGGCGTCGTTCGTCACGAAGTCGCTGTCGTAGATGCTGCGGCCCTCGGTGTGCCGCTCGACCAGATACAGCAGGCTGCCGTCGAGGGCGCGCACCGCCGGGATTTCCCGCTCGTTGGGGCCGAGCAGTCCGCGGTACGGCTGGCCTCCGTACGCACGAGCGCGCTCCAGCGCCTGGCCGGCGTCACGCACGCACAGCGCGGTGGCGCACAAGGACGGTCCGTGGGCCTCGAAGAAACCGTGGGCGAAGGAATAGGGCTCGGCGTTCAGCACCAGGTTGATGTTGCCCTGGCGCAACAGGCTGACATTCTTCGAACGGTGCTCACCGGCCCTGGCGAAGCCCAGTCGTTGCAACCACTGGCCAAGGCGCGCGCCGAGCGTCTCGTCGACGGCGAACTCGAGGAACTCGATGCCGTCGCAGAGGCTCGCCGGCGGCGGCGCGAACAGCTCGTCCACCGCCACGTGCGGCGTCTGGCGTTGCAGGCGCTCGCGGGTCTTCTCCTCGAGGTAGAGCAGCGAGCGCAGGCCGTCGACGGCGTTGGCGCGGGTCGGCGCGGCGCGGAAGCCGTCGTTGAAGACCTCCAGCGACAGCGGACCGCGATAGCCGGACGCGACGACCGGCGCGAGGAAGCCTGCCAGGTCGAAGCCGCCCTGACCCGGGAAGCAGCGGAAGTGCCGGCTCCATTCCAGCACGTCCATTGCCAGCAAGGGCGCGTCGGCCATCTGCACGAAGAAGATCTTTTCCCCCGGAAGATCGGCGATGCCGCGGGGATCGCCGTCCAGCGAGAGGGTGTGGAAGCTGTCGAGGATCAGCCCGAGGTTCGCCTGGTCGGCCCGCCGCACCAGGTCCCAGGCCTGCTCCCAGGTGTTCACCTGGCGCCCCCAGGCCAGCGCCTCGTAGCCGATGCGCAGGCCGCGGACGGCGGCGCGCTCGGCCAGCTGCCAGAGGTCATCGGCCAGCAGCGCCGGTTCGCCGAGGGCATCGGCAGCGACGTTGCTGCACACCAGCACCAGGTCGGTGCCGAGTTCCTGCATCAGGTCGAACTTGCGTTCGGCGCGCTCCAGGTTTCGCCCCAGGCGTTCCCGGCGGCAGCCCTCGAAGTCGCGGAACGGCTGGAACAGCAGGATCTCCAGGCCCAGGTCGGCACACAGCCGGCGTACGTCGCGCGGGCTGCCGTCGTAATGAAGCAGGTCGTTCTCGAAGATTTCCACCCCGTCGAAACCGGCGGCGGCGATGGCCTCGAGCTTTTCCGGCAGGGTGCCGCTCAGGGATACGGTGGCGATCGAACGCTGCATGCTTCGACTCCTCAATGCGCCCTACGGCGCCTGGCGCCGCGCGAGGGCCGGCGGCGGAACGGCGGAGGCGCGGATAGCCCGCGCGGGATGCGCCGGGAAGCCACTTCGGGTCGCTGAGACCGCTCGCCCGGCAAGCCGATTATTGGTTTGCGCCAACTGCCGGGCAACGCAAAATGTACGAACTGGTTAGTATTCCGTTCGAATATCGAACGGAAGCACGATTATCGAATTGACGCTTTTTCGACCAATCGCGCACCATCGCTGCCACCCGTGCAGGCCGTCCCGATCTGCCGGAAGCGCTCCGCGCTTCTTTCCGGGCACCTGCGCAACCCACGCGACATAACAATTTCAAGAATCGGGTACCCGCTCATGTCCATCGCCGACCTCTCCGTCCGCCCTCCATCCCGTCCGCTGGCCGCTCGTCCGGCCCGTCCGCCCCTGGCCCGCTGACACCGGCGCGGCCCCTGGCCCGCCCGCGTGCAACCCAGAACGACAAATCCAGGCCGGGCGCCCAGGCACCGGCCGCCGAAAGGATGGCCCCGTCAATGATCCACTCTTCCAGCTCTCGACTGCTCGCCGCCGACGCCCCGCGGGAATCCCGCGGCGGCAGGATCCGCAACGCCTTCGCCGTCGGCCGGACGCGCTGGGGCATGCTCGCCCTGGTGTTCTTCGCCACCACCCTGAACTACATCGATCGCGCCGCCCTCGGCGTGATGCAGCCGATCCTTGCCGAGAAGATGAGCTGGACGGCAATGGACTACGCCAACATCAACTTCTGGTTCCAGGTCGGCTACGCCATCGGCTTCATCCTCCAGGGCCGCTTCATCGACAAGGTCGGGGTCAAGCGCGCGTTCTTCCTCGCCGTGCTGCTCTGGAGCCTGGCCACCGGCGCCCACGGCCTGGCGACCTCGGCGGCGGGCTTCATGGTCTGTCGCTTCATCCTCGGCCTGACCGAGGCGGCCAACTACCCGGCCTGCGTGAAGACCACCCGCCTGTGGTTCCCCGCCGGGGAACGGGCGGTGGCCACCGGCATCTTCAACGCCGGCACCAATGTCGGCGCAATGGTCACCCCGGCCCTGTTGCCGCTGATCCTCGGCGTCTGGGGCTGGCAGGCGGCGTTCCTCTGCATGTCGGCGCTGGGCCTGGTCTGGCTGGTGTTCTGGTGGCGCAACTACTACAACCCCGAGGAGCATCCGCGGGTGAAGCAGAGCGAGCTGGAATACATCCAGCAGCAGGAGGAGCCGCCCGCCACCCGCGTGCCCTTCTCGCAGATTCTCCGCCGCCGCGGCACCTGGGCCTTCGCCCTGGCCTACTCGATCACCGCGCCGGTGTTCTGGTTCTACCTCTACTGGCTGCCGCCGTTCCTCAACCAGCAGTACGGCCTGGGCATCAGCGTGACGCAGATGGGCATCCCGCTGATCCTGATCTGGTTGACCGCCGACTTCGGCAGCGTCGGCGGCGGCATCCTTTCGTCCTGGCTGATCGGCCGCGGCATGCCGGCGATCCGCGCGCGCCTGCTGTCGATGCTGCTGTTCGCCTGCACCATCGTCGGCGTGGTGTTCGCCGCCAACGCCAGCGGCCTGTGGATCGCCGTGCTGGCCATCGCCCTGGCGGTCGGCGCACACCAGGCGTGGACGGCGAACATCTGGAGCCTGGTGATGGACTACACGCCCAAGCACCTGATGAGCACGGTGTTCGGCTTCGGCGGCATGTGCGCGGCGCTGGGCGGGATGTTCATGACCCAGATCGTCGGCGGCGTACTGACCGCGACGAACAACAACTACGCGGTGCTTTTCACCATGATCCCGGCGATGTACTTCATCGCCCTGACCTGGCTGTACTTCATGGCCCCGCGCCGGATCGAAGCCTGAGTCCAAGCGCCCGGCGCTCGCCGGGCGCCTCCCTGCCTAGAGAACAAGAACGAAGGGACACTCCCATGTCGCACCCGAGCCACGTCCGCGCGCTCTGCGCTTCCCTCTGCCTGGGCGCCGGCCTGCCAGTCCATGCCGGGCACGTCCACGCCGGGCAAGGTTTCCTCGAAGACGCCAAGGCCAGCCTCACCGCGCGCAATTTCCACCTGCACCGCAACTTCGTCGGCGATGCCAGCCAGGGCAAGGCCGAGGAGTGGACGCAGAGCTTCATCCTCGACGCCCGCTCCGGCTTCACCCAGGGCAGCGTCGGCTTCGGCCTCGATGTCCTTGGTCTCTACAGCCTGAAGCTGGATGGCGGCAAGGGAACGGCCGGCACCCAACTGCTGCCGATCCACGACGACGGCCGCCCGGCCGACGACTTCGGACGCCTGGCGGTGGCCGGCAAGCTGCGCGTCTCGAACAGCGAACTGAAGATCGGCGAATGGATGCCGGTGCTGCCGATCCTCCGCTCCGACGATGGCCGCTCGCTGCCGCAGACCTTCCGCGGCGGCCAGCTCAGCGCCAACGAGATCGCCGGCCTGACCCTCTACGCCGGCCAGTTCCGCGGCAACAGCCCGCGCAACGACGCAAGCATGCAGGACATGTCGTTGTTCGGCCGGCCAGCCGCCACTTCCGACCGCTTCGATTTCGCCGGCGGCGAATATCGCTTCAATGGCGAACGCAGCCTGCTCGGCCTGTGGAACGCCGAGCTGAAGGACATCTACCGCCAACAGTACCTGCAACTGCAACACAGCCAGCCGCTCGGCGACTGGCTGCTGGGCGCCAACCTCGGCGGATTCCGTGGCCGCGACGCTGGCAGCGCGCGCGCCGGCAAGCTCGATAACCGCACCGTTTCCGCGCTGTTCTCCGCGCGCTACGGGCTGCATACCCTCTATCTCGGCCTGCAGAAGGTCAGTGGCGACGACGGCTGGATGCGGGTCAACGGCACCAGCGGCGGAACCCTGGCCAACGACAGCTACAACGCCAGCTACGACAATCCCGGCGAGCGCTCCTGGCAACTGCGCTACGACTTCGACTTCGTTGGCCTCGGCCTACCCGGCCTGACCTTCATGACCCGCTACCTGCATGGCGACCATGTGCGCCTGGCCGGAGTCACCGACGACGGCAGCGAATGGGGACGCGAGAGCGAGCTGGGCTACACGCTGCAGAGCGGCGCCTTCAAGCGTCTCAACGTCCGCTGGCGCAACTCCAGCCAGCGCCGCGACTGGGGCAGCAATACCCGCTTCGACGAGAACCGGCTGATCGTCAGCTATCCGCTGAGCCTGTTGTGAAGCCTACGCGCCGACCCCGTTGCGTTCAGCGGCCACGGCGCCAGGCGACCACCAGGCCGCTGGCGCAGATGACGAGGATGCCGAGCAGCGCCCAGGCATCCGGCACGTGGCCGAACACCAGCAGGCCGAGCAGGCCGGCGAAGATGATCTGGCCATAGCTGAACGGCGCCAGGGTCGCCGGCGGCGCATGGCGGAAGGCCTGGGTCAGCAGCAGGTGGCCGCCCATGCCGCAACCGCCCAGGGCGATCATCATCAGGCCGTGGAGAAGACTTGGGGTCTGCCAGAAGAACGGCACCAGCAGGCTCATGATGAGCGTGTTGAAGATGCCGGCGAGGAAGTTGCTGGTGGTCGGGCTGTCGCTGTTGGCGAGCATCCGCGTGAGCAGTTGGTAGAGCCCGAAGCACAGCGCCGAGCCGAGCGGGAACAACGCCGCCGGGGTGAACAGCGCGCCACCGGGACGCACGATGAAGAGCACGCCGATGAAGCCGGTGAGCACCGCCAGCCATTGGCCGAGGCTGACCTTCTCCTTCAGCAGCGGCACGGATAACGCGGTCACCAGCAGCGGTGCCAGGAAGTTCACCGCGGTCGCCTCGGCCAAGGGCAGGTAGCGCAGGCCGGTGGTGAAGAACAGGCTGGTGCCGATCAGGCACAGCGCCCGCGCCAACTGCATGAGCGGACGGCGGCTGCGGATCACCGCGAGGCCGTTGCGCGGCACGAACACGGCGACCATCAACAGGGTGTGCACCAGGTAGCGGGCCCAGACCACCATGACGATCGGGTAGAAACCGGAAAGGAACTTGGACAACCCGTCGTGGCTGGCGAACAGGAACACCGCGGCACAGATCAGCAGGATGCCGCGCAGGGTCTGGTCGCTGGCGGGCAGCGGGGAGGTGGATGCGTTCATCGGAGGGTCCGGGCACCAGGGCAAATCGATAGCAGGCTATTTATTCTGACGGTACCCGCCATCGAGGAAAGAAACGATCGGCTTCAACGTTTGGAAACTATAGAACCCCGTTCCATTATGCAAACGGGCAACCTGCCTGCGCGGTGGCGCTACAGGCGGGCGAGCAGCGCCCGGGTCCGCTCGATCGCCAGCCGCGCCCGCTCCGCGCCATCCACGCCGCGCGCGAGCAGATCCAGCGCGGGCACCTCCAGGCTCAGCGGCAGGTTCTCCGGCAAGGCGCGCAGCAGCGCCAGCAGATCGAGCCCGCCATCGCCAGGGAAGCGCCGTTCCTCGCGGGCCTGGCGAAGGATTTCGTCCATCGACGTCGGACGCGGCCCGACGACATCGCAGAGTTGCGCGTAGCCCAGGCGCGCAGGCGGGATCGCCCGCAGGTCTTCCAGGCTGCTGGCCGAGCGGTCGAAATGGAAGGCGTCCAGCAACAGGCCGGCGTTATCCCGCGCCGCCGCCTCGACCACCCGCGCGGCCTGCCGCAGGTCGCGGATCCCGGTCCAGGGCATGAACTCCAGGTGCGGGTCGAGGCCGAGCGGCCGCGCCAGGTCGCACAACGCGGCGAAATTGTCCGCGCTGCGCCGTTCGTCGTCATCGTTGCCGGCCACCAGCACATAGCGCGCGCCGAACTCGGCGCCGACCTCCAGCACCGCGGCGAACTCGCCGACGCGGGTGTCCGGACGCAGGCGCAGGATCTCCACGTCCAGCGTGCGCACTCCGCTGTCGCGCAGCCGCGCCAGGGTCCGCCGGCGCAGGCCGGCATCGGCCAGCAGCGGATAGTGGTGCTCTTCCACGGCGGCCGGCACCAGGCGCAGGCCGACATGACTGTAGCCGGCGCGGGCGGCAGCCTCGACCATGTCCGGGGGCGACAGCTCGAGCACGGTGAGCGCCGCCAGGGAAAGAATCCTCGATTCCATGCACTACCTCATCGTCAGCGGTTCAGAAACTGGCCGGCGCGCAGGCCCGGCCACTGCGCGCGGCCTCGCGAACCGCCTCGACCAGCGCCAGGGTGCGAGCGGCGTCGGTGGCATCCATCAATGGCGCTTCCTCGCCCCGCGCGACCCGGACGAAGTGCTCTAGCTGGCGTTGCAGGGGATCGCCTGTCGCCACGGCCTCCTCGCTGGCCGCCAGCGGGTCGTGCCAGCCCTGCCGGGCCTCGGCGTAGCGCCAGCGGCGGAGCTGGGGAAGGCTCAGGGCACCCTCGGTGCCGGCCAGCAGGTAGCAGGGTTGCTCGGCCTGGCGCGGATAGACCGGGTTCTCCCCGGCTGCCAGCTCCCAGCTCCAGGGCGCCGCCGCAGCGTCGCAACCGGTCAGGCTGCCCAGGGCGCCATTGGCGAAGCGCAGGAGCAGCGCGATGTTGTCTTCGTTGGGCAGGCCACGGATAGCGTTGCCGGCCAGCGCCTGCACCTCCCGCACTTCCCCGCACAGGTGGCGGAGCAGGTCGAGGTCATGGATCAGGTTGGTCAGCAACATTCCCGCGCCGGGCTCGCGACGCCAGGCCACCTCGAAATAACTGTCGGGCTTCTTCAACTGCCAGAGCGCGGTGACCGACAGCAACCGACCGAGCGCGCCCTCGGCGATCAATTGGCGCGCCCGCACGACCAGCGGATTGTGCCGACGATGGTGACCGACCAGCAGCGGAACGCCAGATCGCCGGGCGACGGCCACCAGCTCGCTCACTTCGTCGAGCTGCACGCCGACCGGTTTTTCCAGCAGCAGCGGCACCCCGGCGGCGAGGCAGTCGAGGGCGGTGGCGACATGCAGGTTGTTCGGATTGGCGACGATCGCCGCTTGCGGCCGGGCTTCTTCCAGCAACCTCCGATGATCGCCGAACCAGGGCACGCCGGCGTCCGCGGCGAACGCCTGGCCCTGCGGATCGGCCACCGCACACAGGCGCGCGCCGGCGATTCGCTGCAAGCGGTGGTAATGCTGGCGGCCCATATTGCCGGCGCCGATGAGGGCGATGCGAAGCGGTGCGTCCAAGGCGGTCCCCAATCGTTGTTTTCTTGTTCGCTTCAAGATTCCAGAACGTCGTTCCAGATTTAGCGAGGGAGATTATTTGAACGAATGGCTGGCCCCGCGCAAGAGCGGTTCGAGACGGCACTACCGCCGGGGCATCCATGGAAGTGCGGAAAGGCCCGCCGCATGCGGGCTCGTGACAGGCAAGAAAGCGTTCGCTATTCGAACGCTGATGTCGGGAAAGGACTGGGGCCGGGCCGGATGGCTCAGCGGAACAGCTCGGACGCCTGGCTGGCGTGGGACAGGTCCTGCGCCGCGGCCAGGAGCAGGGGCGCCAGTTCGTGCATGCGCGCCTCGCCGAAGCGTGCGCTCGGCCCGGCCACGCTGAGCACGCCGAGAGCCCGTCCGTCCTCGGGGTGGCGCACCAGTGCGGCCATCGCCGCCATGCCCGGCGCCGAGCATTCGATCTGCCAGGCATAGCCGTGCTCGCGGGCGCGCTTCAGGTAGCGCAGCAGCTCGCTCCTGGAGCGCGGCGCGTTGGGACCGAAGTCCCGCGCCGCCCCTACGCCCTGGCGCTCCACCAGCGCCAGCGCCGCCTTGTCGCTCAGGCTGGCCAGCCAGGCGTGCCCGGATGCGGTGTAGAACAGCGGCGCCTCGCGCCCCATGTCGGGGTCGTAGCGTAGCCCGGAGGTGGCGCCCTGGGACTTGGCGATCCAGGTCTGGCGATCGCCTTCGATCACCCCCAGGCGCACCAGTTCGCCGGTCTCCCGGGCGAGCCCGTCGAGCACCGGCTGGACCAGGTCGACCACCCCGCTGGAAGCGAGGAAGCGGAAGCCCAGCGCGGCCAGGCGGGTGCTGAGGCGGTAGCGGCTGGTGTCGTCGTCCTGGCGCACGTAGCCGAGCCGGATCAGCTCGGCGAGCATGCGGTGCGCGGCGCTCTTGGGGATATCCAGGCGGTCCGCCAGTTGTTGCAGGGGCAGGCCACGGGCATCGCTGGCGAGGAGTTCGAGCAAGCCGAGGGCGCGTTCGATGAGGCTACCGGCCATGGAGGGGCGTTCCTGAGTCGAGGAAAGGCAGGATTCTAGAATCTGGTTCCGGATTTTCACAGCCTGGCGAAGGTCGAGATTTCACAGGGTTTCGTTCGATCAGCGAACCGATAAACGATTATCGGATTGCCACTCCCCATGGCCCTCCGTAATGTGTCTGCACCCCGGCAGGCCGAGCGCCTCCGCTACAAAAACAACAGGGGAATCCCGACATGCCGCAGCACGCCTTGCCTTCCGCCGCCTGCACCTGAGCCACGCGTCCGACCCTCGTCCCACGCCCTCACTCTCGCCGCGGAACCCGTCCCATGAACAGCCCCAGCCTGCCCGCCGTCGAACGACTCGACGTGCAAGCCTTCATCAATGCCCAGCCGCTTTCGCCGTACCAATGGCGGATCGTCCTGCTGTGCTTCCTGATCGTCTTCCTCGATGGCCTCGACACCGCCGCGATGGGCTTCATCGCTCCGGCGCTGACCCAGGACTGGGGCATCGACCGCGCCAGCCTCGGGCCGGTGATGAGCGCCGCGCTGATCGGCATGGTCTTCGGCGCCCTCGGTTCCGGACCGCTGGCCGACCGCTACGGACGCAAGCTGGTATTGGTCGCGGCGGTCTTCCTCTTCGGCCTGTTCAGCCTGGCCTCGGCCTACAGCACCAACGTCGAGCAACTGCTGGCGCTGCGCTTCCTCACCGGCCTCGGCCTCGGCGCGGCGATGCCCAACGCCACCACCCTGCTTTCCGAATACACCCCCGAGCGCCTCAAGTCGCTGCTGGTGACCAGCATGTTCTGTGGCTTCAACCTGGGCATGGCCTGCGGCGGATTCGTCTCGGCGAAGCTGATCCCGCTGTTCGGCTGGCACAGCCTGCTGCTGCTCGGCGGCCTGCTACCGCTGGTCCTGGCGGTAGTCCTGCTGTTCCGCCTGCCGGAATCGGCGCGCTACCTGGTGGTGCGCAACCGCGGCAGCGAGCGGGTACGCCAGGTGCTGGCCCCCATCGCCCCGGCGCAGGTGGCGCTGGCACGGAGTTTCCACGTCCCCGAGCAGCAGACGGTGCAGGCCCGCAACGTGTTCGCGGTGATCTTTTCCGGTACCTACAGCGCCGGCACCCTGCTGCTCTGGCTGACCTACTTCATGGGCCTGGTGATCGTCTACCTGCTCACCAGCTGGCTGCCGACCCTGATGCGCGATAGCGGCGCGAGCCTGGAGCAGGCCGCGTTCATCGGCGCGCTGTTCCAGTTCGGCGGGGTGCTCAGCGCCGTAGCGGTGGGCTGGGCGATGGATCGCTTCAACCCGCACAAGGTGATCGGCCTGTTCTACCTGCTGGCGGGGGTGTTCGCCTGGTGCGTCGGCCAGAGCCTCGGCCAGGTCACCCTGCTGGCGACCCTGGTGCTGCTGGCCGGCATGTGCATCAACGGCGCGCAGTCGGCGATGCCGTCGCTGGCGGCGCGCTTCTATCCGACCCAGGGGCGGGCCACGGGGGTCTCCTGGATGCTCGGTATCGGCCGCTTCGGCGCCATCCTCGGCGCCTGGATCGGCGCCACCCTGCTGGGCCTGGGCTGGAACTTCGAACAGGTGCTGACCGCCCTGGTGCTGCCGGCTGCACTGGCCACCGCCGCGGTGCTGCTGAAGGGGTTGGTCAGTCACGCGGATGCGGGGTGAAACTGCCCCATCGCGTAGGACGCATAACCGCTTGCGGTTATCCGCCGCCGGGCTTCGGTGTATCGGCGGATAACGCCGATGGCGTTATTCGCCCTACCCCAGGGGTCGGCATCGCGTAGGGCGCATAACCGCTCGCGGTTATCCACCGCCGGGCTTCGGTGTATCGGCGAATAACGCCGATGGCGTTATTCGCCCCACCCCAGGGCTGCGACATCGCGTAGGGCGCATAACCGCTCGCGGTTATCCGCCGCCGGGCTTCGGTGTATCGGCGGATAACGCCGGTGGCGTTGTTCGCCCTACCCCAGGGTTGGCGGCATCGCGTAGGGCGACGGCGCTTCGCTTCAGAAGGTGAATTCCATATTCAACGTCGGCGTCGAGGTGCGGCTGCCGGTGCCACCGTCGACGCCGAACTTGTTGTGCCAATACTCGTAGCCGACGCCGAGCCACAGGTTCGGCTGGCGCTTGTCGCCTGGCAGGGCGGCGACCATCAGGGCGGTGCGGACCAGGGTTTCCGCCGCGGTGTCCTTGTCGTTGTAGTCCTCGCCCTTCTCTCCCACGTAGTTGACGAAACCCTGGAACTTCGCCGCATGGTTGCCGACCTTGAACGGCCGCATCCAGGTCAGGTTGAGCATGTAGGTGGTGTCGAAGGTGTGGTCGGGATGGCGCGCGCCGGGCACGCCGAAGTGGTTCTTCTCGCGGTAGTAGAGCAGGCTCAGGTCGAGCACGCCGGGACCGTTGAACTTGAGGGTCGGGCCGAACACCAGGGCGCGCTTCTTGGCCGAAGCCAGGTTGTTGTTGCGGCTGGCGTCGAAGCCCAGGGTGAAGGCGTAGTCCTTGACCAGGCCGGTGCCCAGCGGCCGGTCGAACACCCGCGAAGCGTAGAGCTGGTGGCGGTAGACCGCATAGACTTCGCTGCCACCATGGTCGGTGCCCTTGCGCGGGTCGCGGTTGTCGGAAAGGAACACATCGAGATTGAAGAAATTGCTGCCGTAGCGATAGCCGTCGGCGTGGGTGAAGCTGTAGATGCGCTTGGCGAACTTGTCCGGGTTGTTCGGGTTGGTGAATTGCTGGCCGTAACGGAAACCGACGCTGTTGCTCATCCATTCCAGCGCCATGCTCTCCCCGGCGCCGACGAGCGCGATCAGGGCGGCGGCGCCCTGCATCATCTTCTTCATGCTGTGTGTCCTGCTGGTTGCTTGTTGTTCTTGTGGCGACTCAGCCCCCGGTTTCGCGCCGGGGTCGCGGGGCAGTATCGGCACTTCGCCGCGCTGACCAAAGAACAGAATATCGAACATGCCGATGCCGAAACGGCATCAGCGGACGGGCAAGCTCGGGCAAGCCGTCTGGCATCGGCGCGAGCGCCGCTCAGGCCTCGTTCAGGCGCGCTTCCTCGCGCTCGCGCAGGCGCACTTCCTCGGCGATCTGCCGGGCCAGGGCGCCCACCGCCACCGGCAGGTAACGGCCGGTACGCACGTAGAGGCCGAGGTCGCTGTGGATGCCGCCATTGTCTTTCAGCGGCAGGAAACGCAGCTCGCCCTGGGCGATGTCGGCCTCGATCCCCAGGCGGGTCTGGAAGGCGACGCCGAGCCCGCGCCGCGCCAGTTGTCGCGACAGCTCCAGGGAGCTGCTCTCCAGCACCGCCCGGCGCGGTTCGCGCAAACGGCGCTGGAGCGGCGCCAGCAGGTGATGGATGGACAGCTCGCTCTTGGCCATGATCAGGCCATGTTCGACGCAATCGGCGAAGGCGATGGCCTGGTGTCGCGCCAACGGGTGCTGCGGGGAGACGATGGCACCGAGGCGGAAATGGCCGACGCTGACCTGTTGCAGGTCGGCGCTGCGCGGCAGGGCGAAGGCCAGGCCGAGGTCGACCGCGCCGCTGCTCACCGCCTCGGGTATCGCCTGGGAACCGAGCAGGGTGACGCCGACGGTGATGTCCGGGTAGCGTTCGCGCATCGCCTTGAGCACGCAGGGCAGCAGATCGCTGGTCACCGCCTCGATGGTGGCGATCTCCACATGGCCGGTGCGCAGGCCTTGCAGCGCGTCCAGTTCGGAACGCACGCGCTCCATGTCCTGCAGGACCACGGTGACGTGGCGCGCGAAGATCTCCCCGGCTCCGGTCAGGCGCAGGCCGCCGGGCAGGCGGTCGAACAGCGGCGCGCCGATCTCGTCCTCCAGCTTGAGGATCTGCCGGTTCACCGCCGACGAGGCGACGTTCAGGCGTCGCGCGGCTTCGCGGATCGAATGGCAGCGGCGAACCATGTCGAAGTAGTGGATCGCGGGCGCGTGGATATGCAGCTTGCGGCTCATGGCGGACCGAAGGGATGACGGAGCTGTCGACCTTCCGGGAAACGCCGGCGAATGGCAAGGGGAAGCGCCGCCTCGGCGGATAACGCCTGCGACGCCATTCGCCCTACCGCTAGCGCCGCCGGCGACCTACCGGGACGCCTGCTGCGACTCCACGCCAAGCTCGTCCCACACCGATTCGGCCAGGTGGAAGGTCGCGTTGGCCGCGGGAATACCGCAGTAGATGGCGCTCTGCATGATCACTTCCTTGATCTCGTCGCGGCTCACCCCGTTGTTCTTCGCCGCGCGCAGATGCAGCTTGAGTTCCTCGTTGCGGTTCATGCCGATCAGCATGGCGATGGTGACCAGGCTGCGGGTGTGTCGCGGCAGCCCCGGACGGGTCCAGATGTCGCCCCAGGCGTGGCGGGTGATCATCTCCTGGAACTCTTCGTTGAACGGCGTCAGGTTGGCCAGGCTGCGCTCGACATGGGCGTCGCCGAGCACCGCGCGGCGCACTTGCATGCCGGCTTCGTAGCGTTGTTTCTCGTCCATCGGCGGCTCCTCAGGCGGACAGCAGGAAATCGACCAGGCGGCGGCTGAAGGCGTCGCCCGCTTCGACGTTGGACAGGTGCGCGGCGGCGAACTCGACCAACTGCGCGTCGGCGATGCGCGCCTGCATGAAGCGGGCGTTGTCCGGAGTGGTCACGGCATCGTGGCTGCCGGCGACGATCAGCGTCGGCGCCTGGACCAGCCCGAGCTGCTCGCGGAAATCGGCGTCGCGTACCGCAGCGCAGTTGGCCGCGTAGCCCTGCGGCGAGGTGGCCGCGAGCATCGCGACGATGTGCTCGACCTGCGCCGGTTCGCGCTCGGCGAAGCCCGCGGTGAACCAGCGCGCCACCGAGGCGTCGCGCAGGTCACGCATGGCCTGCTCGCCGCCTTTCAGGACGGTATCGATGCGGGTGTTCCAGACCTCGTCGCTGGCAATCTTCGCCGCGGTGTTGCACAGCACCAGCCGGCCGAGCCGCTCGCCGGCGTGGATGCCCAGCCACTGGCCGATCAGGCCGCCCATGGACAGCCCGCAGAAATGCACGCGCGGCAGCTCGAGGGCATCGAGCAGGGCAAGCACGTCGGCGCCGAGCTGGCCGATGGCGTACGGTCCGGGGGTGACCAGCGAGGCGCCGTGGCCGCGGGTGTCGTAGCGCAGCACGCGGAAATGGGCGGTGAGTGCGGGGATCTGCGTGTCCCACATGCCCAGGTCGGTGCCCAGCGAGTTTGACAACAGCAGGACCGGCGCGCCGGCCGGTCCTTCCAGGGAGTAGTTCAGGTCGCCGTCGGCGAGGCGTACGGTTGGCACGAAGGGATCTCCAGTCAGGCGGGATGGGGTTCGAAGCCCAGGGCATGGTGTTCGGCGAGCGCGCGCTCGACCCAGGCGCGGGCCTGGCCGAGGTAATGGGCGGGATCGAGCAGGCGGTCCAGTTCGTCGCCGGACAACTCGGCGCTCACCCGCGCCTCTTCGCCGAGCACCGCGCGCAACTCGCGGCGCTGCTCGACGGCGCGGCGGCAGCACTGTTCCACCAGATGGTGCGCGGCTTCGCGGCCGATACGGCGGGCCAGGGCGATGCTCACCGCCTCGGCGAGCACCAGGCCGTGGGTCAGGCCAAGGTTGCGGCGCATCCGCTGGGCGTCCACCTCCAGGCCTTCGAGCAGGCCGATCGCCTGTTGCAGCGCGCCGGCAACCAGGCAACAGAGTTCCGGCAGGGTTTCCCACTCGGCGTGCCAGAGACCGAGGCTGCGCTCGTGTTCCTGCGGCATCGCCGCGAACAGGGTCGAGACCAGCCCCGGCGCACGGGTGGCGGCGGCGATCAGCACCGCGCTGCTCACCGGGTTGCGCTTGTGCGGCATGGTCGAGGAACCGCCGCGCCCGGCGCCGGCCGGCTCGAAGACCTCGCCGGCCTCGGTCTGCATCAGCAGGCTGACATCGCGACCGAACTTGCCGAGGCTACCGGCCACCAGGCCGAGCACGCTGGCGAATTCCACCAGGCGGTCGCGCTGGGTGTGCCAGGGTTGTTCGGGCAAAGCCAGGCCCAGCTCCTCGGCCAGCGCCGCGGCCACCGGCAGGGCCTGTTCGCCGAGCGCGGCGAGCGTCCCCGAGGCGCCGCCGAATTGCAGCACCAGCAGGCGCGGGCGCAACTCGCGCAGGCGCTGGCGGTGCCGGGTCAAGGCACCGAGCAGGCCGGCGAGCTTCATGCCCAGGGTCACCGGGGTGGCGTGCTGCAACCAGGTGCGCCCGGCCAGCGGCGTGTCGGCATGCCGTTCGGCCTGGTCCGCCAGGACCTCGGCAAGACGTTGCAGATCCTGCTCGAGCAAGGCCAGCGCACGGCGCAGTTGCAGCACCAGGCCGCTGTCCATGGCGTCCTGGCTGGTGGCGCCGAGATGCACGTAGCGCTCGGCCTCGGCGTCGCCAGCCGCCACCTGGCGGCCCAGCGCCTTGACCAGCGGGATCGCCGAGTTGCCGGCAGTGGCGACCGCCTCGGCCAGCGCCAGCGGGTCGTACAGTTCGGCGCGGCAGGCCGCCTCGATCGGCGCCACCGCCGTCGCGGGAACCACCCCGGTGCGCGCCTCGGCGCGGGCCAGGGCGGCCTCGAAGTCGAGCATGCCTTGCAGGCGGCCGCGGTCGGAGAACACCGCGCGCATCGGCGCCGCCGTGAAATAGGCATCGAACAACTGGTTGGCGGGTACGTCGCTCATCGGTTTTCCTTTTCCCGGCCCGTCAGGGCTCGTCGTTCAGGTAGCTGACCTTGCGCAGGTCCGGCAGGCTCACGCAGACCAGCAGCGCCAGCAGGCACATGGCTGAAACATACCAGTAGAAGACGTTCTCCATCCCTACCGACTTCAGCCCCAGGGCGACGTACTCGGCCGAGCCGCCGAAGATCGCGTTGCCCACCGCGTAGGACACTCCGACGCCGAGGGCGCGCACCTCCGGCGGGAACATCTCGGCCTTGATCAGGCCGCTGATGGAGGTGTACAGGCTGACGATGGCCAGCGCCAGGATGATCAGGAAGAAGGCCATGTAGGGACTGCTCACGGTCTTCAGCGCGAGCAGGATCGGCAGGGTGCAGAGCGTGCCCAGGGTGCCGAACCAGAGCATCGAGGTCTTGCGCCCGATGCGATCGGAAAGCATGCCGAACAGCGGTTGCATCAGCATGTACGCCAGCAGGGCGAAGGTCATCACCGCGCTGGCGGTCTTGGCGCTCATCCCGGCGGTGTTGACCAGGTACTTCTGCATGTAGGTGGTGAAGGTGTAGAAGATCAGCGAGCCGCCGGCGGTGAAGCCGAGCACGGTGAAGAAGGCCCGCTTGTGCTTGAACAGCTCGGCGAAGGTGCCGGATTCCTTGCGCTCCAGGGTCGACTTCGAAGCGGTCTCGTTCAGCGAGCGCCGCAGCCAGAGGGCGATCACCGCGGTGATCGCGCCGATCACGAAGGGAATCCGCCAGCCCCAGGCGCGCAGTTCGTCTTCGCTCAGCAACTGCTGCAGGATCACCACCACCAGCACCGCCAGCAACTGTCCGCCGATCAGGGTGACGTACTGGAACGAGGCGAAGAAGCCGCGCTGGCCCTTGAGCGCCACCTCGCTCATGTAGGTCGCGCTGGTGCCGTACTCGCCGCCCACCGACAGGCCCTGGAACATCCGCGCCAGCAACAGCAGCGCCGGCGCCAGGGTGCCGATGCTGGCGTAGGTGGGCATGCAGGCGATCGCCAGGGAGCCGGCGCACATCATCACCACCGAGATCAGCATGGCGGTCTTGCGCCCGTGCTTGTCGGCGATGCGGCCGAACATCCAGCCGCCGATGGGGCGCATGAGGAAGCCGGCGGCGAAGACCCCGGCGGTGTTCAGCAACTGCACCGTGGGGTTGTCGGAGGGGAAGAAGGCCGGTGCGAAGTAGATCGCGCAGAAGGCGTAGACGTAGAAGTCGAACCATTCCACGAGGTTGCCGGAGGAGGCGCCGACGATGGCGAAGATGCGCTTGCGGCGTTCTTCGTTGCTGTACTGGTGAACAGGGGCAGTCATGCTGTTGTTCTCTCGACAGGGTCCGTTTCATCCTGACCGTGCGACGGAGCGTCCTGTTCCGCTGCACACGCGCCGCGCCGCCGCCGAAACATGGGCAGCGCCGCGCGACGCGCGCTCTTGATACCGGGCGGGCGACCCGGTTGTGCCAGTCAGACCCGCTCGATGGCCAGCGCCAGGCCTTGGCCGACGCCTACGCACATGGTCGCCAGGCCGCGCCGGCCGCCGCTCTTCTCAAGTTGATGGAGCGCGGTGAGGACCAGCCGCGCACCGCTCATCCCCAGCGGGTGGCCGAGGGCGATGGCACCGCCGTTCGGGTTGACCTTCTCACTGTCGTCGGCCACGCCCAGTTCGCGCAGGCAGGCCAGGCCCTGGCTGGCGAAGGCTTCGTTGAGTTCGATCACGTCGAAGGCGTCGATCGCCAGGTCCAGGCGCCGCAGCAGCTTGCGCACCGCCGGCACCGGGCCGATGCCCATGATCCGTGGGGCGACGCCGGCGCTGGCCATGCCCAGCACCCGCGCGCGCGGAGTCAGGCCGTGCTTCTCCACTGCCTCGGCGGAGGCCAGGACCAGCGCGGCGGCGCCGTCGTTGACCCCGGACGCGTTGCCGGCGGTGACGGTCTTCTCCGGCCCGTTGACCGGCTTGAGCCGGGCCAGCGCCTCCAGGGTGGTGTCGGGACGCGGATGCTCGTCGTGCTCGACCAGGGTGTCGCCCTTGCGCCCGCGAATCGTCACCGGGACGATTTCCTCGGCGAAGAAACCGGCCTCCTGCGCCCTGCCGGCGCGCTGCTGGCTGCGCAGGGCGAAGGCATCCTGGTCAGCACGCGACACGCGATAGTCGTCGGCGACGTTGTCGGCGGTCTGCGGCATCGGGTCGATGCCGTACTGCTCCTTCATCAGCGGATTGACGAAGCGCCAGCCGATGGTGGTGTCCTCGATCTTCTGGCCGCGCCCGAAGGCGCTATCGGCCTTGCCCATCACGTACGGCGCGCGCGACATCGACTCGACGCCGCCGGCGATGGCCAGCTCCATCTCGCCGCAGGCGATGGCGCGGAACGCCGTGCCGATGGCGTCCATCCCCGAGGCGCAGAGGCGGTTGAGGGTGACGCCGGGCACGCTCTCCGGCAAACCGGCCAGCAGCAGCGCCATGCGCGCCACGTTACGGTTGTCCTCGCCGGCCTGGTTGGCGCAGCCGAGGAACACCTCGTCCAACGCCGACCAGTCGACCCCCGGGTTGCGCTCGACCAGGGCCTTCAGCGGCACCGCCGCGAGGTCGTCGGCGCGCACCGCGGAAAGACTGCCGCCGAAACGGCCGATCGGCGTGCGCACGGCATCGCAGATGAATACCTCGCGGCTCATTCGTCGCTCCCCTTCTGTCCATGGGCGGCCGCGGTGCGCGCCTCGAGGTCGCGCAGCGCGGCGAGTTCGACCTCGCTCGGCGCGGGCGTCTCGTCGACCCGCTCGGCGAAGCGGATCGCCCAGCCGGTGGCCTCGACCACCTGCTCGCGGGTCACGCCCGGATGCAGCGAAGTGACCACGAACTCGTTGCTGCCGGCTTCCGGCTCCATGATGCACAGGTCGGTGATGATCGCCACCGGCCCCTTGCCCGGCAGGCCCAGGCGCTGGCGCGAGTCGCCGCCCTCGCCATGGCCGACCGAGGTGACGAAGGCCAGCTTGTCGACGAAGGTGCGGTGCGACTGCTTGAGGATGATCAGCACTTCTTTGGCGCTGCCGGCGATTTCCGGCGCGCCGCCGGCTCCCGGCAGGCGCACCTTGGGCTGGCGGTAGTCGCCGATCACGGTGGTGTTGATGTTGCCGAAGCGGTCGACCTGGGCCGCGCCGAGGAAGCCGACGTCGATCCGTCCGCCCTGCAGCCAGTAGCGGAAGATCTCGCCGGTGGGGACCACGGTATCGGCGGTCTCGGCCAACTCGCCGTCGCCGATGGACAGCGGCAGGACGCTGGGCTTGGCGCCGATCGGCCCGGACTCGTAGATCAGCACGACGTCCGGCGAGGAAGTCAGGCGCGCCAGGTTGGCGGCCTTCGACGGCAGGCCGATGCCGACGAAGCACACCGCGCCGTTGTGCAGGCGGCGGGCGGCGGCCACGGTCATCATCTCGTTGGTGCTGTAGCTGCTCATCGCTTGCCCTCCGCGAGCTTGGCCTGGAAGGCGCCGAAATCCTCGGTCCCCCGGATGTATTCGTCGATCCACGCGGTGAAGCTTTCGCGGTCGCGGGCGATCGGGTCCCAGTCCTGGTAGAAGCGGTTGTCGCGCTCGTAGTAGCCGTGGGCATAGGACGGATGCGCGCCGCCGGGCACCAGGCACACGGCGCTGAGCGCCCAGCTCGGCAGGACGCAGGCGTTCATCGGGGCGTCCAGTTCGTCGACGATCTCCTCGACGGTGACGATGCAGCGCTTCGCCGCCAGGGCGGCTTCCTTCTGCACGCCGAGGATGCCCCAGAGCAGCACGTTGCCCTTGCGGTCGGCCTTCTGCGCGTGGATCACGCTGACGTCCGGACGCACCGAGGGCACCGCCGCCAGCACTTCGCCGGTGAACGGGCAGGTGACGCTGCGGATCAGCGGGTTGACCTTCGGCAGGTCGGAGCCGGCGTAGGCGCGCAGCACCGCGAAGGGCAGCCCGGAGGCGCCGGCGACATAGGCGTTGGCGAGGTCGGCGTGGCTGTGTTCCTCGATCTCCAGCGGTTGCGGCCAGCCCTTCTCCACCGCGTCGCGCAGGCGGTGCAGCGAACCGACACCGGGGTTGCCGCCCCAGGAGAACACCAGCTTCTTCGCGCAGCCTGCACCGATCAGCAGGTCGTAGACCAGGTCGGGAGTCATGCGGATCAGCGTCAGGTCTTTCCTGCCCTGGCGGATCAGCTCGTGGCCGGCGGCCGTCGGGATCAGGTGAGTGAAGCCTTCGAGGGCGACGCTGTCGCCATCGTGGACGAAGCGTCGCACCGCTTCGCGCAGGGAGAGGATTTCAGCCATCGGTCGGGTCTCGTCTTGTTGTGCGCTGCCTGGACGGCACGTGACGAGAACCTTACGCCGGGGTCCGAGGGCTCACAATCCGATAATCGATTAACAGTTCGATAATCGAACAGAACGTTAGCAAGCATCCGATCGACCGAAGCCGCCGCCTCATTCGTCGCTGTGGATCACCACCAGCAATTCCGCCTGGGTCTCCCCCAGGGAGCGGATGCGGTGCGGCTTCTGTGCGTTGAAATGCAGGGCGTCGCCGCGCTCGAGGATGATCCGCTGGTTCATGAAGTCGACCTCGACCTGGCCCTCATGGACGAAGATGAACTCTTCGCCGAGGTGCTCCTTGAACGTCGAGTGACTGAAATCGCGCGGGGGGTGGACGATGAACGGCAACAGCGCGCGGGCGCCGATCTGCTGCGCGAGGGAGGCGTAGGCCGGGCCGTCGTCGCCGCTGGACAGCGACTTGCGCTGGTCGCGACGAACGATGCTGTAGCCGTCGACACCGTCGCTTTCCTCGGAGAACAGCTCCTCCACCTGCACGTTCAACGCCTTCGCCAGCTTCAGCGCGGCGGCAATGGACGGCGTGTTCAGCCCGCGCTCGACCTTGGACAGGTAGCTCTTGGTCAGGCCGGTCTTCTCGGCCAGGGTCTCCAGCGTGACCCCGAGTTTTTTTCTCAGCAATTTCAAGCGCATGGACATTGAGGACAGCCTTCTCCCGATGGCGATGAAACTTTTCTCTTGCTAATGACACTTTGTGTCATATAACTTGATCCGTGTCATTTACAGCCGGGTCGTTGCGTGGCGCGCAACTGCCTGGCGTTTCCCCCGACTCGCTCCGTCAAAGGAACCTCGCATGGCTACGACACTGGAATTACCCAAGGATCAACTGATCCAGCACGCGCTGAAGCAGATGAAAAGCAGCCTCGGCGATAATACGTGGACTGACCGGCAAAAGCTGGCCCTGACCTGCCGGATTCTCTTCGAGGCCGGCCACGACTCCGGGCTCGCCGGGCAGATCACCTCGCGCGGCCCGGAGGCGGGGACCTACTACACCCAGCAACTGGGCCTGGGCTTCGACGAGATCAGCGCCGGCAACCTGCTGCTGGTCGACGAAGACCTCAACGTCCTCCACGGGCACGGCATGGCGAATCCGGCCAATCGCTTCCACAGCTGGGTCTATCGCGCCCGCCCGGACGTCAACTGCATCATCCACACCCACCCGCTGCACATCGCCGCGCTGTCGACCCTGGAAGTACCGCTGCAGGTCTCGCACATGGACCTTTGCCCGCTATACGAAGACTGCGCCTTCCTCAAGGACTGGCCGGGCGTGCCGGTAGGCAACGAGGAAGGCGAGATCATCTCCGCCGCCCTCGGCGACAAGCGCGCCATCCTGCTCTCCCATCACGGCCTGCTGGCCACCGGTGCGAGCATCGAGGAGGCCTGCGTGATCGCGGTGCTGCTCGAGCGCGCGGCGAAGATGCAGTTGCTGGCGATGGCCGCCGGGGAGATCAAGCCGATCCCGCCGGCCCTGGCGCGCGAGGCCCACGACTGGATCTCCAACCCGAAGCGCCACGGCGCCGCATTCAACTACTACGCCCGGCGCTGCCTGCCGCGCAACAGCGACTGCCTGAGCTGAACGACCTTTCCCACCAGGTCCGTCCTGGCATTTCCCACTCAATGTCACGGGTACATCCAATGTCCGCATCCATCCACGGCATCATCGGCTACACCATCACCCCCTTCGCCGCCGACGGAGGTCTCGACCTGCCGGCCCTCGGCCGCTCCATCGAGCGCCTGATCGACGGCGGCGTGCACGCCATCGCCCCGCTCGGCAGCACCGGCGAAGGCGCCTACCTGAGCGACCCGGAATGGGACGAGGTGGTCGACTTCACCCTGAAGACCGTCGCCCATCGCGTGCCGACCATCGTCAGCGTCTCCGACCTGACCACCGCCAAGACCGTGCGCCGCGCGCAGTTCGCCGAATCCCTCGGCGCCGAGGCGGTGATGGTCCTGCCGATCTCCTACTGGAAGCTCAACGAGGCGGAAGTGTTCCAGCACTACCGCGCGGTGGGCGAAGCCATCGGCGTGCCGGTGATGCTCTACAACAACCCGGGCACCAGCGGCATCGACATGTCGGTGGAACTGATCCTGCGCATCGTCCGCGAAGTGGACAACGTGACCATGGTCAAGGAGAGCACCGGCGACATCCAGCGCATGCACAAGCTGCGCCTGCTCGGCGAAGGCCGGGTGCCCTTCTACAACGGCTGCAACCCGCTGGCGCTGGATGCCTTCGTGGCCGGCGCGAAAGGCTGGTGCAGCGCCGCGCCGAACCTGATCCCGACGCTCAACGGCCAGCTCTACCAGGCGGTGCTCGACGGCGACCTGGAGGAGGCCCGCGCGCTGTTCTACCGGCAGTTGCCGCTGCTCGACTTCATCCTCCGCCGGGGCCTGCCGACCACCATCAAGGCCGGCCTGGGCCTCTCCGGCCTGGAGGTGGGGGCGCCGCGCCTTCCGGTGCAGGCGCTGGATACCGAGGGCTGTCGGTATCTGCAGGGGTTGTTGGAAGAGCTGCGCTGATCACCCCGTCAGCGCTTTGACCCGACGGGCCCGGACGACTTGGGGCCCGTCGTTTTTTTTGCCGACGCGCAGCGCGCTCAGCGCGCCGCCCAGGCATTGAAACGCTGTTCCAGCTCCTCGCCGTGGTCCACCCAGAACTCGGCATCCACCGCCCGCGCGCCTTCGAGGTTGGCCGGCGCGGTCGGCAGCGCCTCCTGCACCGTCTTCGGCAGCAACGCCAGGGTGCCCTTGTGTACCGGCCCGTAGGGGATCTGCTCGGAGAACACCTTCTGCGTCTGCGGCTGGCTGGCGAAGGCGATGAATTTCTCCGCCAGCGCCTTGTTCGGCGTGCCCTTCACCACCGCCCAGTACTCCGGATCGTAGAGACTGCCGGGCCAGACGATGGCCAGTTTCACCCCCTCCTTCTGCGCAGCGGCGATGCGCCCGTTGTAGGCCGCGCTCATCACCACGTCGCCGGCCGCCAGCCATTGCGGCGGCTGGGCGCCGGCCTCCCACCACTGGATGTTCGGCTTGAGCTGGTCGAGCTTGGCGAAGGCGCGGCTGACCCCCTCCGGGGTGGCAAGTACCTTGTAGAGGTCCTCCGCCTTCACCCCGTCGGCCAGCAACGCCACTTCCAGGGTGTACTTGGCGCCCTTGCGCAGGCCACGCTTGCCGGGGAACTCGCGGACGTTCCAGAAATCCGCCCAGGACTGCGGCGCCCTGGCCAGCTTCGTCGAGTCGTAGGCCATCACCATCGACCAGACGTAGGTGGCCACCCCGCACTCGCTGAAAGTGCCGGGGACGAACTGCGCGGGGTCGCCGAAACGCGCCGGGTCGAGGCGTTCGAACAGCCCCTCGTCGCAGCCGCGGAGCAGTTCGGGGCTCTCCACCTCGACCACGTCCCAGCTGACCTTGCCGACGTCGACCATGGCCTTCACCTTGGCCATTTCGCCGTTGTATTCGCCGGCGACCACCTGCCCGCCGCCGCTTCGCTCGAATGGCTTGAAATAGGCCTGTTCCTGGGCGGCCTTGGTCGCGCCGCCGAAGGAGATCACCGTCAGGCTCTGGCTCTGCGCCTGGGCCGCCGCGGCGAACGCCAGGCCGAACAGGGACAACCGGGAAAACACGTGTGCGTACTGGTGCAAGGACTTGAACATGGAACACTCCCACAGCCGATTGGCATTGTTGTGATGTTGCTGAGGCAGTTGCCGGCCAGAGGCCGAAACGGTTCCGCGCGCGGTCGCCAGGCGCCGCATCGTCGTTATGGGGGGACGCTCCGTGTCGCAGGCGACCCGGCCGAGGCCGGGCCGCCGGGGCGCGTCAGAGCACGCCGATCTCGCGCGCGGTGCGATCCACCGCGATACGGGTCTTGTCGATCAGTTCGTCGATCTCGGCACGCCCGGCCACCAGCGCCGGGGCCATGATCATGCGGCCGAGGGTGGAGCGGATGATCACGCCCTCCTCGAAGCCGATGGTGCGGCAGCGCCAGGCCAGATCGTTCTCGTTGGCGAAGCGCTTGCGGGTCGCCTTGTCCTCGGCGAACTGCAGCGCGGCGACGAAGCCGGCGCCCTGGACCTCGCCGACCAGCGGATGGTCGCCGAAGACCTCGCGCAGGCAGCGTTGCAGGTAGGGTCCGGTCTCCTCCCTGACCCGCGTGACCACGCCCTCGTCGCGCAGCGCCTTGAGGTTGGCGATGGCCACCGCCGCCGCCACCGGGTGGCCGGAATAGGTCAGGCCGTGGGCGAACACCCCGCCCTGCTCCACCAGCACCTCGGCGATGCGCTTGCCGAGTACCAGGCCGCCCATGGGGATGTAGCCGGACGTCAGGCCCTTGGCGATGGACAGGGTGTCCGGCTGGAAGCCGAAGTGTTCGTGGGCGAACCATTCGCCGGTGCGGCCGAAGCCGCCGATCACTTCGTCGGCGCACAGCAGCACGTCGTACTGCCGGCAGATGCGCTGGATCTCCGGCCAATAGCTTTGCGGCGGGAAGATCATGCCGCCGGCGCCCTGGAAGGGCTCGGCGACGAAGGCGGCGACGTTCTCCGCGCCCAGTTCGAGGATATTCTCCTCCAGTTGCAGCGCCGCGCGGCGACCGAACTCGGCCGGGCTCAGCTCGCCGCCGTTGGCGTACCAGTAGGGTTCGTCGATGTGGGCGAAGTCCGGCAGCATGCCGCCCATCTCGTGCATGAACTTCATCCCGCCGAGCGCGGTGCTGCCCAGGGTCGAGCCGTGGTAGCCGTTCCAGCGGCCGATCATGATCTTCTTCTGCGGCTTGCCGAGGATCTGCCAGTAGCGCCGCACGGTACGGATCAGCACCTCGTTGGCCTCGGAGCCGGAGTTGGTGTAGATCGCGTGGCTGTAGTGGTCCGGCAGCAGGCTGAAGAGCATCTCGGAAAGCTCCACCACCGCCGGGTGGGTGGTGTGGAAGAACATGTTGTAGTACGGCAGTTGTTCCAGCTGGCGGCTGGCGGCGGCGGCGAGGTCCTGGCGGCCGTAGCCGAGGTTGGTGCACCAGAGGCCGGACATGCCGTCCAGGTAGCGCTTGCCGTCGTTGTCCCAGAGCTGCAGGCCATCGCCGCGGACCATCACCCGCGGGCCTTCGCGGTTCAGCGCCTTCTGGTCGAGGAAGGCGTGGATGTGGTGCGCGGCGTCCAGTTGCTGGTAGTCGCGGGTGTCGCGCTGCGGGTTGAGCTGAGCGGTCATCGTCTGTGTTCTCCTTGTTCCCTTGGCGCGTCAGGCCGAAGGGGATTGCAGGGGATCGAGGGCGACGGACTTGCCCTGGGCAGTCTCACCGGCCGTCTCGAGCGGTTCGGGTACGAAGAGGGGCTTGCGCATCACGCCCTTGATCCACACCACCGCCACCAGCGAGACCACGCCGAGCACCACGCCGGCGCTGGCGAAGATCCGTCCGGTCATTTCCGGGGTCGGCGAGACGTGGACCACCGCGTAGATCATCCCGGCGATGCCGAACAGTTGCGGCAGCGGGTAGAACGGCGTGCGGAACGGACGGGCGATGTGCGGATAGCGACGGCGCAGGGCCAGCACGTCGACGTGGGCGATGATGTAGGCCAGCAGCCAGGCCAGCGCGGCGGCGAGCAGCAGCAGGTTGATCGAGTCCGGGTCCTGGCCGAGGATCAGGATCGGCAGGCCGGTGATCGCGGCGACGAACAGCACCGCCACCCAGGGCGTGCGCGCCCGCCGGCTGAGCTGCTTGAATTGCGGGAAGGCCTGGCCGTTCTGCGCCATCCCGTAGAGCATCCGCGGGATCGCCGCCAGCGACGAGTTGAGGGTGCTGCAGGTGGCGGTGATCGCGGCGATCACCAGGAACAGCTGGCCGTACTCGCCGAACACGCGGTTGGCGAAGAGGAAGTGTGGCAGCGGGTCGCCGGCCAGTTCCGCCTGCGGGATGCACAGCAGCGCACCGAAGCAGTAGAGGGCGATGGTCAGGAAGATGATGCTCAGGCCGAGGATCATCGAACGCGGGATGTTGCGCTCCGGACGCCGCGTCTCCTCCACCAGCGGGCAGACGAACTCGGCGCCGACGAAGCCCCACACGGCCATCGCGGTGAGCGCCAGGGCGCTTACCCCCAGCGGGTTCCAGCCGCTCGCCAGGGCGGTCTGCGCGGAAGCGTGGTCGCTGCTCACCGCACCCAGGCCGAGCACCAGCAGGACGATCATCATCAGCAGCGCCAGCGCGCTCTGCAGGCGCGCGAAGATGTCGATGCCGAGCAGGTTGAGCAGGGTGAACAGGCCGAGCACGCCGTAGGCCACCAGCATCGGCGGCAGCGCGCCGGGGTAGACCTTGCCGATGATCAGGTCGAGCAGCAGCAGTTCCGCCGAGAGGGCGAACATCGCCACCACCACGTAGCCGGAAAAGGTCGCCAGGATCGCCGGGAAATGCCCGATGGCCACCTCGGTGTAGCTGCTCAGGCTACCGGCGCGGGGAATCATCAGGGCCAGCTCGGAAAAGGAAAAGGCGTAGCTCAGCGCCAGCAGGTAGGCCACTCCCAGCGGCACGATGAAGCCCAGGCCGGCCGTCCCGGCGCCTTGCAGCATCAGTACCATCACGCCCTGGGAAACCACCAGGCCGATGGCCACCGCCAGCAGCGGTCCCAGCCCGAGCACGCGGCGCAGGGCCGGCTCACGCACGTTCGGCGTGTCGTTCATTCGATCGTCCTCTTGTTGTCGTTATCGGCATCGAGTCGTGTCGCGTCCGTCGCGTCTTCAGCGCAACTGGAACCAGGTCGTCTTCAACTGGGTGTACTTGTCGAAGGAATGCAGCGACAGGTCGCGACCGAAGCCGGACTGCTTGCCGCCGCCGAAAGGCACCGCGACGTCCAGCGCGTCCACGGTATTCACCGACACCGTTCCGGCATTCAAGCGCCGCGCCACCCGGTGTGCACGGTGCAGGTCGTCGCTCCACAGCGAGGCTGCGAGGCCGTAGCGGCTGTCGTTGGCCAGGCGTATGGCCTCGTCCTCGGAGTCGAAGGCGCTGATCGCCAGCACCGGACCGAAGATTTCCTCGCGGGCCAGCTGCATGTCCGGGCGTACGTCGCCGAACAGGGTCGGTTCGATGAAGTTGTCCGAACCGTTGATCGTCAACTGCCGGCCACCGCCGAGCAGGGTCGCGCCCTCGCCTTGCGCCCGCTCGATGGCGGCGAGAATCCCGGCGGTCTGCCGGCGGTCGACGATGGCGCCGGCGCGGCTGGCCGGGTCCAGCGGATCGCCCGGCTGCCAGTCGCGGGCCTTGGCCAGCAGGCGCTCGACGAACTCGTCGTGGATCGAACGCTCCACCAGCAAGCGCGAGTTCGCCGAACAGACCTCGCCCTGGTTGAAGAAAATGCCGAAGGCGGCCTTTTCCGCCGCCAGGTCAAGATCGCGGCAATCGGCGAACACCAGGTTCGGACTCTTGCCGCCGCACTCCAGCCAGACCTGCTTGAGGTTGGATTGCGCGGAATACTGCATGAAGTACTTGCCGACCTCGGTGGAGCCGGTGAACACCAGTGCGTCCACCTCCGGGTGCAAGCCGAGGGCCTTGCCGGCCTGCTCGCCGAGGCCCGGCACCACGTTCAGCACGCCTTCCGGCACCCCCGCCTCCAGGGCCAGCTCGGCCAGGCGCAGGGCGGAGAACGGCGACTGCTCGGCCGGCTTGAGCACCACCGAGTTGCCGGCGGCCAGGGCCGGGGCGAGCTTCCAGGCGGCCATGTCGAGCGGGAAGTTCCACGGCACCACCGCGCCGATCACCCCCAGCGGCACGCGGGTAATGGTGGCCAGGGTCTGCTGGGCGGTCGGCGCGACCTGGTCGTAGAGCTTGTCGAGGCTTTCCGCATACCAGGCGAAGACGTGGGCGGCGCCGGGTACATCGATGTTCCAGGCGTCCATCACCGGCTTGCCCATGTTCAGCGAGTCGAGCAGCGCCAGCTCTTCGCGATGGGCCAGCATCAGCTCGGCCAGGCGCAGCAGCACGCGCTTGCGCTCGACCGGGGCGAGACGCGCCCAGGGGCCTTCGTCGAAGGCGCGGCGGGCGGCGGCCACTGCCGCGTCGACGTCGGCCGCATCGCAGGCCGCGACCCGCGCCAGCAGGCGATTGCTCGCCGGATCGATGGCGTCGAAGGTAGCGCCGCTGGCGGCTGGACGCTGGCGGCCGCCGATCAGGGCCTGGTCGATGAAGCGCTGTGTCGCGGCGCGCCGTTGCCAATCGCTGAGTTCGAACACCCCACCTTCTCCTTGTTATCTCGCCGGTCTGCGCCGGTCGTGGTTCTGCACGCATGGCCCGGACCGCCGGGAGGCGGACCGCTGTCCATGGGGTCGATGGGGAAGGATGGTCGCGCAAGCCGCGGCGAAGGAAAATTATTAAAAATGTCCTCGGGACATAAGAAAAAGCTGGCCAGGCGTGCCCCGGCAAAGTGCGTCGTGCTGGGTTATCGTGCAGGCGGGCAATCGTCGTCGCGGCCAGCGCCGCGACGCTCGGCAGCGGCCTGCAACTTGCTTGCAGCGCGGCGGACACAACAATCGAGGCGCGCACGCCCGGCCCGGGGAGGATGATGCGCCGATGAGGTCTTGCAGTGGCGTCCTATACCTTGCGGCAACTCAAGTATTTCGTGACCACCGTGGAATGCGGCAGCGTGGCCGAGGCCTCGCGCAAGCTGTACATCGCCCAGCCGTCGATCTCCACGGCGGTGAAGGGTCTGGAGGAAAGCTTCGGCGTGCAGCTGTTCATCCGCCATCACGCCCAGGGCGTGTCGCTGACCCCCGCCGGCGCGCGCTTCTACCGCAAGGCCCAGGAACTGCTGCGGATGGCCCACGAGTTCGAGCAGAACGCCCTGGCCGACAACGACGTGATCGCCGGGCAGATCGACATCGGCTGCTTCGAGACGGTCGCCCCGCTCTACCTGCCGGGCCTGATCGCCGGCTTTCGCCAGGCCTATCCGGGGGTGGAGATCCGCATACGCGACGGCGAGCAGCAGGAACTGGTGCAAGGCCTCACCTCCGGGCGCTTCGACCTGGCCTTCCTCTACGAGCACGACCTCGACTCGACCATCGAGACCGAGCCGCTGATGCCGCCGCAACGACCCCACGCGCTGCTCCCCGAAGGGCACCGCTTCGCCGGGCAGGCGCAAGTGTCGCTGCGCGACCTGTGCCTGGAACCGATGATCCTGCTCGACGTGCAGCCCAGCCGCACCTATTTCGTCAGCCTGTTCGAGGAACTCGGCCTGACGCCGAACATCGCCTTCAGCTCGCCGTCCATCGAGATGGTGCGCGGCATGGTCGGCCAGGGCTTCGGCTTCTCCCTGCTGGTCACCCGCCCGCATTCGGAATGCACCTACGACGGCAAGAAGGTGGTCATGGTCGACCTCGCCGAGCCGGTGTCCACCTCCGGGCTCGCCGCCGCCTGGCTGAAGCGCGCGCAACTGACCAAGCCGGCACGATTGTTCGTCGACTACTGCCGGGAGCAACTGGGCAAGCTCGCCGAGCGCCGGCACTGATCCTCAGCTTTCCGACATTCCAAGAGGAATTTTCTTCCTGACAAAGACGAATCCGATGACTGTGGCAAAAAGCCTCCGTTGCTAGGGTGGCCGGCGCTCCGGACCACCCCGGTCCGGCAGGTCACCGGCAGCAAGGGCACCATCCGCTGAGTTCCGTTAGCCTATCGGCGGCTCAGGCTGCCGAAGCGGGATTCCATCCGGTCAGTGCAACTCCGCCTTCCCCAAGGCGTCTCCAGGCCGTCATGCTCCGCCACGCGCTAGGACATGACGGCCCTTTTTACCCCTCCCGCGCCGCCTCAGGCACAATCCCCCGACGCCACCGGCCAGGGGAACGCGGATGCTGATCGACGAAGAAATCACCCTCAAGAAGCTGGAAACCTTCCTCGCCTTCATGCGCACCGGCAACCTGGCGCGCGCGGCGGCGGAACTGGGCACCAGCAACGTCAGCGTGCACCGCGCCATCCACTCGCTGGAAAGCGCCCTGCGCTGCCCGCTGTTCAAGCACGAGGGACGCAACCTGACCCCGCTGGAAAGTGCCTACGTGCTCGAGGAGCGCGCGCAGAAGCTGGTCCAGGAGGTGCTCGACACGGTGCGCCTGACCCGCGAGGCGGCCGGCTTCTCCGCCGAGCGTTTCAAGCTCGGCGCGCTCTATTCGCTGACGGTGAAGACCGTGCCGCAACTGATCATGGGCCTCAAGCTGCGACGCAGCGCGCTGAACATCGACCTGATCCTCGGCTCCAACGTCGATCTGTTCTACCAGCTGAAGAACATGGAGCTGGATGCCATCCTGGTGTCGCTCAACGACAGCGTCAGCGATCCCGACTGCGAGCACCTGCCGCTGTTCTCCGATGACATCTTCCTCGCCGTGCCGGTGGACTCGCCCTACGCCAGGCTCGCCGAGATCGATCTCAGCACCCTGCGCGACACGCCCTTCGTCACGCTCACCCAGGGCTTCGCCACCCATCAGGACGGCACCCGGGTGTTCCAGCAGGCCGGCTTCGAACCGCAGATCGCGATGCAGGTGAACGACATCTTCACCCTCCTCAGCATGGTCAGCTCGGGGGTCGGCCATGCGCTGCTGCCCAAACGCATCGAGGCGGTCTACGAGAACCGCGTGCGGCTGATCCCGCTGCAACCGCGCTATCGCCTGCAGCAGCACATCGGCGTGGTGTTCCTCAAGGCCAAGGAGCGCGACCCGAACCTGCTGGCGTTGCTCGCAGAGTGCCGGATGTACAGCCTGCGCCTGGAGCAGGAGGCGGCGGGATAGCGGACGGAAGTCCACATTACCGCTGGCCCGCTGACCTCTCCCCAACCCTCGCCCTTCAGGGAGAGGGTGCCCGGACGAGCCCGCTCACCCAACCAGGCCACGCACGCTGAAATACAGCAGCGACGGCCCCAGCAGGCAACCGATGGCGGTATAGAACGCCGCGGTCAGGCAACCGTAGGGCACCAGCTTCGGGTCGGTGGCGGCGAGGCCGCCGGCGACGCCGCTGGAGGTGCCCATGAGACCACCGAAGATCACCGCCGTACGTGGATTGTTCAGGCCGATGTAGGGCGCGACGAAAGGCGTCAGGACCATCACCAGGATCGCCTTCACCAGCCCGGCGGCGATGCTCAGCGCCATCACCTCGGAGCTGGCCCCCAGGGCGGCGCCGGTCACCGGTCCGACGATGTAGGTGACCGCGCCGGCGCCGATGGTGGTCAGGCTGACCGCATCGGTATAGCCGAACGCCATGGCCACCGCGACCCCGGCGACGAACGACGATCCGACCCCGAGGAACAGCGACACCACCCCGGAAACCCCTGCCCGACGCAGTTCCTCGACATTCACCCCGAAGGCCGTGGCGACGATGGCGAAGTCGCGCAGCATGGCGCCACCCAGCAGGCCGATACCGGACATCAGGGGCACGTCCACCAATCCTTTCTGCCCGCCGGTGGCGACGCCGCCGACGTAGGACAGCACCAGGCCGAGGAAGATCGCGATCGCCGAGCCGTGCAGGCGCCCGCGGGTGAGGCGCGCCGACAACCAGTAGGACACCGCCATGGTCACGCCGATGATGGCGAAGCCGCTGATCAGGCCGTAGCCATTGATGACTTTGTTCAGGGACTCGAACATGGCGCTCACCCCTGCACGCTGGTGCGCGGTTTCAATGGCGGGGCGCCTTCGGCTTTCTTCCGGCCGAAGCGGTCGAGCAGCGGGACCAGGGCGAAGGCCACGGCGACCGCGGCGATGCCGGCGAGGATAGCGGCCGGCCCGCCGCTCAGCGCGCCGAGGACATTCTGCTGGGCGGCCATGGCGACCACGATGGGAATGTAGACCGCGCTCCAGAACTCCACGCCCTGCTCGGTCTTCGCCGAGAGCAGGCCACGCTTGCCCAGGTAGCTGCCGACGAAGATCAGCAGCAGCATGGCGATGCCGACGCCACCGACGTTGGCCGGCACGCCGAGCATCACGCCAAGGATCTCGCCGATGAACAGCCCGGCGAGGGTACACAGAGACAGCAGTGCGACACCGTAGATAATCATTATTGTTGTCCTCGGTTGCGGATCGATGTTGTTGTTTTTATGCCTCGAACGAACGCTTATCGGGTTCTCTTTTCCTCCTCGCGCAACAGCGCGTCCAGGGTATCCGCCCGGGAGCCTTCGAAGGCCGGCGTGGCGCAGCCGAACAGAGGCCGCGCCAGACCGCTGAGGACCCGTCCCGGCGGCAGCTCGAGATGCAGGCGGGCACCGCGCTCGTAGGCGCTGCGCAATGTCGCCAGCCACTCGACGCGGCGCGCCATGTTGCCGGCGAGATCGTCGGCCAGCGCGGCCGGTTCGGCGACCAGGCGCGCCCGGCTGCTGCTCAGGTAGGGCACGCGCGGCCGATGCAGGCGGATGCCGGCGAAGGCTTCGGCCAGGCGCGCGGCCGGTTCGTCGAGCAGCGCACAGTGCGACGGTACGCTCACCGCCAGGCGCTTCGCCGCGCTGGCGCCGGCGGCACGGGCGCGTTCGGCGAGGGCGGCCAGAGCCGCTTCGCTGCCGGCCACCACCAGTTGCCGCTCGGCGTTGACGTTGGCCAGGTAGAGCGGCGGGTGCTCGCGCCGCACCGCCAGGATCAGCGCTTCCAGTTGCGCCTGTTCGAGACCGAGGATGGCGCTCATCCCGTAGCCCTCGGGCCAGGCGGCCTGCATCAGTTCGCCACGCAGCGCCACCAGACGCAGCGCGTCGTCGAAGTCCAGCGCGCCGGCTACCACCGCCGCCGGATAGGCGCCGATGGACAGCCCGGCGACCAGCCCCGGCCGATGCCCGCGCGTCTCCAGCAGGCGGCTGGCGGCGACCCCGGCGATCAGCAGGCACAACTGCACCGCGCGGGTGCCGTGCAAGGCCTCGGCGCTCTCCAGTTCGGCCGGCGCCTGGCCGAGACAGTCCGCCGCCTGCTCCAGGCAGGCGCGCACCGGCGGTTCGTCGGGCAAGGCCGCGAGCATGCCGGGACGTTGGGCGCCCTGGCCGGGATAGGCGAACAGCACGCTCATGCCTCGACCTCCGCGATCCGCCAGGGGTCTTCCAGCAACAGCGGCGCCTCGCTGCCTTTCGCCAGCACCCGGGGCCGACCCTCGGCCCATTCGCGCAGGGCCACGCCGCCCGCCGGGGTCTGCAGTTGCAGGTCGATCCGGCAGGGACACTGCTCGAAGCACTGCAGCAGGCGCAGCGCGTCATCGCGCGGGAACGGGCGCGGGGTGCGCAGCAGCAGGTCGAGGTCGCTGTCCGGATGCAGCACGGCGACCCCGCTGGCCAGCTCGAAACCGGCGCCGCCGGTCACGCCCCAGGCCAGTCCCAGCGCGTTCAGCGGCGCACGCAGGTCGCGCAAGGCACGCCAGGCCGGCAGATCGCGCAGCATCGCCGGCTCGCGCTGGCCCAGCGCTTCCGGGCGCAAGCGCCGGGTGATTGCCGCCAACGGCATCCAGCCGGCCCAGCGCTGCTCCCGCGCCAGGCCGCGCACGCCGATGGCCACCCGCGCAGGATCTGCCGGCGCACGGCGCACCACCACCGGCCAGCCGGCCTTCAGTGCCGCGCAGACCCAGGCCGGAGCATTCTCCGGCAAATGCGCCGGCGCCATGCCCAGGAGCAAGTCATGGGGTTCCGGCCCTGCCCTGCGACGCATCGGATCAGGAGCGAGCCGTCGCCGGCTGGAGCCCCGCTGTGAGCTGTTCGCGATGACCACGGCTCGCTCCTGAATTCACCACTGCTCGCGCAGCAGCCGGCGCACCCGCGCCGACGCCTCGCGGTTGGCCGCGCCGAGGCGGCCGCCGAGGTCGCGCGGGCCGCCGAGGATATCGGCCAGGGCCTCGCCCAGGCAGGTGCGGACCCGCACCAGGTCCGCCGTCGACGGCACCTCGACGGTCTCCACCGGAAGGGTCCTCCAGAGCAGGCCGAGCGACGCGTAGCTGTCGATGTCGTAGGCCATCGGCGGCACCTTCGCCGCCAACGCCTCCAGTTCCTCGACGCTGCGCAGGGTGATCCGCGCGGCGGCGGCCTTGCCCATGGCGTGGACCATCACCCCCGGATCGTGCAAGGCGATCAGGCGGTTGGCCTGGTAGCCGTGGGCGAGGAACGCACCGGACATCGCCTTGCCCACCAGCAGGCCGATCAGCGGATGCCCGGCGAGTCGGGCGCGGGCGTAGGCATCCACCGCCCCGGCCAGCGCCTGGTGGATACCCAGGGCCTCCTCGCGGCGGCCGTAGGCCTGGCTCGGCACGTCGACGATGGCCAGCAGCGCGCGCTTGCGCGGCGCCTCGCGGTCGGCCTCCAGCGCCTCGTCGACGGCGGCGGCCAGGCCCCAGCCCTCGAGCAGCCCGACCTCGCCCTGGCGAGCGCGCGGGAACGGATTGTCGGGATCGGGCACGACGGCCAGGAAACGCACCGGATAGCCGTCCAGCTCGGCATCGGCGACGCGCAACGAAGCAGGATCGCCGGGACGCGGCGCGAGGCTACCGGCCAGCGCCTGGAACCAGGCCAGGCCACGGGAAGTGAACGGTTGGCTCATGTTGCATCTCCTTGGCCCAGCCCCTGGTACAGCCGGCGCACGCCGGCGGCATCCGGTTGCTCGGCGGTATCGAGGTCGCCCAGCCGCCGCAGGTAATCCTCGGCGCGGCGGCAGCGCGGCCGTGCCGGCAGGCCCTTGGCGAAATACGCGAGTACCGAGGTGCGTACCTCATCGAGGTCGTCGGCCAGGTAGGCGTCGGCGAGACCGCTGGCGAAGCGCTGCTCGCCGCCGGTGAGGCTCCAGATGAACGGCCGGTCGCGCGAGTCGTATTCAGCGATGCCGGCCTCCTGTTCGATCACCTGCGGACCGTTCAATCCGAGGCGCGCCTCGCGGGTCACCAGCACGTAGCTGCACAGCCCGGCGGCGATGGACATGCCGCCGAAGCAGCCGACCGGCCCGGCGATCACCGCCACCACCGGCTGGTAGCGCTGCAGATCGACGATGGCCGCCTGGATCTCGGCGATCGCCGCCAGTCCGAGGTTGGCTTCCTGCAGGCGCACGCCACCGGTTTCCAGCAACAGCAGGGCCCGGGTCGGAACGCCGTTGCGGTTGTCCTCGGCGGCCAGCTCCAGCGCGCCGGCGATCTTCGCTCCGCTGACTTCGCCAAGGCTGCCGCCCTGGAAGGCACCTTCGATGGCGGCGAGCACCGCCGGCTGGCCGTCGAGCAGGCCACGAGCGACCACTACCCCATCGTCGGCCTGGGGCACGATGCCCTGTCGTTCCAGCCAGGGTGACTGCACGCCGGCGAAGGGATCGAGCAACTCGCGGAAGCTGCCCGCGTCAAGCAGGGCCCGGGCGCGTTGGCGCGCTCCCAGTTCGGTGAAGCTGCGCAGCGCCAGCAGGCGGGCGACGTCAGTCATGGCCAGCCTCCTCCAGTGCCTGCTCCAGGCGCAGGCGGACCACCCCGGGAGTGGCGCCGAAATCGTGGATGCGGATCGACGCGGCCGGCGCCGTGGACGCCGCGAAGACCCGCGCGAAGAGTTGTTGCCAGCGCGGGCCGCTGCCGTTTACCGAGGTCACCACCTGGATGCTCAGCGCGCCTCCGGCGGCCGGCTCGAGCAGCACCTCCAGGTCGCCGGAGCCGACACAGCCGGCCAGGGCGCGACCGCGCGCCGGAGCGCCGGCGGGAAATTCGAAGGTCAGGGTTTCCATCTCAGAGACTCCCAGCCCACCCACCGGACACGGCGGGCAGGCGATCGAGGAAAAGACAGGCGGCCAGCAGGTCGGCGGCGCCGCCGGGCGAAGCGTTCAGCGCCAGCAGGCGGCGGTCCAGCTCGCACAGGCGGCGACGACCGGCGAGACTGGCGCTGCCGCCGGCGGCGAGCACCGCGCGGGCGCCATCCTGCATCGCGGCGAGGCCGACGCGGCCGGCGCGGTGCAGCACGCAGGTATCGTCGAGGATGCTCATGATCGCCAGCAGCGCATCGAGCCTGGCGTTCTGCTCGCCAGCGCCGCCTTCGCGGCTGCGCCATAGCTGCGGCAGGCCGTGGCGCACTGCGCGGGGGAAGCCGAGACGCGCCTCCTCGCGGGCGCCGCCGACGCCGTAGCGCCGACGGACGCGCTCGCCGTGGCTGTCGCCGATGGCGGCCGCCGGATCGTCGAGCAGGGCGATGCGTCCTGCGCGCGCGGCCACTTCGCCGGCCTGCGTGCGGCGCGGTTCGAGAGCGGCGGCCGCGACCAGCAGGCCGAGCGCCCAGATCGCTCCGCGATGGGTGTTCACGCCTTCGGTGGTACGCAGCATCGCCGCCTCGCCGTCGCGCCCCAGTTGGCCAAGGACGCCGCGCAGGCGCGCATCGATGCGCCCATGCCGCTGGGCGGCGTCGGCCATTTCCTTGAAACACGGCCACAGGCTCAGCGCCGAGGCCTGCATCAGGCCCAGGTGCAGGTCGGCATGCGCGCCATTGCCGCGGCGGTCCACCAGGGCCGGCTTGGGCGACAGTTCGGCTTCGTCGATGAGGGCGTCCACCGCCAGGTCGGCCAGGCATTCGCCGAGGTCGGCACACGGCGTCGCCGCGAGGTTCGCGATGGCGTTCATCACCAGCTCCTGAAACGCGCCGGCGGCTGGTACAGCCCGCCGGACCACTCGACCAGCTCGGCGATGCTCTTCGCCGCCAGCAGCTCGCGCGAGGCGTCGGTGCGGCGGATGCCGAGGTCCTCGGGCAGCGCGATCAGCCCTTCGCGGCGCATCCGCAGGGTCTCGCGCGGATCGTGGCGCAGGCCGATCGGACTGATCCCCGCCACCGCCGCGATCATCGCCTGGCGCTCCTCCAGCGAGCGCGCCTTGTACAGGTAGGCGATGCCTTCCTCGGTGAGCACATGGGTGACGTCGTCGCCATAGATCATCACCGGCGCCAGCGGCATGCCGGTCTCGCGCGCCACCTCCAGCGCGTCGAGGCGCTCGACGAAGGTCGGCTTGCCGCCGTCCTGGAAGGTCTCGACCATCTGCACCACCAGCTTCCTGCCGCGCTCCAGCAAGGCCTCGGGTTCGCCCCGCATGTCCAGCCAGGCCGGCGTCGAGTGGCGCCGGCCGCGCGGGTCGTGGCCCATGTTCGGGGCGCCGCCGAAACCGGCCAGGCGTCCGCGGGTGACGGTGGAGGAATGGCCGTCGCCGTCGACCTGGAGGGTAGCGCCGATGAACAGGTCGACGGCGTATTGTCCTGCCAGTTGGCAGAACATCCGATTGGAACGCAGCGAGCCGTCGCGACCGGTGAAGAACACGTCGGGACGCTGGGCGATGTAGCCCTCCATGCCCAGCTCGGTGCCGAAGCAGTGCACGCTCTCGACCCAGCCGCTCTCGATGGCGGGGATAAGGGTCGGGTGCGGGTTGAGGGTCCAGTGTCGGCAGATCTTGCCCTTCAGGCCGAGGGACTCGCCGTAGGTCGGCAGGATCAGCTCGATGGCCGCGGTGTTGAAGCCGATGCCGTGGTTCAGCGACTGCACGTTGTGCCGCTGGTAGATGCCGCGGATCGCCATCATCGCCATCAGCACGTGGACCGGCTTGATGTGGCGCGGGTCGCGGGTGAACAGCGGCTCGATGTAGAACGGCTGGTCGGCCTCGACCACGAAGTCCACCCAGGACGCCGGGATATCCACTCGCGGCAGGTCGCGCGGGTCGTCGACGATACGGTTGACCTGGACGATGACGATGCCGTCGCTGAACGCGGTGGGCTCCACCAGCGCCGGGGTGTCTTCCGTGCTCGGCCCGGTGTACACGTTGCCTTCGCGGTCGGCGACGAAACCGGCGACCAGCGCCACGTTGGGGATCAGGTCGACCACCAGCCGCGCGTACAGCTCGATGTAGGTGTGGATCGCGCCAATCTCCAGCAGGCCGTCTTCGAGCAACTGGCCGATGCGCAAGCTCTGCGGGCCGGAGAAGGAGAAGTCGAGCTTGCGCGCGATGCCCAGTTCGAACAGGTCGAGATGCTCCGGGCGGCCGACGCTGGGCATGATCATGTGCAGGTCGTGCAGCTTGCCGGGATCGACCCGCGCCAGCGAACGGGAGAGGAAATCCGCCTGCTTCTGGTTGTTGCCTTCCAGCACCACCCGATCGCCCGGCGCGATCAGCGCCTCCAGCGCGGCGACCAGGCCTTCGCGCGGCAGCACCGCGCCGTCAGCCAGGCCGCGCACGCGCTCGAGGCGCCGCTGCTTTTCCTGGCGGCGCCGCGACCACTGCGGCGGGGGAGAGATCGGTGTCGTCATGTCGGCTCCAGGTTTCACGCTGTCGTGAGGAGCCACGTTAGGCAGGCCGCCAGGCCTGTTCAATCAAGCAGCCGCCATGATCGTTACGCTTGGGTTAACGATGCAGCGCTGGCGCTGCGTTCAGGACGTCACGGCGTCCGGAAACTCTTCGCGCAGGGCCTCGCCCAGCCAGCCGATGAACCACTCGACGTCCGCCGAGGGCGTGCCGGGCGGGGTCAGCACCTGGTAGCACTCCAGTGCCGCCTCGGCGGCCAGGGGCCGCACCAGAGCGCCGCTGCGCAGTTCCTGGCGGACCAGCACCTCGTTGGCCAGGGCGATGCCGAGACCCTCCTCGGCCCGCGCCAGGGCATGGTCGTTGCTCAGGTAGAGCACCGCCGGACGGACCTCGACGTCGACCCCGATGGCGGAGAACCAGAGGTTCCACCACTCGCCGTCGTCGACATGGATGAGCTTGTGCGCGACCAGTTGCTCCGCCGACTCCAGCGGCCCGGCGGCGGCCAGGTAGGCCGGCGAACACACCGGGAACACCTTGGGCCGGATCAGCAGCGCGCGCGGGTTGGCGTACTGGCCCGGCAGGCCATAGACGATACCGAGGTCGGCGCTGCGCTCCTCCACGTGGTCGAAGGTGGGATTGGGTTCGAGGGCGATCTTCAGCCCCGGCCGCTGTGCGCAGAGGGTTTCCAGGCGCGACGTCAGCCAGCGCCGGGAGAACGCCGGCACCGCCATGATCCGCAGCCAGCGCGCGCCACTGAGCTGGCCGCCGGCCTCGGCGATCTGCTGCAACGCGGTGGACACCGCGGCGTAGTACTGCCGCCCGGCCGGGGTCAACAGCACGCCACGCGAAGTACGTTCGAACAGACGCGCGCCGAGCCAGTCTTCCAGCAGCCGGACATGCCGGCCGACCGCCGGCTGGGTTACGTGCAGGGCTTTCGCCGCCGCCACGTAGCTACCCAGGCGGGCGGCGGCCTCGAAGGCGCGCACAGCGTTCAACGGGGGCAAACGGGGGATCGACATGGGCCTTGCGAACCTCGCTAGATGTTAATTTTTTTAACACCTTATATAAAAAAATTGAGCTTTCGACAGCCGCCCCTTTTCCGCATCATCCGCTCCAGCCATCGGCGACCACAAGCCGGCGCTACCCTTCCGCCACCTCGCGGAAGCCTACTTTCCAGCCCTGCCATAAGAACAACAACCATCGTCGCGCCGCATTGCGGCACGCACGAAGGGGAATCGGAGGTAAGTCCATGAGTGCCCTGCATTCGCTGCGTACCCATGCAGTGTCCATCCGCGCGGTACGCAAGGTGTACGGCGATCCCGAGAGCGGCCCGGTGGCACTGAAGCGCGTCGACCTGGATATCCGCGACAATGAGTTCTTCACCCTCCTCGGCCCGTCTGGCTGCGGCAAGACCACCCTGCTGCGGATGATCGCCGGCTTCGAGTTTCCCACGGAGGGCGAGATCCTCCTCTACGGCGAGAACATCGCCGCGCGACCGCCCTTCGAGCGCCCGGTGAACACCGTGTTCCAGCACTATGCGCTGTTCCCGCACATGAGCATCGCCGAGAACCTCGCCTTCGGCCTCGAATCGCGCCCACTGGGACGCAGCCTGGGCAAGGCGGAGATCGCCGAGCGGGTCCGCGAGATGCTCGCCCTGGTGCAGATGGAACGTTTCGCCGATCGCCGTCCCGGGCAGCTTTCAGGAGGCCAGCAGCAACGCGTGGCACTGGCCCGTGCGCTGGCGCCGCAACCGCGGGTGCTGCTGCTCGACGAACCGCTCTCGGCCCTCGACCTGAAGCTGCGCCAGGCGATGCGCGAGGAACTCAAGGCGATCCAAGCGAAGACCGGGATCACCTTCATTTTCGTCACCCACGACCAGGAGGAGGCGCTGACCATGTCCGATCGCATCGCCGTGCTCTCCGAGGGCCAGGTGCAACAGGTCGGACCGCCGGAAGAGATCTACGAGCGCCCCGGCAACCGCTTTGTCGCCGACTTCATTGGCGAGACCAATTTCATCGAAGCCGAGCTGCTCCAGCGCGACGGCCCGCTGGCGCTGTACCGCGGTCCCGGCGGTGAAGCGTTCGAGGCCGCCGCGCGCGACGGCCTGGCAGCCGGAGCCCGGGTCTGCCTGTCGATCCGCCCGGAACGCCTGGACCTGCTGGCGGCCAACACCGGCGGCGGCCTGCCCTGCACGGTGGAAAGCCAAGTCTACCTCGGCACCGACCTGCAATACCGGGTGCGCCTGGCCGACGGCAGCCTGCTGACGGTGCGCACACCGAACGGCACGGCACGGCGCTTCGCCACCGGCGAAGCTGCCTGCCTGGCCGTGGCCAAAGACAGCGCCAGCGTCCTGCTGGATTGATCCCCTTCGGCAACGGACCCCAGCCATGCATCCGATCCCTTCCCCCGGCGCAGCCTTGCAGCGTCGCCAGGCCCTGCGCAGCTTCCTCGGCGTCACGCCGGCGCTGGTCGCCATCGGCCTGTTCCTGGTGTTGCCCATCCTCATCGTCGCCGCCTATTCGCTGATGGAGGCCAACCCCTATGGCGGGGTCGACCGGGCCTTCAGCGGCGAGGCGTACGTATCCCTGCTCTTCGAACGGCAGATGGACGACAGCCTGGCCTTCGCCGACTCCTACCTGACAATCGCCCTGCGCTCGCTCGGCATCGCCGCGCTGACCACCCTCATCACCCTGTCGCTCGGCTTCCCGGTGGCGGTCTGGCTGGCCATGCAGCCGCCGCGTCGGCGCGGCCTGCTGATCTTCCTGATCACCGTGCCGTTCTGGGCCAACCTGCTGATCCGCACCTACGCCTGGATTCTCCTGCTGCGCGGCAGCGGAGTGATCAACAACGGCCTGCTCGGCCTCGGCCTGGTCGACCACCCGTTGCCGCTGCTCTACAGCGACGGCGCGGTGCTGCTCGGCCTGGTCTACACCTACGCGCCCTTCGTGGTACTGCCGATCTACGCGACCCTGGAGAAAATGGACATGCGCCTGCTGGAAGCCGCCCAGGACCTCTACGCCGGCCGCCTGCGCACGCTACGCAAGGTGGTCCTGCCGACCGCCCGGCCGGGCATCCTGGCCGGCGCCATCCTGACCTTCGTGCCCTGCCTGGGCGCGATGATCGCCCCAGAACTGCTTGGCGGCGGCACCCGCATGATGCTTGGCAACCTGATTTTCCGGCAGTTCGCCGACGCCCGGAACTGGCCGTTCGGCGCCGCCCTGTCGCTGGTGCTGATGGCCGCGGTGATGCTGATCCTGACCGTCTACGCCTGGCGCGCCGAACGTCTCGCACGGGGGATGGGCCGATGATCGCGCGCCTGTGGAAAGGCAGCCGCCATAACGTCCAGGACTTCCCCGGCTTCGGTGCCTTCAGCTTGTTGTTCTACCTGTACCTGTACGCGCCGATCCTGGTGCTGGTGGTGTACTCCTTCAACGCCAACCAGTCGGCCACCGTCTGGACCGGCTTCAGCCTCGACTGGTACCGCGCCGCCTTCGCCAACCAGGCGCTGCGCCAGGCCGCCGGCAACAGCCTGCTGATCGCCGTGTGCGCCAGCGCCGCGGCCACCGCGATCGCCACCCTGGCCGCCCTCGGCACCTCGCGTGGGGCGAAGTTCAGGGGCCTGCGCCTGTCGATGGGAGCGATCATGCTGCCCCTGGTGCTGCCGGAAATCGTGGTCGGGGTCGCCACCCTGGCGCTGTTTTCCACCGTCGGGCTGTCTCTCGGCTACGGCAACCTGATCATCGCCCACACGGTGTTCTGCATCCCGTTCGCCTACCTGCCGATCCGTGCCCGCCTGGATGACATGGACCTTTCCCTGGAGCAGGCCGCCGCCGACCTCTACGCCGGTCCGTGGCGGACCCTGCGCAAGGTGACGCTGCCGCTGCTGGCGCCGGGCATCTTCTCCGGCCTGATGCTCGCCTTCATCGTCTCGCTGGACAACTTCGTGATCTCGATGATGGTCTCGCAGGCCGGCACCACCACCCTGCCGATCTTCATCTTCGGACTGCTGCGGATGGGCGTCACGCCCGACGTCAACGCCGTGTCGACGTTGATCCTCGGCGTCTCCGTGATCTTCGTCAGCCTTTCCTACCTGCTCGGCAAGCCACGCGCCTGAGCCCTACGTCGGAGAAATCCCCATGCATCAACGGATCGCAAGCATCGGCCTCGGCCTCACCCTGGCCCTGGGCGGCAGCGCCCAGGCCGCCGGGCAACTCAACGTGGTCAGCTGGAGCGGCTACTTCTCGCCGCAGTTGCTGGAGAAATTCGAGAAGGAAAGCGGCATCCGCGTCACGGTGGACTCCTATGACTCCAACGAAACCCTGCTGGCCAAGCTCAAGCAGGGCGGCGCCGGCTACGACGTGGCGATTCCTTCGCAGCAGTTCGTTCCGATCCTGGTCAAGGAAGCATTGCTCGAGCGCTTCGACCCGGCCGCCGAGCCGTACTACGCCAACCTGCTCGACAACCTGAAGAAGCCCGCCTGGGACCCGGAGGGCGCCTACAGCGTGCCCTTCATCTGGGGCACCACCAGCGTGGTGCTGGATGGCGCGCGCTACGCCGGCCCGGCCGACAGCTACGCGGTGCTCTACCAGCCGCCGGAAGAGCTGCGCGGGCGGATCAACATGTTCGACTCGGTGAGCGAGGTGGTCGACATGGCCAGCCTGTACCTGGGCATCCCGCTCTGTAGCGCGGACCCGAAGCAGATGCAGCGCGTCCTCGAACTGCTCAAGGCGCAGAAACCCTTCGTCAAGACCTACAGCTCCAAGGCCGGCTCGATCCGCGAGAACCTCGCCGCGGGCGAGGTGGACATGTCGATGTTCTGGGGCGGCTCGTCGATGCGTGCGCGCGAACTCAAGCCGAGCCTGAAGTACCTGTATCCGAAGGAAGGCGTGCTGGCCTGGGTGGACAACCTGGTGATCCCGCGCGGCAGCCGCAACCCGGACAACGCGCGGCGCTTCATCGCCTTCCTCGCCCAGCCGGAGAACGCCGCGCTGACCCAGAACTTCCTCAAGCACCAGAGCCCGGTGAAGGGCGTCGAGCCCTACCTCGACGCCAGTCTCAAGGACGCCCCGGAGCTGCACGTCCCCGCCGGTACCCGCGTGGTGTTCAGCCAGACCTGCGGCGAAGACGCGATCCGCCTCGCCGACCGCCTGTGGACCAACCTGATGCGCTGAGCGCAGCGCCGTTTCGCGCCCCTGGCACAGGGGCGCCCCTTCTCGACTGCCAAGGCCCGACCCCGATGAAGCCCAACCCTCCGATCAACGAGCTGGTCCTGCTCCAGGCCCACCAGCTTGCCGAACGCATCCGCCTGCGCCAGGTGTCCTGCCGCGAGGTGATGCAGGCCTACCTGGCGCATATCGAGCGCTTCAACCCACGGGTCAACGCCCTGGTCAGCCTGCTGCCGGCGGAACGCCTGCTGGAAGAGGCGGACGCGCGCGACGGCGAACTCGCCCGTGGCGAATGGCGTGGCTGGATGCACGGTCTGCCACATGCCATCAAGGACCTGTCGCTGACCCGTGGCATCCGCACCACCCTCGGCTCGCCGCTGTACCGCGACTACATTCCCGAGCGCGACGGGATCATGGTGGAGCGGATCAGGGCCGCCGGCGCGATTCTCATCGGCAAGACCAATACCCCCGAGTTCGGCCTCGGCTCGCAGACCTACAACCCGCTGTTCGGCGCCACCGCCTGCGCCTACGACGAACGCCTCAGCGCCGGCGGCAGCAGCGGCGGAGCCGCCGCTGCCCTCGCGCTGCACCTGGTACCGGTGGCCGACGGCAGCGACATGATGGGCTCGCTGCGCAACCCGGCGGCCTTCAACAACGTCATCGGCTTCCGCCCTTCCCAAGGCCGCGTACCGTTCGACGACAGCGCCGACCTGTTCTTCGACCAGCTCGGCTACGAAGGCCCGATGGGCCGCAGCGTGCGCGACACCGCCCTGCTGCTCTCGGTGCAGGCTGGCGCCGATCGCCGCGCGCCGCTATCCATCGCCGAACCCGGCGCGCGGTTCGCCGCTCCGCTGGAGCGCGATTTCGAAGGCATCCGGCTGGGCTGGCTGGGCGACCTCGATGGCTACCTGCCTATGCAGGACGGCATCCTCCAACTGTGCCAGCGCGCGCTAGGCGATTTCCGCAGCCTCGGCTGCGAGATCGAAGAAGCGAACCTCGGCTTCGCCCCGGAGCGCCTCTGGGAATGCTGGCGCACCTTGCGCCACTGGCTGGTGGCCGGCTCGCTCGGCGGCGTGCATGCCGATCCGGCGAAGCGTGCCCTGCTGAAGCCGGAAGCGCTCTGGGAGGTGGAGAACGGGCTGCGCCTGGGCGCCGACGCGGTCTTTCGCGCGTCGGTCATCCGCAGCGACTGGTATCGCGCCATCGGCCGGCTGTTCGAGCGCTACGACTACCTGTTGCTGCCCAGCGCGCAGGTATTTCCCTTCGCCAAGGAAACCCCCTGGCCGCGCAGCATCGAAGGCGTGGCAATGGACACCTACCACCGCTGGATGGAAGTGGTGGTTCCCGGCAGCCTGTCCGGCTGCCCGGTGGCCAATGTGCAGGCGGGCTTCAATGCCGAGGGACTGCCGATGGGCCTGCAAATCATCGGTCCGCACCAGGCCGACTTCGCGGTACTGCAACTGGCCCACGCCTACGAGCGGGCCAGCCGCTGGTTCGAGCGCCAGCCGTCGCCGCTGCTGGCGAACTGAAGTGGTCTCAGGCGCGGCGGCGAGCCTGGCTGTCGATCAGGTACTGCAAGCGGAACAGGTGTCGGTAGCCGGCCTCCCAGGCGCCGTGGCCGGACTTCACGTTGATGTGCCCGGCCTCGGGCAGGATCACCGTCTCCGCGCCCCAGGCGCGGGCCAGGTGCATGGCGCGCTGCGGGCTGCAGGCCTGGTCGTTGTCGGAACCCACCAGCACGCTGGGGAACGGCAACGGCTCGCGGCTGATCGGCGCGAAGTTGCGCAGCGCCTCGGCGCAGCTCTCGCGCTCGACGTCGGCCGGCGCCACCAGCAGGGCGCCGCGTACCTGGTCGCGCACCCGGCGCTCGCCCTGGGCCGCCCACAGCGCCACTGTCACACAACCCAGGCTGTGCGCGATCAGCACCACCGGCCCGGGCTGGCGGCGGATCTCGGCGTCCAGCTCGGCGATCCAGTCGGCGCGCAGCGGGGTGATCCAGTCCTGTTGCTCGACCCGTGAGGCATTGGGCAGCGCGCGCTGCCAGTGACTTTGCCAATGGGCGTCTTCCGAGCCGTACCAACCGGGCACCAACACATAACGGACGCGTTCGCTGTGCATGGAGAACCCTCCAGAAAAATTCATCACCAGGGAAGTGTAAGGGCGCAGCCTTTTTTCTCTAAGGAATAAAAAGCAATTTTAATATTCTATTAATACATATATGCCAATCGAGTTGATCCAGCGCAAGCCGAAGCCACTTTTCCGCGGCAACGCCTGGGCGGCGCAAGCCATCGGCGGTATACCTGAGCGCAGGCATCAGGTATCGGGACAGGATCATGGCCAAGAAATTTCCTCTCCATCCCAGCCATCCGGAGCGCATCTGCTGGGGTTGCGACCGCTATTGCTCGGCGGAATCTATGGGCTGCGGCAACGGCGCCAGCCGCACCCAGCATCCCAGCGAACTGTTCGGCGAGGACTGGGCCGGTGAATGGGAAGTCGAAGGAACGGAGGACGCCAAGGAGCAGGAGGCGCCGGCACGCCAGGCCTGAGCGCCCAGGCGTGGGACGTGCGAGCGCCGGACAGGGTGCGCGACGCATTCGCGAGCCCGGCCTCGGCGGATACGCCCGAGGAGCGTCCATCCGGAATAAAAAAAAGACCGCTCTCCCCTGCCCGGATCGGAGCGGTCGAAACCGTTGCCCGCCCGGCCTGCGCCGGACGGCGTGGATTCGCTTCAGCGTGCGGTGATCACCGCCAGCCTGGTGATCCCGGCGCGCTCGATGGAAGCCATGGCCTTCGCCACCTGGCCGTAGTTCACCCCTTCGTCGGCCTGCAACTGCACGCGGACCTCGGCGTCCTTCGCCTTGGCCGCGGCCAGGTTGCTCTCCAGCAGCTCCGGCTGGATCTCGTCCTTGTTGACGAACAGCTTGCCGGCGCCATCGATGCTCACCACCAGGGGATCCTTCTGCTCCGGCGGGGCCACCGATTCGGTCTTCGGCAGGTTGATCGGGATCGAGTTGGTCAGCAGCGGCGCGGTGACGATGAACACCACCAGCAGCACCAGCATCACGTCGACCAGCGGGGTGACGTTGATTTCGGAAAGGACTTCGTCGCTGTCCTGGGTCGAGAAGGCCATGTCAGGACGCCTCCTTCACGTTGCGCGAGGGGTTGCCGGCCTGGCGCGCGGCGGTGGGATGGACGATGACGCGGAACGCGCTCTTCTGCGCCAGGCTGTAGAAGTCGTGGGCGAAGTCGTCGAGGTCGGCGGCGGTCAGCTTCAGGCGCCGCAGGAAGTAGTTGTAGACCAGCACCGCCGGCACCGCGACGGCGATTCCCACGCCGGTGGCGATCAGCGCGCTGCCGATCGGCCCGGCCACGGTCTCCAGGCTCGCCGAGCCGGCCGCGCTGATCCCCTTGAGCGCCTCCATGATGCCCCAGACGGTGCCGAACAGACCGATGAAGGGCGAGGTCGAGCCGATCGAGGCGAGCACCGCCAGGCCCGACTCCAGGGAACGCCGCTCGCGCTGGATCTGCTGGCGCAGGGCGCGTTCGAGACGGTCCTGGTGGTTGATCGACTGGGCCAGGTCGGGCTGGCCGTTGTCCTGCACCTGGATCGCGGCGAAGCCGGCCTGGGCCACGCGGGCGCCGGCGCCCTGCTTGTCCTGCGCCTGCTCGCCGGCGGAGTCGAGGCTGGTGGCGCTCCAGAACTGCTTCTGGAACTGGCGGTCCTGGCGCTTCTGCCGGGCGAACTGCACGCCCTTGACCAGGGCCAGGCCCCAGGTGACCACGGAAAAGCCGACCAGCAGCCAGATGACGGCGCCTTCGACGGATTCGAGCGGGGTGGTTAACAGACTCATGACGGATGCTCCTTGTGACGCTGCAGATTCAGTTCAACTTGAAATCGATCGGTACGCTGACCCAGCCGTCCTCGGCCTTGTCGCCGCGCTTGGCGGGAACGAAGGACCAGCGCTTGACCGCTTTCACCGCGGCCTGGTCGAGGGCTTCGCGTCCGCTCGACTTCTGCACCTGGATCTCGCTCGGGCTGCCGCTGGCGAGGACATGCACCCGCAACAGCACGGTGCCCTCCCAGCCGCGGCGCATGGCCAGGGCGGGGTATTCCGGCGCCGGGTTGTGCAGGTAGCCGGCGTTCGCCGACGGCGGCGTCAGCGGCGCCGGGGCGGCGGCCGGCGCCGGCGGGGCGGGTGGCGCGGCGGGTTGCGGCGGCGCGGGCGGAGCCGGCTCGACGGCCTTCGGCGCCGGCTTGGGCCGGGGTTGCGGCTTGGGCTTGGGTTTCGGCTTGGGCACCGGCTTCGGCGGCGGCGGCTTCACCGCGTTCTCGTCGACCACCGGTGGTGGCGGTTCCTCGACCACCGGCGGCAACGGCTCGGGCGGCGGCGGTTCCACCACCGGCGGCGCCGGGGCGGTGAACTCGATGGTCATCGGCGGCACCTGTGGCGGCACCTCGGGCAGCGCCGGGGTTCTCTGCTGGCTCAGCCAATGGATCACCGCTCCGTGCAGGGTCAGGGCGAACAGGACCAGCAGGATCGTCTCGCGCCGGCTGAGCACCCGACCCTGTGCCGGGTTGTGGCGAACCAGGTGCAACGCCTGGCGAACCGGCCGACCGAGCGCCACCAGGTCGCCGCCGGGCGTCTCGCGCCAGGGCTGCGTGCGGGCATCGACGGGCTGGGGTGTTGCCATGAAAAGCTCCTTGCACTGACGAACTCGATGGCCGCTCAGGTCCGTGCTGGAGTCCTAGCGGCGCAGGGAGTTGCATGATTGGCAAGGAGGCTTAGCGCCTGAAGTAATTATTTTTGTTATGGAAATAACTTCTGGAGCTATGGGTTTCGCCCCTGTCGCCACAGGCCGCGTGGTTGGCGGGCTACAGCGATCCGACGAAAAACCCATGCCTTGCGGGCATGAAAAATATTCCTGAAAGGCTGGTGTTTTCGCCGTTGGAAGCGGCGGAGAACGCTGCGCGGACAACCCGCGAAAACGAAAAACCCCGGCCTGGGCCGGGGTTCTGGTGGACTCAGCGGGGAATCACTCCACCGCCTTGACCATGTCTTCGATGACTTTCTTGGCGTCGCCGAACACCATCATGGTCTTGTCCAGGTAGAACAGCTCGTTGTCCAGGCCGGCGTAGCCGCTGGCCATGGAGCGCTTGTTGACGATCACGGTCTTGGCCTTGTAGGCCTCGAGGATCGGCATGCCGGCGATGGGCGACTTCGGATCGTTCTTCGCCGCCGGGTTGACCACGTCGTTGGCACCGAGCACCAGGACCACGTCGGTCTGGCCGAACTCGGAGTTGATGTCCTCCATCTCGAACACCTGCTCGTAGGGCACCTCGGCCTCGGCCAGCAGCACGTTCATGTGCCCCGGCATGCGCCCGGCGACCGGGTGGATGGCGAACTTCACGGTGACCCCGCGATGGGTCAGCTTCTCCGCCAGTTCCATCAGCGCGTGCTGGGCACGGGCCACCGCCAGGCCGTAGCCGGGGACGATGATCACGCTGTCGGCGTTGGTCAGCAGGAACGAGGCATCGTCGGCCGAACCGGACTTCACCGGACGCTGCTCCTTGGAGCCCGCCGGGCCGCCGGCGTCGGCTTCGGCGCCGAAGCCGCCGAGGATGACGTTGAAGAACGAGCGGTTCATCGCCTTGCACATGATGTAGGAGAGGATCGCGCCCGAGGAGCCGACCAGCGAGCCGGCGATGATCAGCATCGAGTTGTTCAGCGAGAAGCCGATACCCGCCGCGGCCCAGCCGGAATAGGAGTTGAGCATCGACACCACCACCGGCATGTCGGCGCCGCCGATGGGGATGATGATCAGCACGCCGAGGACGAAGGCCAGCGCCAGCATCACGGCGAAGGCGGTGAGGTTGCCGGTGAACATGAACACCAGGCCCAGGCCGAGGGTTGCCAGGCCGAGCACCAGGTTCAGCAGGTGCTGCCCGGAGAACTGCACCGGGGTGCCCTGGAACAGGCGAAACTTGTACTTGCCGGAGAGCTTGCCGAAGGCGATCACCGAACCGGAGAAGGTGATGGCGCCGATGGCCGCGCCGAGGAACAGCTCCAGGCGGTTGCCGGTGGGAATGGTGTCGCCCAGGTGCGCGACGATCCCCAGCGACTGCGGCTCGACCACCGCGGCGATGGCGATGAACACCGCGGCCAGGCCGATCATGCTGTGCATGAAGGCGACCAGCTCGGGCATCTTGGTCATCTCGACGCGCTTGGCCATGATCGAGCCGGCGGTGCCGCCGACCAGCAGGCCGACGACGATGTAGCCGACGCCGGTGGTGGCGATCTCCGCGCCCAGCTTGAACACCAGGCCGACGGTGGTGGCCACGGCGATGGCCATGCCGACCATGCCGAAGAGGTTGCCGCGGCGCGAGGTGGTCGGGTGCGACAGGCCTTTCAGGGCCTGGATGAAGCAGACCGAGGCGATGAGGTACAGGAGGGTGACCAGGTTCATGCTCATCAGTGGCCCCCCGCCTTCGGCGCTTTCTTCTTGAACATTTCCAGCATGCGCCGGGTGACCAGGAAGCCACCGAACACATTGACCGCGGCCAGGGCCACGGCGAGGGTGCCCATGGCCTTGCCCAGCGGGGTCACGGTCAGGGCGGCGGCGAGCATGGCGCCGACGATGACGATCGCGGAAATCGCGTTGGTCACCGCCATCAGCGGGGTGTGCAAGGCAGGGGTGACGTTCCATACCACGTGGTAGCCGACGTACACGGCCAGCACGAAGATGATCAGGTTGTAGATCCCGTCAGAAATGATATCCATCGTTTTCACCGGTCTTCAGGGCGCAGGCGCGAGGCGTGCGCATTTATCGTTATCGAAGCTTCCCGACGCAGCGGCTCAGCCGTTCTTGCGCACCGCCTGGCCGTCGCGGCACATCAGGCAGGCGGCGACGATGTCGTCCTCGAGGTTCACGCTGAAGCCTTCGGCGTTCAGGGTGAGCTTGAGGAAATCGAGGATGTTGCGCGCGTATAGCGCCGAGGCGTCCGCCGGTACCAGCGCGGCCAGGTTGCTGTGGCCGACGATGGTCACGCCGTGCCGGACCACGACCTGGTCGGCCTCGGTCAGCGGGCAGTTGCCGCCCTGGGCGGCGGCCAGGTCGATGACCACCGAGCCCGGCTTCATCTCCGCCACGGTCGCCTCGTGCAGCAGCGTCGGCGCCTTGCGGCCGGGGATCAGCGCGGTGGTGATGACGATGTCCGACTGCTTGGCGCGCTCGTGCACGGCCTTGGCCTGGCGCTCCATCCACGAGGCCGGCATCGGCCGCGCGTAGCCGCCGACGCCTTCGGCGCACTCGCGCTCTTCGTCGGTCTCGTAGGGCACGTCGACGAACTTGGCGCCGAGCGACTCGATCTGCTCCTTCACCGCCGGACGCACGTCGGAAGCCTCGATCACCGCGCCCAGGCGCTTGGCCGTGGCGATCGCCTGCAGGCCGGCGACGCCGGCGCCGAGGATCAGCACGCGGGCGGCCTTCACGGTGCCGGCGGCGGTCATCAGCATCGGCATGAAGCGCGGGTAGTGGTTGGCGGCGAGCATCACCGCCTTGTAGCCGGCGATGTTGGCCTGCGAGGAGAGCACGTCCAGGCTCTGCGCCCGCGAGGTACGCGGCGCGGCCTCGAGGGCGAAGGCGGTGATGCCGCGCTCGGCCATGCGGGCGATGTTCTCGTTGTCGAAGGGGTTGAGCATGCCGACCAGCACGGCACCGCTTTTCATCTGGGCCAGCTCGGCGGCGCTGGGCGCGACCACCTTCAGCACCAGGTCGGCGCCGAAGGCCTCGGCGGCGCTGCCGATCGTCGCGCCGGCGGCTTCATAGGCACTGTCCGGCTGGCTGGCGCTGACGCCGGCGCCGCTCTGGACGATCACCTGGTGGCCTTGGCCGATCAGCTTCTTGACGGTTTCCGGGGTGGCGGAAACCCGCGTCTCACCGGCATGGGTCTCGAGGGGGACACCGATCTGCACTCACGAATCTCCTGCGTGATTGTCGAGTAGTCCGGGGCACTGCGGATGGCGCACCGGCTGCGGAGGTCTAGCTCACATACCGCGATTCGCGAACGAACCTTGGCGCGGCATTGTGCAATCGAGCCGAAAAGCCTTCAACAAGTTCTGAAGGCATACGACAGAGAAACTACAAGTCATAAATCGACCAACAATTCCCGCCCATCGCCGCCGGGCGCGTCCTGACTGGCGTGCAGCCTATCCGGGGAAGCCCGCGCGAGAATATGACATCCCTGCCGTGAATGACCGGCTATCAGGTCAAGCCGCTACGGCTTCGACGGGAAAATATCCTGCCAGCGCCGCGGAATGCCGGGGTAATTAATGTTTTTAATACGCTGTATCAGCAATCCCTGATGCCTGGCCAAAGTAGCAAAGCAAAACTTTGACTACAAAGTCAGAATCGCCTTTCCATGGGCGCTGCAGGCCAGCTCGTTAGACCAAAGGCGAATTGCCCTATGGGCAGGATAGACGCGGAGAAATGGCAGAACTGCGACAGCATGTCGCAGTTCTGCTAGCTATTCGCCGGAACGGAAGGGGCTCGCCAGAGCGGCGCGCAGCGACCTACGCCGGTCGGCAACGGAGGAGCCGGCGCACGCTGGGGGATGCCGGCTCAGAACGGACGGCTGCCCGCCAGGCTGATGCGCTTCAGGCGCCGCCGCTCGCTGGCCGGGAAGGCGTTGCGCGCATGCAGCACGGCCTGGTTGTCCCACCAGACGATGTCGCCCACCGACCAGGCGTGGCTGTAGCTCAGTTCCGGGCGCGCCAGATGTTCGCGCAGGCGACCGATCAGCGCCTGGCCCCGCGCGGGGTCGTAGCCGGGAATCTCCACCTCGGTGTGGGCGCTGAGGAACAGTACGCGCCGGCCGCTTTCCGGGTGGGTGCGTACCAGCGGGTGCTCGCTGCCCTGGATCGGTTCGATGTCCGGCGTGCGGTAGGTGGCGAAACCGCCGCCGTAGCCGCCCTCGCGCAGGCGGATGAAGGGGTTGTAGTTGATCAGGCGCAGGCCATCGATCTCGCGCCGGGTCGCCTCGTCGAGGCTCTCGTAGGCGCGCGCCAGGTTGGTGAAGCGCGTCTCGCCGCCACTGGACGGCACCTCCAGTGCGTAGAGGAACGAGCCGGAGGACGGCACCGGCGTCCATTGGTGGTCGATGTGTGCCGGCAGGGCGAAGTTGCCCAGTTCGCCGTCGCCGGTGTTGGCCACCTTGACGATGTCCGGCACCTTGCCGTCGCCACCCGAGGACAGCACCGGGATGTCCGCCGGCGGCTGGAACACCGAGCCGAACAGGGTGGCGAAGCGCAAGTACTGCTCATCGTCGAGGTGCTGCTGGCGGAACACCAGGATGTGGTGCTCGCGCAGCGCCTGCTTGAGCGCCAGGACCTGCTCCGGCGCCAGCGGCCGGCGCGCGTCGAGGCCACGGACTTCGGCGCCCAGCGGCGCCTCCAGGGGGGTGATGCGGAATGCCTCGGCGACCTCGGGTTCGGGTTGCCGGGCGGTGGCGGATTGGCTCATGTAAGGGGTCCTCGCGGGTTCGTTCTGCCTGTGGTCGCCCTCCCCGGCGAGGAGAGGGCCGGGTCCGTCATGCCTTCCGGATCGTCCGGCTGCGTTGCCCGTCGATGCCTACCGGCACGTCGCCGCCGAGGGTCACCCGGCGCACCACGCGCGGCTGGTCGCCGTAGTCGTCGATCGCGTAGTGCTGGGTCGCGCGGTTGTCCCAGATCGCCACGTCGCCGGCCTGCCAGCGCCAGCGCACGGTGTTCTCCAGGCGCGTGACGTGCCCCTGCAGCACCGCGAAGAGGTGCGCCGAGTCATGCTGCGAAAGACCCTTCAGGCGTTTCACGAAGTGGCCGAGGAGCAGCGTCCGCTCGCCGCTTTGCGGATGCACGCGGACCACCGGGTGCTCGGTCTCGTAGACGGTCGAGGTGAACACCTTGCGGTAGTTCTCCAACTGCTCCACCGAGGCGCTGGGCTTGACCCCGGCGTAGTCGTACTCGTTGCTGTGCACCGCCCAGAGCCGGTCGGCCAGCTCGCGCAGCTCCGCCGGCAGGTCGGCGTAGGCGCTCGCCGTGTTGGCCCAGACGGTGTCGCCGCCGGACTCCGGGGCCACCACGCTGCGCAGGATCGAGGCCTTCGGGTAGGCCTCGACGAAGGTCACGTCGGTATGCCAGGAGTTGGCCCGGCGGCCTTCGGCGCCATCCAGCTCGAGGAGGAAGCGGGTGCCTTCGCGGGACGGCACGGTGGGGTGGGCGACCGGTTCGCCGAGCAAGTGGGCGAAGGCCTCCTGGGTCTGGTCGTCGAGATGGCTCTGGTCCCGGAAGAAGATCACCTTGTGGCGTACCAGGGCGGCCTGGATCGCCTCGACGGTGGCGGCGTCCAGTTCGCCGGACAGGGTCACGCCGCGAATCTCCGCGCCGATCCGTCCGGCGACCGGCCGGATGTCGAGCCGTACCGGCGTGGCGAGGGCTTGTGCTGCATTGCTCATGTCATGTTCCTCATGCGTGGGGTACTGCGTGGGTGAAGGCTCAGAAGTCGTAGCGCAGCGATACGCCGAGCGTGCGCGGCTGTCCCACCGATGCGGTGTAGGAGCCGTTGATGCTGGCGAAGGCGCTCAGGTAGTAGTCCTTGTCGAAGGCGTTCTTCAGCCATACCGAGGTGTCCAGTTGGCCGTCGCCGAGATCGCTGCGCAGACCGGCGGCGAGGTTCACCAGGGCGTAGCCGTCGATCTTCGAAAGGTCGGAGTTGTCCAGCGTGCCCTCGGCGGCGGAGCGGTAGGCGTAGCTGGCGCTGACGTAGGGTTGGAAGCGGTCGTCGAGGCGCCACTGGTATTCGCCATTGAGATTGGCGATCCATTTCGAGGCGCCGACCACGCGCTGCCCGGTGAGGTCGCAACTGCTCGGCGCGCCGGGCCGGGTGCTGACTTCCGCAGGGCACGGGGCATCCTTGAACGACAGGTAGGTGACGTCGTTATAGGAGCCGTTGAAGTTCAGGGTCAGGCCGCGCAACGGCAGCGCGGTGGCCTCGAACTCCAGACCACGCGAGCGCACGCTGCCGGCGTTGGCCAGCACCTGCACCAACTGGGTCGAGCCCGGCGCCTGGTACAGGGTGGTGGCCTGGTAGCCGTGGATGCCGGTCCAGAACAGGTTGGCGTTGAGCAGCAGGCGCCGGTCGAAGAGCGTGCTCTTCAGGCCCAGCTCGGCGTCGTTGGCGCGCTCCGGTCCGACCAGCAGCGAATCGGCGCCGGCGCTCGGTGCGCTGCCCACCGCCAGGTTGACCCCGCCGGACTTCTCGCCGTGGGACAGGCTGGCGTAGCCGAGCAGGTCGTCGCTGAACTGGTAGCTGAGGCTGAGCAACGCCGAAGGGGCGAAGTTGTACTGGCTGAGATCGCCGGAATCGTAGGCGCCGAGCTGGCCGTTGCGCACCGCCGCGCCGACCCCGCCGACCGCCGCGCCGCCCAGCGGAGCGAAGCGCTCGACCTTGGCGTTCTTCTCCTCGTAGGTACCACGCAGGCCGGCGGTGAAGTCCAGGCGTTCGGTGAGGTGCCAGGTGCCCTGGGCGAACAGCGCGAAGCTGTCGGTCTCGATCTTGCCGTTGGCCTTCGAGTAGGTGTCGTTCAGCGCGCCGAGATTGGCGCCGAGCAGGTACAGGTCGGCCAACGGTCCGTAGGAGGTGAAGGTCTTGTTGCCGAGGTTCTGCCTGAACGCGTAGGCGCCCACCACGTAGTCGAAGGCACCGCCGGTGGGCGAGGCCAGGCGGATCTCCTGGGAGAACTGCCGGTCGTGCACTTCCACCCCGGTGTCGTTGATCGCCGAGACGTTCAGTTGCTCGTCGTTGGCCGGGGTGAAGTGCCAGTAGCGGTAGGCGCTGATGGAGGTCAGGCGGTAGCCGCCGGCGAGGTTCCAGTTGGCCTCCAGCGAGCTGCCGCCCTGGTGCACGCTGACGTGCTGGCGGCCGTTGATGTTGACCTTCCTGCGCTGCGGATCGCGCAACGGCGAAGCGCCGACCAGCGCGGCGCGCTGCCAGAAACGCTCGGCGCCGCCGTAGACCACCATGCTGCCGTTGCTCGAATCCTCCTCGTTGTAGTCGGCGATCCAGCGCAGGCTGAAGTCCTCGTTCGGCTCGAACAGCAATTGCCCGCGCGCGCCCTGGCGCTCGCCGCCGTTGAGATAGTTGTCGTCGTGGATGTTCTTGATGTAGCCGTCGTCGCGGGTGCGATAGGCCGAGAGGCGTCCGGCGAGGGTTTCGCCGAGCGGCCCGGAAACCGTGCCGCGGCCCTGGAAGTAGCCATCCTGCCCGCCGGAGACCTCGACGGTACGCTCGGCAGTGAAGGTCGGCGCGCGGGTGCTGATGTTCAGCACCCCGGCGGTGGTGTTCTTGCCGAACAGGGTGCCCTGCGGACCGCGCAGCAGCTCCAGTTGCTCGATGTCCAGCAGGTCGAACACGGCCATTCCCGGACGTCCCAGGTAGACGTTGTCGAGGTAGATCCCGGCGCTGCCTTCCAGGCCGTCGCTGGCGGGGTTGTTGCCGATGCCGCGCACGGCGACGCTCGACTGCCGCGCATGGATGTAGGCGACATTGACGCTGGGCAGCACCTGCTGCAGGTCCTGCACCCGGGAGATGCGCTGGGCCTCGAGAGTCTCGCCGCCGAGCACGGTGATCGGCGTCGGTACCTTCTGCGAATCCTCCTCGCGGCGACGCGCGGTGACAGTGACCTTACCCAGGGCCGTATCGGCCTTGTCCGGGACGCTGCTGGCCAGCGGCGGCGCTTCCTCGGCGGGCGCGGGAGCATCGGCGGCACTGGCCGGCAACGCACCGCCGAGGGCGAGCAGCAGGGCCAGGGCGTAGTCGGAGCCGCCGGGCGGCGTTCGGCGGAGCGGCAAGCGGTAGTGGTGCTTCATCGTGAATGTCCTCGGTTCCGGCGCAGCCGGACGCAGGCAGCAGGCGGCCATGCCGCGCAAGGCAGCGATCTGGCGAAAGGTTCGAAGGGGGCCGGCGGACGGCTCAGCCCCGGGCGACTGTCAGGGGCGACAGCCGCCGGCGACGCGGAAGGGCATTCGGAACGGCGGAGGTGGGGCGGCAAAGGCACGGTGGACCATGTTCAGCTCCTGGGGTCTATCTATGCTTATTACTAAATCGCATATTTTTCTAATTTGTTCTTTGTTGACGGAATAAGAGCTTGCATTTAAAACCAGCACATCCCGAACGGCAAATGCCTTTGTCCAATATTTCCAATGCCGGTAAAGCATCATGGATCTGCGCCAACTGCGTTACTTCATCGCCCTCGCCGAACACCGCAGTTTCGTCCGCGCGGCGGACGCCATGGGCATCACCCAGCCGGCCTTCAGCCGCAGCATCCAGGGCCTGGAGCAGGAGCTTGGCTGTCAGTTGGTGGACCGTGGCAGCAAGGACCTGCGCCCGACGCCGGAAGGCCAGGTGGTGCTGCAACACGCGCTGAGCCTGGTGCAGGGGTCGGCCAACCTGATCCACGAGATCGCCCAGTTGAACAAGCTGGATGCCGGCGAGCTGCGCTTCGGCAGCGGGCCGGCGCCGGCCCAGCAACTGGTGCCGGACGCGGTGGCCGACTTCATCAACCGCCACCCGCGGGTGCAGATCAGCCTGGACGTGGACAACTGGGAAAAGCTCAGCCGCGCCCTGCTCCGCGAAGAGATCGAATTCTTCGTCGCCGACATCCGCGACTTCGAGGCCGACCCGAACTTCCAGACGCGCCCGCTGACCCCGCGCCGCGGCCAGTTCTTCTGCCGTCCGCAACATCCGCTGCTGGGCAAGGACAGCCTGTCCACCAACGACCTGTTCAACTACCCGCTGGCCTCGACCCTGATTCCCCCGGGCATCCGCAAGCTGCTGGCGAACCTCAGCGGCAAGATCGACTTCGCCGCCAACATCCGCTGCGAGAACATGCACGCGCTGATCCGTATCGTCCGCCAGACCGACGCCATCGGCATCGCCAGCGACGAGACCCTGCGCCCCTACCTGCAGCGCGGCGAACTGCAACCGCTACAGTGGCGCAACCTGCCGCAGAACCTGGATAGCCTCAGCGCCCGCTGCGGCATCATCAGCCGCAGCGGCTACCGGCTTTCGGCAGCGGCGAAGGCGATGATCGAGACGCTGGTGGAACTGGACCAGGCGCAACACGCGGCGGCCTGAGCCGCCGCGCGCTTTCCCTTCCTCTACTGGAGTTTCGGCAACCCCAGCGCGCCGCGCAGCTCCTCGCGCACCGCGGCGAAGTCGGCGGCCACCGCCGGATCGGCCAGCAGGCTCGCCACCAGCGCCGCGGCGGCGGTCTGCCCGCCTTCCAGGTCGCTGGGGAAGTGCACGCCGGCCAGCACCCGGCTCTGCGCATGCTCCTCGGCGCGGGCGAAGAACGCATCGTGATGCTCCGGCACCAGCATGCTCAGCAGCGAGGCCTTGAAGTAGCTGTCCATGGTGTGGCCGCTGGGATAGGACTCCCCCTCCGGCGGCGGCAGCACCGGCTTCACCTTCGGTGTCACTTCGTAGGGACGCGGGCGGGCGAAGTGCTTCTTCGCCGGCATCAGCACCTCGACCAGGTTTTCCTGGGCGCGGTTGAAGAAGCTCCGGGTCAGCGGCAGGCGTTCCTTGTCGAACGAGGCGCCCAGCAGGTCGCCGGCGAAGGGGAAGACGTTGTCCTCCCACTGGTCGTGGGCGCGTACCCGGCGTACCTGTTCGGGCGTGCGCAGGCGTTGCGCCTCCAGCACCGCGCCGAGATCGGCGACGGCCGCAGCCGAGTCCGCCGCCGGCGGCGGCGGAAGGTAGTCGGCCAGGCGCGGTGGGTGGGCCAGCGGATAGGGCGCGGCGGCGGTCTCCCCGAGACAAGACAGCGGCGCGAGCAGCGAAAGGCAGAGCAAGAGCGAAGGGCATAGGGTCTTGTTGTTCATGAAGCGTATTCCCTGAGGCGAGGTTGCATCGGGAGCCGAGGCTCCCACCCACGGCCGTTGCGGATGACGGCCGACGCCACACTCTCCGTCGGTGACTTCCGAAATGCTTGACCCGGCCTGCCGTTGCACATGCCAGTCCCTGCCAATGGCAGGCCCCGTCAAAAGCCGAGGCAGGGAAACACAAGCGGCCTGCGGAGCGACTTCCGAGACTGCGCCCACCTGGCACTCAGGTGGGAGAAAACAATAAATGCAAAATCTCAGACGCGCTGTATTCGCCGGCCTGGTCGCCGGCACGCTTTCCGAAGGGGCGGCCGCGACGGCCGGGGATGGGGGCTTCGTCGAGGACAGCGAACTGCAGTTCCTCGCTCGCACCTACTACTTCAACCGCGACTACCGCGACAGCCCGAACAACGCCGGGCGCAACCGCTTCAAGCCCAGGAGCGAGCGCAACGGCTACCGCGAGGAAGCCACCCAGGGCCTGCGCCTCCAGTTCGCCTCCGGCTACACGCCGGGCAGCCTCGGCTTCGGCCTCGACGCCCATGCCATGCTCGGCCTGCAACTGGACAGCGGCGGCGGCCGCACCGGCACCGGCAACCTGCCGGTCGGCGCCGACGGCCATCCCGACCATCGCTACGGCAAGGTCGGTGGCGCCCTCAGGCTACGCCACGGCGAAACCCGCCTGAAGTACGGCCAGACCACCACCAGCGCGCCGGTGTTCGCCGCCAGCAGCAACCGCACGCTGGCCGGCATGGCCTACGGCCTGCTGCTGGAGGACCGCTCGTTCGACGGGCTGCTGCTCGAGGGTGGGCGCTTCACCGCCGCCTCCGGCCCCGGCGAATCCAAGGTCCGCGGCGACATCAGCACCGTCTACGGACGCCTCGGCGCCTATCCGGTGCGCCTCGACGCGGTCGGCTTCCTCGGCGGTCAATGGCAGGCCACGGAGCGGCTGCAACTGTCGCTCTACGCCTCGCGCTTCGACGACATCTGGCAGCAGGCCTATTTCGGCGCCAGCCATCGCCAGCCGCTGGGCGGGGAGCGCGCGCTGCGGGTCGACCTCGACGCCTACCGCACCCGCGACAGCGGCCAGAGCCGCTTCGGCCGCATCGACACCCTGGCCAGCTCCCTGGCCCTGGGCTACGAACAGGGGCCGCAGCGCATCACCCTGGCCTACCAGCGTGTCCATGGCGAGCAGCCGTTCGACTACATGGCCTTCGGCGACGGGCGCTCCAGCGCGTCCATGGTACTGGCCAACTCGGTGGGCTACTCCGACTTCAACGGACCGGGCGAGCGTTCCTGGCAATTACGCTATGACCTGGACCTCGGCGCGCTCGGCCTGCCTGGGCTCAGCCTGCATGCGCTGCATGCCCGCGGCCGTGCCGGGGCCAGCGCCAGCAGTGCCGCCGAGAGCATCTACGCCGGACTCTACGGGCGTGACGGGCGGCACCGGGAAAGCGACCTCGGCTTCGCCTATCGGGTCAAGGCGGGCCCCCTCGCCGGCCTCGCGCTGCGCGCCTCGCAGGCCTGGCACCGGGGCAACGCGAGCTATCTCGACGGCGACATCGACGAAACCCGGCTGGTCGTCGATTACTCCCGCTCGATCTGGTGACGCCCCGGGCCGCCCCGCGGGGCGGCCCGGATCGTCTTCACGCGCGCGGCAGCAACTGGATGAACAAAGGCGTGGAGAGCAGCACCAGCAGCGTGGTGATCAGCACCATGCCTGCCACTTCGTTCACCGGTCCGTCGTAACGCTTGGCCAACAGGTAGGTGAGCACCGCGGTCGGCATCCCGCACTGGATGGCGAAGGTGCCCGCCGCCACCGCCTCCATGCCCAGGCCGGCAGCGATCCCATAGCCGACCGCGAAACCGCCCCAGACCCGCACCAGAGACAGCAGCAACGGCCGCCAGGTCTCGTGCAGGCGCAGACCGGCCAGCGACAGGCCGAGCATCACCAGCATCAGCGGCACGGTAATCCCGCCCAGCAGGCGGGTCACATCGCGCAACGGCGGCGGCAGGCTCCAGCCCAGGGCGATCAGGCCCAGCGCCACGGCCAGGGCATAGATCATCGGGTTGCGCAGGATGCTCGCCGGGGTGATATCGCCCGAAGCGAACCAGACGCCGAGCGTCGCGTGGCCCACCTGGATCAGGGTGGAGAACGCCACCGCATACACCAGCGCCTCCTCGCCGAAGGCCAGGTAGGCGATGGGGATGCCCATGTTCCCGGAGTTCGGCAGCATGATCGACGGCAGGTAGCGCCGCACCGGCATCCGCAGCAGGCGCAGGGCGACCAGGCCCAGCAGGGCGAACGCCAGCACCGCCAGCGCGGTGGCGAGGAACACCCCGGCCACCATGCCAATGGACAGGCCGGGGCGGTCCAGCGACGACAGCAGCAGGCAGGGAAAGCCGACGTTGGCCACCAGGAACACCAGCGCGCGGGTATCCACCGGCCCGGCGGAACGGCTCCAGGCGAAACCGATCCCGGTGCAGATCAGGATCGGCAGCACCACCGCGACGAACTGTGCGATCACAACCCCACCTTGAAGCCCAGTTCCAGCTCCGCCCGCAGGCGGCCGTGGCCGTCGAAGTTGAGCCGGCGCATCTCGCGCAGTTCGTTGGCGCAGAAGGCAGTGCGCCCGTGCAACACCGCGGTGTTGTCGAGCACCAGGATTTCCCCCGGCTCGAGCTTGATCCGCAGTTGGCAGGCCGGATCCTCGAGCGCCGCCACCAGTTCGGCGAAGGCCTCCACCGCCACAGGATGCTCGACCACCTCGGCCGCCCCGTCGTTCTGCCGGAACTTGATGCCCAGCGCCTCGCCGTTCAGGCGGAACACCGGCTGGGTGCTGCTCTGGTGCTTGCGCACGATGGTCAGGGCGTCGCCGCGCAGCAGGCCGAGATGCTTGGTCGGCATGCGCCGGCGCAGGCGCTCGAAGGCCAGTCCGGCGCTGGCCAGCAGGGTCTCCCCGCCCTCCCGGGCGTTGCGCACGCATTGCAGGCTGCACAATTGCTCCGGGGTGTCGAGGAAAGCGCCGTCGGTGTGCAGCTTGTGCTCCAGCGGCGTGGAGCCGAGGTAGCCGCTGACATACCGCGCATTGCTGATCGGCACGATGCCGTCGGCGTCGGCGCGCGGGTGGGGGGCGGCGCGGCCGAACAACTCCTTGAGCGCGAGAAGTTCCTGCCTGTCTTCGCCCTGTTCGCTGCGCAACAGCAGGAAACCAAACTCGTTGAGGGTCCGGATGATCGCCGATTGTTCCTGGCGGGATAACTTCACCAGCGTTCTCACCGAAACTTTCACGCGTTCGAGATCGAGTGTCGCGTCGAACAATTTGCTATCGAGATTCATATGACCGCTCTCCTCCGAAAGAAAATCAGGAATGCCGCCGACGCGCAGGGCGAGGCCCGGCGCTGGCGCCGCGCTGTCGTAGTGATGGGCAGGCTAGATGCGGGACGCGGCGGTTCGCCGCGAGATACTTGGAGTTGTTTCCGGGGAGGGTCGGGAGAATTGTCGGAAGGGAAAACTGGAAGAATTGGCAGTGCCGATTTTGTATCTGAATATATGGGGCGATTAACGAACGAAATGATCGCGGAATAACCTGCGGATTACCCGCGTGAAACTTTCATGACGCGATATACGCAGAATCCCCGACCAACGGCTGGATACTTCGCTCGATCCAGTCATTGGTTGGGTCGGTGCAAGAATCTCGAAACATATTACAAATTGCTACGAAACGGCGCCGCCTCGGCCGTCCCCGGCTCGGCGTCACTCCGCCGCCTGCGCCACGGCCTTGGCCTTCGCCAGCTTGCCGGCCGCCTCCAGCAGTTCCGGCGCGGCCCACTGCTCGGCGCTGAATTCGCGACGGATCAGGCCGAAACGCTTGGCCGCCTGGATCGAAGCATCCAGCCGGCCAAGGAAATCGGCGTCCAGGCGCGGCGACAGGGCGTCGCCCAGCTTGCGGCCACGGTACTCGCTCTGCAGGATCACCACCGGGTAGCTGGCCTGCTTCGACACCAGTTCGATGTAGGCGTCGCGGTTCTCCTCGCGGGCCAGCCAGTCCTGGGCCTGCAACTGCACCTTGAGCAGCCGCTCGGTGATGTCCGGATGGGCATCGACGAAGGCTCCGGAGCCGACCAGCAGCGCCTGCAGGGTGCCGGCGCCGTTCAGGTCGCGGGTGCTCAGCGGAATTTCCGCGAGCCCGCGGTCGCGCAGGGCGAACAGTCCGGCCAGGCCCCAGGTGGCATCGATCTGCCTGGCTGCGAGGGCGGACAGGGCGGCGCTGAAATCGAGGTTGATCACCTTCAGGTCCTTCTCGCTGAGACCGACGCTGGCCAGGGCATTGTCGAACGACAACTGGCTGGCGGTGCCACGAAAGATGCCTACGCGCTTGCCCTTGAGATCCTCCAGGGTCTTGATCCCGGAGCCCGGCTGCACGCCGAGATAGTGGTTGACCCCTCGCGCGGTAGCGGCCAGCAGGCGGCTGTCCAGGCCTCCGGACTTGCCGATGATCGCCGCCAGGTCGCCGAGGTAGGCGAAGTCCACCTGGCCGTTGGCGAACGCTTCGTTGACCACCGGGCCGGCGCCCTTGAAGAAGCTCCATTTCACCGCGATGCCGTCGTTGGCGAACTCCTTCTCCAGCAACTGGCGGGTGTAGAGCACGTCGACCACGCCGCCGCCCGAGTGCGAACTGCCGGCGCTGACGTCCGGCACCGCGATGCGGATTTCCTTCGGCGGAGCGGCGCTCGCCAGCGGCACGTAGGCACCGAGCAGGCCGGCGAGCACAGGCGCGGCGAACAGACCGAGCAGGGAAGACGTAAGCGCTTTCATGGGGCGGCTCCTTGGAACGGGAAGAGAGGGATTCCCGCCGGGAGCGGGTGTGCGGCTAGCTATGCACAGCGGCGTCTCGAAAATAAATAATAAAAATTCATTTTTTTATAACCAAAAGCAGTATGACAGGCCGCACGGGCCTCTCCGCGTCATATGCAGCCAGAGCATGGAAAATATTCTCCAAATGCATTTGCCGCTGCCTGGTGCCTTTCTTTAAATGGCCCTTCTTAGCGAAAAAATGCATTGATTCGGCGATTTATATTCCCATGAAGAATATCGATAAAACCCTTTCGCCCGCCTGGAGCCGGCCCCTGCCGCGCCTGGCGCCGCCGCCCTCCGCGGCTTTCGCCCGGCGCCTGGGGGACGGCCTGCTGCCCTGGTTGCTGCCGCTCGGGCTGGCGCTGCTGTGGTGGGTCGCCAGCCATCGCCACTGGATGTCGGCCCAGGTGCTGCCAACTCCCGAGCTGGTCTGGCAGAGCGCCCGCGAGTTGCTCGCCGGCGAACTCTGGAGCGAATTGGCGATCAGCCTGCGGCGCCTGGCCTGGGGCCTGCTCGCCGGGGTCGCCAGCGGCGCCGCGCTAGGCGCCTGGCTAGGCTTCAGTCCGCGTGCCGAGCGCCTGGTCTTCCCCACCTTCAGCGCCCTCGCGCAAATCCCCACGCTGGCCTGGATCCCGCTGTTCATGCTGTTCTTCGGCATCGGCGAACTGCTCAAGCTGGTGGTGCTGGTGAAAGCGGTCGTGGTGCCGGTGACCATCCATACCCTGGTCGGCGTGCGCGACGCCCAGCCCAAGCTGCGCGAAGCCGCCGCAGTACTGCGCCTGCCGCCACGCCTGCTGGTCTGGCGGCTGATCCTGCCGGCGGCGCTGCCGGCCTTCCTCACCGGGCTGCGCCTGGCCCTGGCGCAGGGCTGGACCTCGCTGCTGGCGGTCGAGTTGCTGGCTTCCAGCGAGGGTATCGGCTACCTGATGGTGCAGGGCCGGCAACTGTTCATGCTCGACATCGTGTTCGTCTGCATCCTCATCATCGGCCTGGTCGGGGTGGGCATGGACCGCGCCATCCAGTGGCTCGACCGCCGCCTGCTGCACTGGCCGCAAGCCGCCACCGGCGAATTCCGCCGGCGCCCGCCGGGACGCGGCTGGCAGCGCCTGCAGGTGTGGCTGCCGCCGCTGGCGCTGCTGCTCCTGTGGCAGTCGGCGAGCAGCGCCGAATGGGTCGATCCGGCGATCCTCGCCAGCCCTCTGGAAGTGGCGCGGGCGACCTGGAGCGGAGCGCTCGACGGCAGCCTCCCAGGCGCCCTGTTCGACAGCCTGAAGCGCACGCTCGGCGGGCTCCTGCTGGGCGGCGGCCTGGGTTTCCTCGGCGGCCTGCTGCTCGGCCTGTGGCGCCCGGCGGAACGCTTCTTCGGCCCCACTTTCGCGGCACTGCGGCAGGTGGCGATCTTCGCCTGGGTACCGCTGCTCACCGCCTGGTTCGGCCTGGGCGAACCGGCCAAGCTGACGTTCGTCGCAATCGCCGCCTTCTTCCCGCTGCTGCTGGCCACCCAGCGCGGCATCGCCAGCCTGCCGCCGAGCCTCGGCGAGGCGGCCCGGGTGCTGCGCCTGGGTCCCTGGCGACGGCTGCTCCGGCTGGTCCTGCCGGGTGCCGCCCCGTCGGTGTTCGCCGGCCTGCGCCTGGCGCTGATCTACGCCTGGCTGGGAACCATCGGCGCCGAGTACTTCATGCCCTCCGACGGCGGCATCGGCAGCCTGATGATCGGCGCCCAGCAATTGTTCCGCATGAACCTGATCGGCGCCGGCATGCTCCTGGTCGGCCTCACCGGCGCCCTGCTCAATGCCCTCGGCCAACGCATCGAAGCGCGCGCCACGCGCTGGAGACACGCATGAACGCATTCACCGCGCCCGCCACGGGCACCCCGCTGGTCAGCTTCCGCCAGGTGCGCAAGCACTTCGCCGTGGACGGCCGGCGACTGGAAGCGATCCAGCAGTTCGACCTGGAGATCGGCGAGGGCGAGTTCATCGCCATCGTCGGCGCCAGTGGCTGCGGCAAGTCGACCCTGCTGCGCCTGCTGATCGGCCTGGACCGCGACTACGACGGCGAGATCCGCGTCGACGGCCGGCCAATCGCCGGCATCGGCGGCGAACGCGGCATCGTGTTCCAGGAGCACCGCCTGTTCCCCTGGCTGACGGTGCAGCAGAACGTCGCCCTCGGCCTGGTTAACGAAGCCCTTGGCGAAACCGACAAGGCGGCGCGGATCGACGAATACATCCGCCTGGTCGGCCTGCACGGCTTCGAGCGTGCCTACCCGCACCAGTTGTCCGGCGGCATGGCCCAGCGCGTGGCGATCGCCCGTGGCCTGGTGGCCAGCCCGCGCCTGCTGCTGCTCGACGAGCCGTTCAGCGCCCTCGATGCACTGACCCGCCAGCAGTTGCAGGAAGAGTTGCTGGCGATCCGCCGGCGTACCCGTATCACCACCCTGCTGGTCACCCACGACGTCGAGGAGGCGCTCTACCTGGCCGACCGGGTGGTGGTGATGGAGCCGCGTCCGGGGCGGATCAGGCGGGTGGTCGAGGTGGGCCTGGCGCATCCGCGCGAGCGCGGTGGCTTCGACTTCCTGCGCCAGCGCGAAGCGCTGCTGCACGAACTGACCGCCGACGGCGAGTACGTCGCGCCGCCGCCGCGACGGGTGGAAAACCTGCCCTTCGAATTCCTCGCTTGCTGAAAAGCCCCTTGCCCTGGCCCTTTCCCCCTGCGGGAAGGGCGGGGGCGAGGGCCCCACCTTCTCCTCCCATCCAGACGAGACCCGCGCATGAGCAAACGCCCCAACTTCCTGGTGATCGTCGCCGACGACCTGGGCTTCTCCGATATCGGCGCCTTCGGCGGCGAGATCGCCACGCCGAACCTCGACGCCCTGGCCATCGCCGGCCTGCGCCTGACCGACTTCCACACCGCCTCGACCTGCTCGCCGACCCGCTCGATGCTGCTCACCGGCACCGACCACCACATCGCCGGGATCGGCACCATGGCCGAGGCGCTGACCCCGGAACTGGAAGGCAAGCCGGGTTACGAAGGGCATCTCAACGAGCGCGTGGTGGCGCTGCCGGAGCTGCTCCGCGAGGCCGGCTACCAGACCCTCATGGCCGGCAAGTGGCACCTCGGTCTGAAGCCGGAACAGACGCCCCATGCACGCGGTTTCGAGCGTTCCTTCTCGCTGCTGCCGGGCGCCGCCAACCACTATGGTTTCGAGCCGCCCTACGACGAAAGCACTCCGCGCATCCTCAAGGGTACGCCAGCGCTCTACGTGGAAGACGAGCGCTACCTCGACACGCTGCCGGAGGGCTTCTATTCCTCCGACGCCTTCGGCGACAAGCTGCTGCAATACCTCAAGGAGCGCGACCAGAGCCGGCCGTTCTTCGCCTACCTGCCGTTCTCCGCGCCGCACTGGCCGCTGCAAGCGCCGCGGGAGATCGTCGAGAAGTACCGCGGTCGCTACGACGCCGGTCCAGAAGCGCTGCGCCAGGAACGCCTGGCCCGGCTCAAGGAGCTGGGCCTGGTGGAAGCGGACGTCGAAGCCCATCCGGTGCTCGCCCTGACCCGCGAGTGGGAGGCCCTGGAGGACGAGGAACGGGCTAAGTCGGCGCGGGCGATGGAGGTCTATGCGGCGATGGTCGAGCGCATGGACTGGAACATCGGCAGGGTTGTGAACTACCTGCGCCGGCAGGGCGAGCTGGACAACACCGTCGTCCTGTTCATGTCCGACAACGGCGCCGAAGGCGCCCTGCTGGAGGCGTTCCCGAAATTCGGCCCGGACCTGCTGGGCTTTCTCGACCGGCACTACGACAACAGCCTGGAAAACATCGGCCGCGCCAATTCCTACGTCTGGTATGGCCCGCGCTGGGCCCAGGCGGCCACCGCACCATCGCGCCTGTACAAGGCGTTCACAACCCAGGGCGGGATTCGCGTGCCAGCGCTGGTGCGCTACCCGCGGCTAAGCCGGCAGGGTGCGATCAGCCATGCCTTCGCCACGGTGATGGACGTCACCCCGACCCTCCTCGACCTCGCCGGTGTCCGCCACCCAGGCAAGCGCTGGCGCGGCCGCGAGATCGCCGAGCCGCGCGGCAGGTCTTGGCTGGGTTGGCTTTCCGGCGAGACCGAGGCGGCCCACGACGAGAACACCGTGACCGGCTGGGAGCTGTTCGGCATGCGTGCGATCCGCCAGGGCGACTGGAAGGCGGTGTACCTGCCGGCCCCGGTGGGCCCGGCCACCTGGCAGCTCTACGACCTGGCCCGCGACCCGGGCGAGATCCACGACCTCGCTGACAGCCAGCCGGGCAAGCTGGCGGAGCTGATCGAGCATTGGAAGCGATACGTCAGCGAGACCGGTGTCGTAGAGGGGGCTTCGCCTTTCCTGGTGCGATAAGCGGAACCTCTCCCCTCGCCCTCTCCCTTCAGGAGGGAACGTCTGGCCAGAAGGTCGGGGAGAGGGGCTACTTCGCCGGGTGGAACGAGGCGACCCGGGTCAGGCCGAGAAACCGCCATCGATGGTCAGGCTGGCCCCGGTGATGTAGGCCGCTTCCGGCCCGGCCAGGTAGGCGACGAAGCTGGCGATTTCCTCGCTGCGGGCGTAGCGCGGCAGCGCCATCAGGCCCTTGAGGACCTCGGCGAAGTCGCCGTCGTCCGGGTTCATGTCGGTATCCACCGGACCCGGCTGCACGTTGTTCACCGTGATCCCGCGCGGGCCGAGGTCGCGGGCCAGGCCCTTGGTCAGGCCGACCAGCGCCGACTTGCTCATCGCGTAGGTGGCGCCGCCGGCGAACGGCATGCGTTCGGCATTGGTGCTGCCGATGCTGATCACCCGCCCGCCGTCGCCCATGTGCTTGACCGCCGCCTGGGTGGCGACGAAGACGCTGCGCACGTTGATCGCCAGGGTCCGCTCGAAGTCGGCCAGCGGCAGCTCTTCCACCGAACCGAGGGCGAGGACGGCGGCATTGTTGACCAGGATGTCGATGCGTCCGAAGCGAGCCGCCGCTTCGTCGACGGCGGCGACGAGCGCCGCCGCGTCGGCGCTATCGGCATGCAGGGCCAGGATGCTGGCTCCGGCGCCTTCGAGTTCGGCCGCCAGGGCCCGGGACTTGTCCGCCGAGCTGACGTAGGTGAAGGCGACGCTGGCGCCTTCGGCGGCCAGCCGACGAACGATGGCGGCGCCGATGCCGCGGGAACCGCCCTGGACGAAGGCGACTTTGCCGGCGAGGGATGCAGAGGATACGGACATGGAAATCTCCATCGGAGTGGATAGACAGGCCCCGAGTTTCCGTCGTCCATTGCAGACCTGGTAGCGGGTAATCGCTATATTCAGCCGATACCAATGGTTTATGCGGGCCCTTTCCCATGGAAACCCTCAGCAACATCCAGTGCTTCGTCCGCAGCGCCGAGGCCGGTAGCTTCGCCGAGGCCGCCAGGCGCCTGGGCCTGACGCCGGCCGGGGTGGGCAAGAACGTCGCCCGCCTGGAAAGCAACCTCGGCGTGCGCCTGTTCCAGCGCAGCACCCGGCGCCTGACCCTGACCGAAGCCGGGGAGCGTTTCCTGCAAGAGGTCGGCGGCAGCCTGGAGGGTATCCAGACCGCTCTCGCCAACGTCTCCAGCGTCGGCAACCAACCCAGCGGCACGTTGAAGGTCAGCATGGGGCTGGCCTTCGGCCGCGACTACATCCTGCCGCTGCTCGGCGAGTTCCTCGAACGCTATCCCGACATCGTGCCCGACTGGCATTTCGACAATCGCCAGGTCGACCTCATCGGCGAAGGCTTCGACGCCGCCATCGGCGGTGGTTTCGAACTGCCGCCCGGGGTGGTGGCGCGCAACCTGACGCCGGGCCACCTGATCCTCCTCGCCTCGCCCGCCTACCTCCGCGACAAGCCGCCAATCCGCCATCCAGGCGACCTGGGCGGCTTCGACGGGATCCGCATCCGCTCGCCGCAGACCGGCCGCGTGCGCTCCTGGCCGCTGCGCCGGCGCAACGGCGAGGAGGCGCCGATCGAGCTGCGCGAACGCATGACCATGAGCGACCCGGAAGCCACCTGCGAGGTCGCCGCCATGGGCCTGGGCATCACCCTGGTATGCATGCAGCACGCCTATGCCTACCTGGAGTCCGGCGCCCTGGTGCGGGTCCTGCCGGACTGGTACGTCGACGCCGGCAACACCAGCCTCTACTACGCGGCGAACAAGCTGCTACCGGCCAAGACCCGGGTCTTCGTCGACTTCGTCGTCGACTACTTCCGCCGCCAGGACCTGGCCCGGCGCTTCTCCGCCTTCCCAACCGGCTAGCGCCAGCCATCCGTCGCCTCGGCAAACGGGAAAAGGCCCTGGCACCGGCCTCGCCGGAAAAACGGCAGTTTGACATTACCGATTGGGACTCTAGTTTTAGAAAACGCCGCCGACGAGCTTGGAAGGCGTCTTCCGCACGGTCCCGAGGGACCGCCTGGAAGCCCTGCTCCGATCCGGCACATGGAGTGCAGCATGCGCGAGTCCCTCGGTGTTTCGTTACCATCCCGGCCCCTGCTGCTGAAGCTGGGCCTGCTTTCCCTACCCTGGGCGTTGTGCGCCGGGCTGCATGCCGTCGGCCTCGGCGTCTGGCTGGTCCTGGCGCTCGGTTGGTTCGCCAGCCTGGCCATGCTCGTCCTCCTCCTGCGCGCCCCTCGGCAAGCGGTAGCGAATGCCAACCCGCAGGCGGATGCCGCTTCGCCGGCCTGGAGCGCGGCGCAACGGGCGCTCGCCGACGAAACCGCGCAACTGGACGGTCACGCCCGGCAGATCGACGAACTGCTGCATTCGGCGATCCGCCAGCTCAGCGACAGCTTCCACGGCCTCGCCGAACGCATCGATACCCAGCGCGGCCTGTCCCATTCGCTGATCGAGCGCTACGACGGGCGCGGCCAGGTCGACGAAGGCATCAACTTCCAGGACTTCGTCAGGACCACCCAGCAGACCCTCAGCCTGTTCGTCGAGGCTACCCTGGAAACCAGCCGGACCTCGCAGCAACTGGTGGAACGCATGGACCAGGTGCGGCTGAAGATCACCGAGATCCTGCAGTCGACCCAGGACATGGACGCCATCGCCAAGCAGACCAACCTGCTCGCCCTCAACGCCGCCATCGAGGCCGCCCGAGCCGGCGAGAGCGGCCGCGGCTTCGCCGTGGTCGCCGATGAAGTGCGCGCGCTGTCGACCCGCTCCACGGAGTTTTCCGCCGCCATCCGCAAGCACGTCGACGTGGTCCACCACGAGATCCAGGACGCCGAGAGCGCGATCTCGCAACTGGCCGACAAGGACATGTCCTTCGCCCTCGATTCCAAGCACAAGATCCAGGGCATGCTCGATGACCTGGAGGCGATGAACCGGCACACCCTGAAGGTCATCCACGAACTGGACCGGCTCTCGCTGGAAGTCGGCCAGGGCGTCGACGCGGCGGTCACCGCCCTGCAATTCCAGGACATGGGCAGCCAGTTGCTCGGCCAGATGCGCAAGCACCATGCGCGTCTTGGCGCCTTCGCCCTCGGCCTCGGCGCGCTGGAGGCGCGGCCGCGCCAGGAATGGCCCGAACGGGTCGCACGGGAGGTCGAGGAACTGCGCCGGCCCTTGCCCAGCCCGGTGAGCCAGAACAGCGTCAACGTGGGCGAAGTGGAATTGTTCTGAGGGGTATCGATAGCCAATCCGTCTAACCGGATAACTATCCGACGAGAAACCGGCGCCAATAATTGAAATCCACCGGACATTGTCTTTACTGGAACTAGCAAAGGGCCATCAGAGCCCTCCGTCACAGCCACCTGGCACACACCACCTTCGCCGCCGAGCTTGGCGCTGCGGTAGGGACACCGTGAGGACGCAAGACCATGGGCAAACCGATTCTGATCGTCGACGACTCGGCGTCTATCCGCCAGATGCTGAGCTTCACCCTGAAGTCCGCCGGCTACGAGGTGGACGAGGCCGCGGACGGCAAGGAAGGCCTCGGCAAGGCCCAGAGCAAGAGCTACAGCCTGGTGTTCACCGACCAGAACATGCCGAACATGGACGGCCTGTCGCTGATCCGCAGCCTGCGTAACCTGGCCGGCTACCGCAGCGTGCCGATCCTCATGCTGACCACCGAATCGAGCGACGCGATGAAGCAGCAGGGACGCAGCGCCGGCGCCACCGGCTGGCTGGTGAAGCCGTTCGACCCGCCGAAACTGCTCGAAGTGACGCGCAAGGTCCTGCCCTGATTCCCGTTCCCCCGCGGGGGAGGTCCCATGCCCCAGGATATGAGCCAGTTTCTCCAGGTGTTCTTCGAGGAAACCGAGGAACACCTGGCCACCCTCGAACTCCTCCTGATCGGTCTCGACCTGGACCGGCCGGACAGCGAGACGCTGCACGGCATCTTCCGCGCCGCGCATTCGATCAAGGGTTCCAGCGGAATGTTCGGTTTCGACGACATCACCGCCGTCACCCACGAACTGGAGACCCTGCTCGACCGCATCCGCTGTGGCCAGATGCACCTGCGGCCGGACATGATCAGTTCCTTCCTCGAAGCCCGCGACGTGTTGCAGCGCCTGCTCGACGCCCATCGCAGCGGCAGTCCCGACCCCGGGGTGCCGTTGCTGGAGACGGTCGAGCGGCTGCGCGGCTGGCTGCGGGTGCCGGAACAGGAAGCGGCGGAGGAAGGCTTCGGCCTGTTCGACGACGCGCCCGCCAGGGAAACCGCGGACGACGATGCCTTCGGCTTCTTCGACGAAGGCCCGGGCGCTCCGGAACGAGCGGCCGCGCCGGAAGCGTTCGGGCTCTTCGACGAGGCGCCCGGCGCACCGGCCGCGAGCGAAGCGTTCGGCCTCTTCGATGAGGCACCGGGTTCCCCACCGGCGGAGGAACGCGCCTTCGGCCTGTTCGACGGCGCCCCCGGCAGCCCCGCCGCGCCCAGTGCGCCCGCGCAAGCCGTCGCCGCGCCGGCCAGGGGCGCAGTCGCGCCCGTGCGTGGCGACGGCGAGTCCGGCTCGATCCGGGTCAGCGTGGAAAAGATCGACAGCCTGATCAACCTGGTCGGCGAACTGGTGATCACCCAGGCCATGCTCGGCCAGCTCGGCGAGCAGCTCGACCCGAGCCGCCACGAGCGCCTGCAGCACGCCCTGGCCCAGCTCGAACACAACACCCGCGACCTGCAGGAGTCGGTGATGTCGATCCGCATGCTGCCGATCAACTTCATCTTCAGCCGCTTCCCCAGGCTGGTGCGCGACACCGCCACGCGCCTGGGCAAGCAGGTCGAGCTGCACCTGCACGGCGAGCACACCGAACTGGACAAGAGCGTGATCGAGAAACTCAGCGATCCGCTCACCCACATCGTCCGCAACAGCATCGACCACGGCATCGAAACGCCCGCCGAACGCCTCGCCGCCGGCAAGCCGGCGAGCGGCACGGTGAAGCTCGCCGCCAGCCACCAGGGCGGCAGCGTGGTGGTGGAGGTTTCCGACGACGGTCGCGGCCTGTCGCGTCCGCGTATCCTCGCCAAGGCCCGCGAGCGCAACCTGCCGGTGCATGACGGGATGAGCGACGCCGAGGTCTGGCAACTGGTGTTCATGCCCGGCTTCTCCACCGCCGAGACGGTCACCGAGCTGTCCGGACGCGGCGTCGGCATGGACGTGGTGAAGCGCAACATCGGTGCCATGGGCGGGCGCATCGACATCGACTCGGCGCCCGGCATGGGCACTCGCATCGGCATCCGCCTGCCGCTGACCCTGGCGATCCTCGACGGCCTGATCGTCGCCGTCGAAGCGGTCAACTACGTGATTCCGCTGACCTACATCGTCGAGTCGCTGCAGGCGCGCAGCGACGACGTGCGCGGCCTCGGCGGCGAAGACAACGCGATGATCCGCGTACGCGGCGAGTACCTGCCGCTGTTCAGCCTGCACGAGCTGTTGCGCATCGGCGGCGAAGCGCCGGCGCCGGAGCAGGGCATCGTGGTGATCCTCGAGTCCGAGGGGCGCAGCTTCGCCCTGCAGGTGGACGAACTGGTCGGCCAGCAGCAGGTGGTGATCAAGAGCCTGGAACAGAATTTCCGCCGCGTGGAGGGTATCGCCGGCGCCACCATCATGGGCGACGGCAGCGTCGCCCTGATTCTCGACGTCGATGCGCTGCCACGCCTGGCGGCGCGGGAGGACACCGCCGATGAACGGCACTGAGGCAAGCCAGGCGAACGGCCCGGCGCAGGAATACCTGACCTTCACCCTGGGCCGCGAGGAGTACGCCATCGACATCCTCCGCGTGCAGGAGATCCGCGGCTACGACCAGGTCACCGCGATCGCCAACGCGCCGCCCTTCATCAAGGGCGTGATCAACCTGCGCGGGGCGATCGTGCCGATCGTCGACCTGCGCATCAAGTTCCACCTCGCCGAGGTCACCTACGACCCGTTCACCGTGGTGATCATCCTCAACATCGGCCGGCGCATCGTCGGCGTGGTGGTGGACTCGGTATCCGACGTGATCGCACTGGGCGGCGACGCGATCAGGCCGCCGCCGGAGTTCGGCGCCAGCTTCGACACCGAATACCTGCTCGGCCTGGCCACCGCGGGCGAGCGCATGTTGATCCTGGTGGACATCGAGAGACTGATGACCAGCCGCGAAATGGCGCTGGTCGACGAAGCCGCGGCCTGAGCGGCGCCAACGAGGGATAGGCAGGGGATATCGAAATGGGTCTGTTCAATGCACATGCGGTGGCGCAGCAACGCGCCGACCGGATCGCCACGCTCCTCCAGTCGTTCGCCGACGGCCAACTCGACACCGCCGTCGGCGAGGCCCCGGCGCCCGGCTACGAGCGTCTCTACGACAGCCTGCGGGCGCTGCAGCGGCAACTGCGCGAACAACGCGCCGAACTCCAGCAGGTGGAAAGCCTGGAGGCGGGGCTGGCGGAGATGAGCCGCCAGCACGAAGCCGGCTGGATCGACCAGACGATTCCCGCCGAACGCCTGGAAGGTCGCGCGGCGCGCATCGCCAAGGGCGTCAACGAACTGGTGGCCGCGCACATCGCGGTGAAGATGAAGGTGGTCAGCGTGGTCACCGCCTACGGCCAGGGCAACTTCGAGCCGCTGATGGACCGCCTGCCGGGCAAGAAGGCGCAGATCACCGAAGCCATCGACGGCGTTCGCGAACGCCTGCGCGGGGCCGCCGAGGCGACCTCGGCGCAACTGGCCACGGCGGCCTACAACGCGCGGATCAAGAGCGCGCTGGACAACGTCTCGGCCAACGTGATGATCGCCGACAACGACCTCAACATCATCTACATGAACCGCACCGTCAGCGAGATGCTCGGTCGCGCCGAAGCGGATATCCGCAAGCAGTTGCCGAACTTCGACGCCGGCCGCCTGATGGGCGCCAACATCGACGTGTTCCACAAGAATCCGGCGCACCAGCGGCACCTGCTGGCCAACCTCACCGGCGTGCACAAGGCCGAGCTCAACCTCGGCGGCCGGCGCTTCTCCCTCGATGTGGTGCCAGTGTTCAACGACGCCAACGAACGCCTCGGCTCCGCCGTGCAATGGACCGACCGCACCGAGGAACACCGCGCCGAGCAGGAAGTCTCGCAACTGGTGCAGGCGGCGGCCGCCGGCGACTTCAGCAAGCGCGTCGAGGAGGCCGGCAAGGAAGGCTTCTTCCTCAGGCTGGCGAAGGACCTGAACAGCCTGGTGGATACCGCCGACCGCGGCTTGCGCGACGTCTCGCGGATGCTCGGGGCGCTGGCCCAGGGCGACCTCACCCAGCGCATCGAGGCCGACTACCAGGGCACCTTCGGCCAGCTCAAGGATTTCTCCAACGACACCGCACAAAGCCTGTCGCGGATGCTCGGGCAGATTCGCGAGGCCGCCGACACCATCAACACCGCCGCCAGCGAGATCGCCAGCGGCAACGCCGAACTGTCGGCGCGCACCGAGCAGCAGGCGTCGAGCCTGGAGGAAACCGCCTCGAGCATGGAAGAACTGACCAGCACGGTGAAGCTCAACGCCGAGAATGCCCGCCAGGCCAACTCGCTGGCGGCCAATGCCTCGGAAGTGGCGACCCAGGGCGGCACCGTGGTGCAGAAGGTGGTCAGCACCATGTCCTCGATCAACGAGTCGGCGCGCAAGATCGCCGACATCATCGGGGTGATCGACGGCATCGCCTTCCAGACCAACATCCTCGCCCTCAACGCCGCGGTCGAGGCAGCCCGCGCCGGCGAGCAGGGCCGCGGCTTCGCGGTGGTCGCCGGGGAAGTGCGCACCCTCGCCCAGCGCTCCGCCGCCGCGGCCAAGGAGATCAAGACGCTGATCTCCGACTCGGTGGACAAGGTGGAGAACGGCAACACCCTGGTGGCCCAGGCCGGACAGACCATGAGCGACATCGTGGTGGCGATCCGCCGGGTCACCGACATCATGTCGGAGATCGCCGCCGCCTCCGCCGAGCAGAGCACCGGCATCGAAGAGGTGAACAGCGCGGTCTCGCAGATGGACGACATGACCCAGCAGAACGCCGCGCTGGTGGAGGAAGCCGCGGCCGCGGCCGAGGCCATGCAGGAGCAGGCGGGCCTGCTCAACCAGTCGGTGGCGGTGTTCAGGCTGGACACTCCGCCGAGCGTGGTCCAGCTCGCCAGCGCGCGGCCGTCCGCGCCACGCCCCAGCGCGCCGGCGCCGCTGGCCCGCAGCGGCATGGCGCGGGCCAGCAAGGCGCGCAAGGAAGACGGCTGGGAAGAGTTCTGAGACCACGCCGCGCCTCCGCCAGGCGGAGGGCGGCAAGCCCTTAGGGTCGACCAGGGAAACCCGACGCCAATGCCCACCTCCACGCCTTCGCCGGTGTTCGGCAACCAGGAGTTCCACTACACCCGCGAGGACTTCCAGCAAGTACGCGAGCGGCTCTACCGACTGACCGGCATCAGCCTGGCCGAGAGCAAGGCGCAACTGGTCTATAGCCGCCTCTCGCGGCGCCTGCGCCTGCTGCGGCTCGGGAGCTTCGCCGAATATTTCACCCACCTCGACCGCGAGCCGGGCGAGCAGCAGTTGTTCGTCAACGCGCTGACCACCAACCTCACCGCATTCTTCCGCGAACGCCACCACTTCCCCCTGCTCGCCGACCTCGCCCGCCGCCAGTTGCAGCGGCATCGCCCGCTGCGCATCTGGTCGGCGGCGGCGAGTACCGGCGAGGAACCCTATTCGATCGCCATCACCCTGGTGGAGGCGCTGGGCAGCTTCGATCCGCCGGTGAAGATCGTCGCCTCGGACATCGATACCGGGGTGCTCGACTGCGCCCGCCAGGGCGTCTATCCGCTGGAGCGCCTGGAGCAGATGCCGGCGCCGCTGAAGAAACGCTTCTTCCTCCGCGGCACCGGGCCCAACGCCGGCAAGGCGCGGGTGGTGGAGGAACTGCGGCAACTGGTGGAGTTCCGCCAGATCAACCTGCTGGAGGCAGACTGGTCGATCGCCGGGGAACTCGACGCGATCTTCTGCCGCAACGTGATGATCTACTTCGACAAGCCGACCCAGACCCGCCTGCTGGAACGCATGGTGGCCCTGCTGCGGCCGGAGGGCCTGTTCTTCGCCGGGCATTCGGAGAACTTCGTCCACGCCAGCCACCTGGTGCGCTCCGTCGGCCAGACCGTCTACAGCCCGGCCTGATCGCGATGAATCTCCAGGCCCGGGAAGGCGCGCCGCTGAACCGCTACTACGATCCGTACTTCGCCTGCGATGCGGTGAAGCTTTTGCCCGGCGAATACTTCGCCAGCGGCGAAGACCTGGTGATCGTCACCGTGCTCGGCTCCTGCGTCTCGGTGTGCCTGCGCGACCCGCTCAACGGCATCGCCGGGATGAACCACTTCATGCTCCCCGAGCGCGGCCTCGGCGGCGACCCGGCCTCGCCGTCGGCGCGCTACGGCAGCCACGCCATGGAACTGCTGATCAACCGCATGCTGGCCCTCGGCGCCAGCCGCGAGCGCCTGCAGGCCAAGGTCTTCGGCGGCGGCTCGGTACTGCGCCAGATCAGCGCCGCCATCGGCCAGCGCAACGTCGAGTTCACCCTCGACTACCTGGCCACCGAGCGTATCCCGCTGCTCGCCAGCGACGTGCTGGAGGCCTTCCCGCGCAAGATCTACTTCTTCCCGCGCAGTGGCCGGGTCCTGGTGAAGTCCCTGGTGGAGCTGAAGAACGACACCGTGCTGCAGCGTGAACGCGACTACCGCCGCCGTATCGACCGCAACGCGGACGGCGGCCCCATCGACCTGTTCTGACTCTCCGGGAGAGCCCGCCATGCCCATCAGTGTCCTGGTCGTCGACGATTCCGCCCTGATCCGCAGCCTGCTCAAGGAGATCATCCAGGCCGACCCGGAGCTGCGCCTGGTCGGCTGCGCGCCGGACGCCTTCGTCGCCCGCGACCTGATCAAGCAGCACGCGCCGGACGTGATCAGCCTCGACGTGGAAATGCCGCGAATGGACGGCCTGACCTTCCTCGACAAGCTGATGAAGGCGCGGCCGACCCCGGTGCTGATGATCTCCTCGCTCACCGAGCGCGGTTCCGAAGCCACCCTGCGCGCGCTGGAACTGGGCGCGGTGGACTTCATCGCCAAGCCCCGGCTGGGCATCGCCGAAGGCATGCAGGCCTATGCCGAGGAAATCCGCGCCAAGCTCAAGACCGTCGCCCGCGCCCGCCTGCGCCGCCGTGCGGCGGACGCGCCGGCGCCGCCGGAAAGCACGGCGCCGCTGCTCAGCACCGAGAAGATCATCGCCCTCGGCGCCTCCACCGGCGGCACCGAGGCGCTCAAGGAAGTGCTGCTCGGCCTGCCGGCGCACAGTCCCGGGGTGGTCATCACCCAGCACATGCCTCCCGGCTTCACCCGCAGCTTCGCCGAGCGCCTGGATCGCCTGACCCGGCTCAGCGTCAGCGAAGCGCGCGACGGCGACCGCATACTGCCCGGCCACGCCCTGGTCGCGCCGGGCGACCACCACATGGAGGTGCAGCGCTCCGGCGCCAACTACGTGGTGCGTTTGAACCGCCAGGCGCAGGTCAACGGCCACCGCCCGGCAGTGGACGTGATGTTCGAGTCGCTGGCTCGCTGCGCCGGGCGCAACCTGCTCGCCGGGCTGCTCACCGGCATGGGCAAGGACGGCGCGCGCGGGCTCCTGGCGATCCGCCAGGCCGGCGGCTACACCCTGGCCCAGGACGAGGCTACCTGCGTGGTCTACGGCATGCCCCGCGAAGCGGTGGAACTGGGCGCCGCGGAAGACGTGCTGCCGCTCGAACGGATCGCCGCCGCGCTGCTCCAGCAAGCCGCCCGGCGCGGCAGCGGCAACCGCCTCTGAGCGGGATCCTGGCCGGCCCGCTGCGCTTTTTCGCCGCCCCCCGCAACCTCCCCCGCCGAGATCCCGCCGACGACAGGCCCGAACCACGGGCCTTTGCCTGCTCGCCATCATTGTGGCGTCAAATTAATGGCGAAATAAAACCAAATTACGTTGCCTGAAATAATGCACATCTGCACAATTGGCCCTTTCGCCAAAAGTTCGACACACGCTTTCGATCCATGATTTCGGCCGCGGGCCGGGCGAGAAACTGATAGGGATAGCCATGGCGGCGAACTGGGGGTTGCGCGGCAAATCGGTGGTGGCGCTGTTGCTGGCCTGTGCCCTGGCACTGGTCCCGGCGGTGCTGCTGGGCTGGCGCGCGATGGACGACATCCGTACGCACTTCGGCCTGGCCTACGCGAAGAACTTCACCCTGCTGCACCGGCAGAAGATCCTCGCCCCGGTCTCCCGCGAACTGGCGTTGTCGCGCCGTTTCGCCGAATCGGTGGTGACCCGCGACTGGCTGCTGAAGGAAGACGACCCGGCGCGCCGCGCGCTGTTCTTCCGCGAGGCCGAGGGCTACCGCGGCGACTTCCGCGACCACGCCTACTTCATCATCGCCAGCGGCTCCCACCACTACTACTTCAACGACGGCCGCCAACCCTACAGCGAACGGCCGCGCTACACCCTGGAGGCCGGCGACCCGGAAGACGCCTGGTACTTCAATACCCTGCGCAACAGCGCCGCCTACAACATCAACGTCAATGTCGACAGCAAGCTGAACCTGACCAAGGTCTGGTTCAACCTGGTGATCCGCGACCAGGGCCGGCCCATCGGCCTGGCCGGCAGCGGCCTGGACCTGAGCGGCTTCCTCGACGACTTCATCATCGCCCGCGAGCCGGGCGTGACGCCGATGATCGTCGGCGACGACGGCGCCATCCAGGCCCACCCGGACCGCCGCCTGATCGCCTACAGCTCCGCCGCCGGCGGCGCCAGCGAACGCCACCGGGTGTTCGACCTGCTCGACCAGCCGGAACAGCGCGACGCCCTGCGCGAGGCCATGCGCCTGGCCCGCGCCAAGGCCGGCTCGGTGCACTGCCTGTGGGCCGGCCTCGACGGCCGCCAGCAACTCTTCGCCGTGGCCTACATTCCCCAACTGCGCTGGTACGTGCTCACCGCCGTCGACCTGCACGCCGCCCAGGTCCTCGACAACCGCTGGCTTTGGCCGCTGGCGGGCACGTTCCTGCTGTTGCTGGTGGCCCTGCTGCTGGGCTTCGCCTATGCCGTCGAGCGCCTGCTGTTGCGCCCCCTGCGCAGCCTCAAGCGCTCGGCCAAGGCGATCGCCGCCGGGCGCTACGACACGCCGCTGCCGCTGGCGCGCCAGGACGAGATCGGCTCGCTGTCGAAGGCCTTCGCCAGCATGGCCGACCAGGTCCGCCGGCACACCGCCGAGCTGGAAGACAAGGTCCAGGAGCGCACCCAGGCGCTGGAGGAAGCCAACCGCGAGATGGCCGCCGCGCAGAAGAAGATCGGCGACAGCCTCGACTATGCCAGCCTGATCCAGCGCGCGATCCTCCCCGACCGCCAGCTCAGCGCCACCCTCGGCGAGCATCACTTCATCCTGTGGAAACCGCGCGACGTGGTCGGCGGCGACTTCTACGTGTACCGCGAGCAGGCCGACGGCTACCTGATCGGCGTGGTCGACTGCGCCGGTCACGGCGTGCCCGGCGCGCTGATGACCATGCTCGCCCGCGCCGCCATCGACCACGCCATCGAGGCGGTGGGCAGCCGCGACCCGGCGGCGATCCTCGGCGAGACCGACCAGGCGATGCGCAGCATGCTCAGCCAGGAGCAGATCCCCCAGGCGCTGGCCACCAACATGGATGCCGGGCTGGTCTGGGTCGACCGCCGGCGCCGCCAGCTGGCCTTCGCCGGGGCGAAGATCTCGCTGTACGCCAGCGACGGCGAGGAGGTCCAGGAACTAAAGGGCGCGCGCCGGGCGATCGGCGACAAGCGCCGTGGCGACTACCGCAACATCGAGGTACCGCTGGCGCCGGGCTGGACCTTCTACCTGAGCACCGACGGTTTCCTCGACCAGGCCGGCGGCGAACACGGCTTCGGCTTCGGCAGCCGGCGCTTCGCCGACATGCTCCGCGACCACGCGCGGCAGCCGCTCCCCGAGCAGGCCGAGGCCTTCGTGGCGACGCTCGCCGAGTACCAGGGCGAGCACCCGCAACGCGACGACATCACCATCCTGTCCTTCCGATTCGACTAGGGGCACCCATGGAAACGCTAGACCTGCTGGCCATGCGTGAAAGCTACACTCGCCAACGCATCCTGCTCTGCTTCAACGGACCGATCTCGCGCAGCCTGATCGAGGAGATAGGCCACGCGCTGCGCAACTACCTGCACGCCGAACAGGCCAAGCCGAGCGAAGCGATGGACGTCTTCGCGGTGTACATCGAGATGACCCAGAACATCCGCCACTACGCCAATCTCAAGGGCTACGGCGAACACGAGGCGGCGGCCACGGTAGCCATCGCCCGCAACGAGGACGGCCACTACGTGGTGTCCGCCGGCAACCTGGTGGAACGCGACGACGGCCAGAGCCTGGTGCGCAGCATCCAGGCCATCGCCAACCTCGACAAGGCCGCCCTCAAGGCCGCCTACAAGGAGCAGCTACGCCGCCCGCGCGACAGCGGCTGCGCCAGCGGAGCCGGTCTCGGCCTGCTGGACATCGCCCGCAAGTCCAGCGAACCACTGGCCGCATCGCTGAAGGAACAGCCCGACGGGCGCGCCTTCTTCAGCCTGCGCGCCGTGATCTGACCCCGTGTTTTAGGAAGAACACCATCATGAGTGACCTGCACATACCCGGCACCCAGTCCACGCCCGCCATCCAGGGCGACTGGCAGGCCGGACGCCTGTCCATGCAAGGCGATTCCTACCCGGAAAACTCCTATGAACTGTTCGGCCAGGTGATCGACTGGGTCGAGCGCTTCCTCGCCGACGGGCAGCGGCCGCTGGAACTGGACCTGCGCCTGCTGTACCTGAACACCAGTTCGATCAAGGCCATGATGGACATCCTCGACCTGCTCGAAGAGGCCCACCAGGGCGGTCGCCCGGTCAGCCTGCGCTGGCACTACGACCGGCGCAACGAACGGGTCGCCGAGCTGGCCGAGGAGTTCCGCGAGGACTGCAGCTTCCCCTTCGCCATCCAGGCCCACGACGAGTAGCCGACGATGAGCCGCGAACGCGAACTGGACGCCTGGATCGACGGCCTGCTGGCCGATCCGCAGTTCCACGGGCATCCGCTGCACCAGGCGCTGGCCCGCCTGCGCCAGCAATCGCTGGAGCAACTGGTGCGGCTGGAGCGCATCGCCCGGATCTCCGACGGTTTCCAGTCGATGGCGCGGGAGCAGAACCTGTCGCTGTCCGAGCGCTACCACAAGCAGCTGCGGCGCCTGGAAAAGGTGGCGCGGATCTCCGACCGCTACCAGCAGATGATGCGCGACCTCAACCTGGCGCTGAAGGAAGCCTCGATCCGCGACCCGCTGACCGGCCTGCCCAACCGACGCATGCTGCTGGAGCGCCTCAGGGAGGAGAACGAACGCTCCCAGCGCCACGGCCAGAGCTACGTGCTGGCAATGCTCGATGTGGACTTCTTCAAGCAGGTCAACGATACCTGGGGCCACGACAGCGGTGACCGGGTGCTGGTGGAAATCGCCCGGGCCATGGAGTCCGAGCTACGCGAATACGACCTCTGCGGCCGCTGGGGCGGCGAGGAATTCCTCCTGCTGCTGCCACAGACCCGCCTGCAGGACGCCGGCCCGGTACTCGAGCGGGTGCGCGACAGCGTACGGACCCTGGCGGTACGCGTCGGCACCGAGGCGCTGAGCGTCACCGCCAGCGTCGGCGTTACCGAACACCGCATCGGCGAAACCTATTCGCAGACCGTCAATCGCGCCGACGCCGCACTGCTCGACGCCAAGCGCAGCGGCCGCGACAAATGCGTGTTCGCCGCGCTCCCGCCGCTTCCTGCCCCTTCCCGCCCGGCTCCAGCGCGCTGAGCCTCCTCAGGCGTCCAGCCGCTGCAGCCGCACCTGGCCTCGGCTGAGGTCCACCAGCAGCGCCTGAAGCGCCTCGAAGCGCGCCACCGGCAACTCCAGGGTCAGGACGACGCCGTCGGCGCCGTAGTCTTCGGCCGCCACGCTGGCGCCCAGCGCCAGGCTGCGCGCCTTGAGCAGCGCGTGGTCGGCGAAGGCACAGGCGAAGCGCACCCGACAGCGCTCGACCAGCTCGCTGCGCGGCGCCTGCTGCAGGCACTTGGCCGCGCCGCCGCCATAGGCGCGGGCGAGGCCGCCGGTGCCGAGCTTGATGCCACCGAACCAGCGGCTGACCAGCACCGCCACGCAGTCCATGTCCTGTCCCTCGATGGCCGCCAGGATCGGCCGCCCGGCGCTGCCGCCGGGTTCGCCGTCGTCGCTGAAGCGGTACTGCGCGCCGCACTTCCAGGCCCAGCAGTTGTGTCCGGCGGAAGCGTCGCGGTGGGCGGCGATGAACGCCTGCGCCTCGTCCTCGTCGGCCACCGGCGCGGCGATGGTGTGGAAGCGGCTCTTGCGGATTTCCTCGCGGTATTCGGCGAGGCCTTGCAGGGTGCTCGGCATCGCGTTCAGGCCGCCGGCGGGGTCAGTCCGCAGCCCTTGAGGATGATCCGCACCAGGTTGTCGGCGGCGGCGGCGAAGTCCTGCCTGGACATGCGCTTGCGGCCGGTGACCAGGCCGATCTGGCTGGCGAAGTCGGCGTAGTGCTGGGTGCTGCCCCAGAGCAGGAAGATCAGGTGCACGGGATCCACCGGGTCCATCCGGCCGGCGGCGATCCAGGCCTCGAATACCGCGGCGCGGCCGCGGAACCAGCTGCGGTAGTCCTGGTTGAAATGCGCGGTGAGGCACTCGCCGCCGCTGATGATCTCCATGGCGAAGATCCGCGAGGCCAGCGGGTAGCGGCGGGAGAACTCCATCTTGGCGCGGATGTAGCGGGCCAGCGCCTCGGCCGGATCGTCGTCGACGCCGAGGGTGTTGAAGGTACTGTCCCAGAGTTCGAGGATGTTGCTCAGCACCGCCGTGTAGAGGCCCAGCTTGTTGCCGAAGTAGTAGTGCAGGTTGGCCTTGGGCAGGCCGACGTTCTGCGCGATGGTGTTCATGCTGGTGCCCTTGAAGCCGTGGCGGGCGAACTCCTCCTCGGCCGCGGCGAGGATCGCCTCCTCGTTCTTCTGGCGGATGCGCCCGGCCGGCTTGTCGCGGGCGGCCGGGTCGTGGGCGGGCACTGTCAGGGTCATGCGCAGGTTTCCATCGGCGTGATCCCCGCGTTGATACCCCAGCCCGGCCGCGGGACACAAGCCAGGCGCGGAAAAATTTGCAAACGCCCGTATCAACCCAGCGGCTTGCGCCAGCGCGCCAGGGCGCCGCCCTTCGCGCTGGCCTGCGCCGCTTCGGCAACGCGCTCCTCGGGCAGCAGCAGGTTGAGCAGGATGGCGGTGATGCCGCCGCTGGTGATCGCCGAGTCGAACAGGGTCTTCACCACCGCCGGCATCTGGTCGAGCAGGGTCGGCTGCGCGGCCACGCCGAGGCCGACGCCGAACGAGGCGGCGATGATCAGCACGCTGCGGCGGTCCATTGCGGTCTGGCCGAGAATGCGGATGCCGGCGGCGGCGACGCTGCCGAACATCACCAGGGTGGCGCCACCGAGCACCGGCTTGGGGATCTGCTGGAGGATCGCGCCGACCCAGGGGAACAGGCCGAGCGCCAGCAACACGCCGCCGATATAGATCCCGACGTGCCGGCTGGCCACCCCAGTGAGCTGGATCACCCCGTTGTTCTGCGCGAAGGTGGTGTTCGGGAAGGCGCTGAAGGTGGCTGCCAGCAGGCAACTGACGCCGTCGCCGAGCACCCCGCCGCGCAACCGCTGCAGGTACGCCGGTCCCTCCAGGGGCTGCCGCGAGAGCATGCAGTTGGCGGTCAGATCGCCGACTGTCTCGATGCTGCTGATCAGGTAGATCAGCGCCACCGGCAGGAAGGCCATCCAGTCGAAGGCGAAGCCGAAGCGGAACGGCTGCGGCAGGCTGACCAGCGGCAGCTCGGGCAACGCCCGCGGAACGAACAGGCCGGTCGCCCAGGCCGCCAGGGTACCCAGCGCCAGGCCGATGACGATGGCGGCCAGGCGCAGCCAGGGCAGGCGCGAGCGGTTCAGCAGGACGATGCTCAGCAGCACCAGCGCGCCCAGCGCGAGATTGGCCGGTGCGCCGAAGTCCGTGGCCCCGGCTCCGCCGCCGAGGTCGGTGATGCCGACCTTGATCAGGCTGACGCCGATCAGGGTGATGACGATGCCGGTGACCAGCGGCGTGATCACCCGGCGAAGATGGCCGAGGAAACGACTGAGGACGATCTGCACGAAGGCGCCGAAGAAGCACACGCCGAAGATCATCGCGAGGATCTCCTCGGGACCGCCGCCGCGCTGCTTCACCAGCATCCCGGCGGCCAGCACGGCGCCGAGGAAGGCGAAGCTGGTGCCTTGCAGGCAGATCATCCCGGCGCCGATGCCGAACGGCCGGCGCGCCTGGATCAGGGTGCCGGCGCCGGAAACCATCAGCGCCATGCTGATCAGGTACGGCAGGTGCTCGCCGAGGCCGAGCAGCGAGCCGATCACCAGCGGCGGAGTGACGATGCCGACGAAGCTGGCCAGCACGTGCTGTAGCGCGGCAAGGAAGGCGGGAAGCGGGCGCGGCCGGTCGTCGAGGCCGTAGATGAGGTCGTTGGGGCGTTGGTCTTCGCTATGCATCGGGCCGTCTCAAGTGGCGCTCCTCGGACAGGAGGAGGTTGCACGGCTTCTGCAAAAAGCTGTCCAGGTGATCAGCTTATTCCTGCCGCTCAGGCTGCAGGGCGCGCCCGGCGTGGGTCGAGCGAACAACGGGAGGCAAACGCAAGGACGACGAAGGCGACCGTCGCGCACCGTGCCGATGCACGGCGCGCAATGACGGGGCGCGCTGGCGGGGCCCGGCCGGTAGCCCCGCGCGACGGACTCAGAAGTGGTACTTGACCAGGAAGCTGGCGGTGTTCTGGTCGGTGGTGAAGTACTGCGAGTCCTTCACACCGTACTTGTCGGACCAGTAGTCGTACTCCAGGCCCACGTACAGGTGCTTAGGCTCGTAGCCGAGGGCCTTGCCCAGGTCGTACTTGACCTGTGGGTTGAAGTGCAGGTTGGCGTGATAGTCGCTCTGGTTGCGGCGGCTGGTGCTGGCGCTCTTGTTGTTGATCACCCAGTCCATGTAGCCGTCGATGAGGATGTCGGAGTTGCCCACCGGAATGGTGTAGGACCACACCGGGGTGATCTGCCAGGCGCCGGCGCGCACGCGGTTGCCGTCGGGCTTGCGGTAGTAGAAGTTGAGCTGGAAGTAGTCGAAGCCGGGGATCGCCAGGTCGAAGCCCGGGCCGAGCAGGTAGGCCTCGGTGTCGCCTTCGCCGAACTCGTAGGTGCCGGCCAGCAGCACGTCCTTCACCGGGCCGAAGGAGAGGTCCGCTCCGGTGAGCTTGCCGAAGCTCAGGCGCGGAGTGATCTCGCCGTAGTAGGTGTTCTTGCCGTTGCTGGCGTCTTCCTTGCCGTTGTAGTTGATCTGGTCGAAGAAGATGAACAGGTCGCCCCAGGTCCAGCCGCTGGCATGTTCCAGGGTGAAGGTCTGCTGGATCGGCGGGTTGATCTTGAAGTTCTTGCCGTAGAGGTAGGTCAGGCTCTCGTTGTGCCAGAGCAGCGGCCCCGAGTCGGTCTCGTGGGTCGGCGTCATGTCATGGTCTTCGGCGACAGCCTGGCCTGCGGCCAGTAGCCCCCCGGCTAGCATCACGGTGGCGAGTGTGCGGCTCATTGAAACGCTCCTGGAGTGAATAGCTTTTCTTCTAGTGGGCGAACCTGTCCGAGCGGTCAGGCCTCGCCATGGATAGCAAGAACGAAGCCAAGACGGCGCGGGCGCTTCGCCGGGTTTCCTGCGGCGAAGGGAACGCCTGTTTTTTCAGTGTTTTGGACAAAGGCGGCGAAATGCCTCCAACCTCTCTACGACGGCAAAAACCTGACCCCAAGGACAGTTTTTGCCTTGCACTGGTGCGTGGTCGGGAGAGGCGTGCTCGACTTTGGGTTGGCAGCGCGAAGAAAACTGGATACACAAAAACGATTTGTGACAAAAAGAATCAGCAGACTTTTGTACACAAAACAGTGCGTGGTCTTTCTACACATTACCGCCCCGGCGTTCGGGCGAGAAGCGGCGCGGATGATGCCAGAGACGGCGGGCGGAATTCATCCCCGAATGGGGTTTTTCGTCGGGTTTCAGGACGCCCGGACGTAAATTCGCCAGGGCCTGGGAGACTCCGGTGGCATGACATCCAGAAGGCGCTCTCGATGTTGCGTAGCGGAGCGCGCTCGAGTACGGGTCGCCTGGCAGCCTATGCCTGCCGGGTCTTCTTGCTTCGTCATCCGCAGGGTGGATACGCCTTGGGCATTATACGCCGGACAGGTCTCCCCGCCTCACCCACATGGGTCCCCTCACCACACCGCGATCTGCGAATCGGTGCGCGGCTCGGTGCCGCCACAGAGCACGCCGCTGGCCGGGTCGCGCAGGACGATCTGGCCGCGCCCGTAGCTGGTCGAGTCGTAGGCGATCTCCACCTGGTGCCCACGCTGCGCCAGCTCCGCCGCCAGCGCGCGCGGCGCGGCATGTTCGATGCCGACGCGCAGCCCGCCCAGCCACTGCCAGCGCGGCGCGTCGAGGGCAGCCTGGGGGTTGAGGCCGAAGTCCACCAGGTTCATCACCATCTGCACGTGGCCCTGCGGCTGCATATAGGCGCCCATCACGCCGAACGGGCCGAGCGGCACGCCGTCCTTGCTGAGGAAACCGGGAATGATGGTGTGGAAGGTCTGCTTGCCCGGCTCCAGGCAATTCACGTGGTCCGGATCGAGGCTGAACTCGGCGCCGCGGTTCTGCAAGGCGATGCCGGTGCCGGGCACCACCACGCCGGAGCCGAAGCCGTGGTAGTTGCTCTGGATGAACGAGACCAGGTTGCCCTCCTCGTCGCCACAGGCCAGGTACACCGTGCCGCCCGGCCTCGGCTGGCCGGGGCTGGGATCGAGCGCGCGCTCGCCGATCAGCGCACGGCGGCTGGCGGCGTAGTCCTCGTGCAGCAGTTCCTCGACCGAGACCCGCATCGACTGCGGCTGGCTGATGTAGTGCAGCCCGTCGACGTACGCCAGCTTCATCGCCTCCAGTTGGCGATGCCAGGTCCGCGCGCAGTCGCGCTCGCCGAATTCGAAGCCCTTGAGGATGTTCAGGGTCATCAGGGCGATCAGGCCCTGGCCGCTCGGCGGAATCTCCCAGACGTCATAGCCACGGTAGTTCAGCGAGATCGGTTCGACCCACTTCGCCTGGTAGCCGGCCAGGTCCTCCGCGCGCAGGTAGCCGCCGCTGCGCTCGGCGTGGCCGACGATGGCCCTGGCCAGCTCGCCGCGATAGAAGCTTTCGCACTGGCTGCGCGCCAGCTCGTCCAGGGTGTCGGCCTGGCCCGGCTGGCGGAACACCTCGCCGGCGCGCGGCGCCCGGCCGTCGATGAGGAACTCGTCGAACCAGGCCCGCAGCTCGGGCCGCTGCGGCAACGCCGCGCGGAACTTGTCCAGGCCGCTCTGCCACAGGCGGGCGATCACCGGCGAGACCGGAAAGCCATCGCGAGCCAGCTCGATCGCCGGCCGCAGCAGTTGTTCGAACGGCAATTTGCCGAAGCGCCGCGACAGTTCGCCCCAGGCCGCCGGACAGCCCGGCACGGTGACCGGCGTCCAGCCGTACAGCGGCATCCGCTCGTGGCCGGCGGCGCGCACCCGCTCGCGATCGAGCAGGCCCGGCGCGCGCCCGCTGGCGTCCAGGCCGTGCAGGCGTCCGCGGGTCCAGACCAGGGCGAAGGCATCGCCGCCAATCCCGCAGCCGGTCGGCTCGACCACCGTCAGCGCGGCGGCGGTGGCGATCGCCGCGTCGATGGCATTGCCGCCACGGCGCAATATCTCCAGCCCGACCTGCGCCGCCTGCGGCTGCGAGGTGGCGACCATGCCGCGGCGGGCATGGACCGGCGAACGTTGCGAGGCGTAGGGAAGCGCGTGGGCGGAGAAGTCGAGCATCGGCGTGGGCTCCGGGAAACTTGAGGCGGCAGGTTAGCCCTGCCAGACTCTGCCGACTAGCGACACGACGCCAAGTCATGACGATGAACGGACAGCCTGCGGAACTGCACCGCCCGATTCCCACCCTCGCCCGCCTGCCACGGCCGGTCTACGCGCGCGCCGAAAGCCTGCGCGCCGGCTCCTGGACCTCGCGCCACCGGCACGCCTGGGTACAGCTTTCCTACGCCATCAGCGGCGTGCTCGGCGTACATACCGCCGAGGGCAGCTTCTTCGCCCCGCCGCAGCGGGCGATCTGGATTCCGGCGCAGCTGGAACACGAGGTGGTCACCTCCACCCGCGCCGAGATGCGCAGCCTGTACATCCGTGGCGACGCCTGCGCCTGGGCGCCGACGCGTTGCCGGGTGCTGGAGGTGACGCCGCTGGCGCGCGAGCTGATCAAGAGTTTCTGCGAGTTGCCGGTGGACTACCCGGAGGGCGACAGCGCCGAATCGCGGCTGGTGCAGGTGCTGCTGGACCAGTTGCGGCTGCTGCCGGAGGTCGCCTTCTCCCTGCCGATGCCGCGCGAGCCGCGCCTGCTGCGGCTGTGCCAGGCACTGATCGACGAACCGACCCAGAGCCTGACCATGGGCGACTGGGCGCAGCGCCTGGGCACCTCGGAAAAGACCCTGTCGCGCCTGTTCCAGCGCGAGACCGGGATGAACTACCGGCTCTGGCGCCAACGCCAGCGCCTGCTCGCCTCGCTCAACGCGCTGGAGGCCGGCGACAGCGTCACCGGCGCCGCCCTGGACAGCGGCTACGACTCGACCTCGGCCTACATCGCCGCCTTCAAGGGACTCTTCGGCTTCACTCCCGGCGAACTGTTCCGCCAGCGCTGAGCCCGGCGAAGGGCCCAGCGCGCGGGGCTCAGAACACGTCGATGGGATAGTCGACGATCACCCGGTATTCGTCGATGTCGTTGTCCACCGCGCTGTAGCCGCCGGTGCCGCGGTGGGTGGCCCAGCGCAGGCGCAGCGAGAGGTCCTTGGCCGGACCGCCCTGAACCACGTACTGCAGGTCGAGGTCGCGTTCCCAGTGCTTGGCGTTCTTGCCGTCGGCGCTGTACCAGCCGCCGTAGCCGGGGCTGTCCGGATCGACCCGGGTCAGGTCCAGCTTGCCGCGCGAGTACGAGGCCGAGGCGCTCAGGCCGGGTAGGCCGAGGGCGACGAAGTCGTAGTCGTATTGCAGCTTCCAGGACTTCTCGTTGGGACCGTTGAAGTCGGAATACTGCTGCGAGTTGTCGAGGAAGATGCTGTCGCCCTGGTTGATGTAGTCGAACGGCGTGTTGCCGTTGACCTTCTGCAGCACCGCGGTGACGGTGTGCTGCCTGTAGCCGACCGCGAAATGCAGGCTGTAGGTGTTGTTGTCGATCCGGCCGAGCAACGAGTCGCCGCTGTCGACGGTCTTGTAGTAGTGCGCGCCGGGGTTCAGCGACCAGTTGTCGTCGATCTCGTAGGTGTAGTCGACGTCGGCGTAGTACTGCTTCCAGACGTTCTGCAGTTCGGCGGCGTACAGGCTGCTGGTGAAGCCCTCGATGCCGCCCCAGGTGCCGCCCAGCCAGCTGAGATGATGGCTGTCGCGGTCGCCCGGCAGTTCGCCGTAGTACGAGCCGAGGCGACGGTGGCCACTCTGGTTGTAGTACTTGGTGAAACTGACCTGGCCAGCCGTGAGGGTCAGGTCCTCGAAACTGTTGTTGGTCAGGCTCACACCGCGGAAGGTCTGCGGCAGCATGCGCGACTCGCCGCCGGCGACCACCGGGTTGCTGAGGAACTGGTCGCCCAGCTTCAGCTCGGTGTCGAAGGCGCGGATCTTCAACGCCGCCCCGCCACTGGAGAACTCATCGGGCGCCTTGCCGGATTCGTAGCCTTCCTTGCTCGGCGCGGTGATCGGCAGGATGCTGGTGCCGCCGGTACCGCCGCCGCCGTCGAGCTTCAGCCCGAGCATGCCGTAGGCGTCGACGCCGAAGCCGACCACGCCGGGCGTGTAGCCGGACTGAAAGGTGGCGATGAAGCCTTGCGCCCATTCCTTGCTGTCGTGCCCGGAAGCGTGCCGGCGGTCATGGTTGAAGTAGTAGTTGCGGGTCAGCAATTGGAGGCTGGAGCCTTCGATGAAGCCTTCTTTGGCTTCCCCCTCATCGGCCCAGGCGGCGGACGCGGTGCACAGCGCCAGCGCCATCGGCGTCAAGGCGAACAGATTCCTCATTGCGGTTGCTCCTTCTTACAGCGTGGTGAAATCCGGCAAGGCCGGAAAGCGTGTTGTGGTGTCGTTCCCGGCGACGCTTCTGCTGGCGTCGCGCGGGCGATCGCTCCCATGGGGCGCCCAGCCGGGCGCAACCCGAAAAAAAAGGCCGCTGGTATCAGCGGCCTTGAGAAGACGTCGAATAGGAGCAATCAAAGTTCGGCGTCGGGAAGTCTTGCCAGTGTATTTCCGGACACTGGAAACCGGCTGGAACGCAGTCGGACTCTTCTATTGAAAGTCTCTTCGACTCATCGGGCTTTAGGCTTTCCACGTCCCGCTCTTGCATGGCGAGATCGATGAAGACAGAACGAATATCGTCGACAGCCAGCGACAATTATCCATTGAGCTGGCGCGATTATATTTTTTTGCCTCTATCGGAAAAACCCGATATCCAACGAAAGTCTTTTACATATTCTGCAAGAATTGTCCGAACGGTCAGGAAGGCAAAAAAAACGCCGCATATCATATGCGGCGCAAGGACAGGGTACCCAGGCTCACGCTTCCCGAGTACCCGGGGGAAGCCATGGCGCGGCTGGCGCCATGCGCTAGATCAGGAGTCGCTGCGGGCCCCGGCCTGCGCGGCGGAGGCGGAAAGTTCCTGCTGGTGCTCGATGGCCTGCTGGTTGGCGTCGACCATGCGGTTGGTCATCAGCGAGGACTCTTCGGCGAAACCGGCCTGGGAAAATGCGAGGGAAAACAAACTGAGTATGGCGGCAGCAAGGATCTGGCGATTCATGGCGGGTCTCCGATGACACCCTGTTCACTTGGGACAGGCGCCATATTAGTTAACCGCCATGCTCGGAAAAATAGCCAAACAGACGAGAGAGTATTACCTCAATAACAACAATCCTTCACTGTGCCCAGTAACTTGAACTTTGCATGGTAGTTTCGTCGCGGGCGAATGCCTGGGGAAGTTCCTGTTGCAACAGATCGACCCAGGTGCGGATCTTCGCGTCCAGGTAACGCCGCGAGGGATACAGCGCATAGATGGTCCGCTGGTGCATGGCATGGCCGGGCAACACCCGTAGCAGCTCGCCGTTGCGCAGCGCCGCGGCCGCCACGTAGCTGGGCAGCAGGGCGATGCCGAGGTCGGCCTTGGCCGCCTGGGCCATGACCTCGGCGACATTGACCATGAAGGTGTTCTGCGGGCTGACGGTGCGCTCGCCCTGCTCGTCGGCGAAAATCCAGCCCTCCGGGTAGGCCGGGTCCTGCAGGCGCAGGCAGACGTGGCGCTCCAGGTCGTCCACCGAGCGTGGCACGCCGTGCTGCTGCAGGTAGCCGGGACTGGCGCAGAGCACGCTGTGGATGCTGCCCAGGCGCTGGGCGACGAACTCCGAGTCGGGCAACTGGCGCTCGCCGGTGATCAGCACGTCCTGGCCTTCCTCGAGCATGTCCGGGTTGCGCTGGGACAGGGTCAGCTCGATCACCACGTCGGGGAACAGTGCGCCGTAGCGGGCGATCATCGGCACCAGGTGATGCTGGCCCATGCCCATCAGCGACTGCACGCGCAAGCGGCCGCAGGGGCGGATGTGCGCGCCGGCGGCTTCGGCCTCGGCGACCTCGATGTCCTCGAGGATCCCGCGGCACCGTTCCAGGTAACGCTCGCCGGCTTCGGTCAGGGCCAGGCGCCGGGTGGTGCGGTGCAGCAGGCGCGTCTGCAGGTGCGCCTCCAGGTCGGAGATCAGCCGCGATACCTGCGCGGTGGACAGGTCCAGGGCCTGGGCGGCGGAAGTGAAGCTGCCGCTGTCCACCACCCTGGCGAACACGCGCATGCCTTGCAATGTGTCCACTATTACCTCGGTTGCAAAACAGATTCGTAAATTGGTCGGATTTTCCCTGACGCCGGGCTGCCTATACTGGCCGCCGTCGCCGTAGCAACGCCGGGCATACCCTGCCCGGCGTCGGGGCGGATGGCCCACCCGCCGTCCGCTCTCCTTCCCCCCGCACAGACTCTGCTACGGCGGCGCCCCCTTCCCCTTACGCCGCGCTCAGCGTCCCGGTTCCGGAATCCGGTACCAGGCGACGTACAGCGCCGGCAGGAAGATCAGCGTGAGCAGCGTGGCGGCGACGATGCCGCCGATCATCGCATAGGCCATCGGCCCCCAGAACACTTCGCGGGCGATGGGGATCATCCCCAGGCTGGCCGCCGCCGCCGTCAGCAGGATCGGCCGGGTGCGGTGGTGGGTGGCTTCCAGCACGGCTTCCCAGGGCGTCTTGCCGTCTTTCTCGAAGGCATCGATCTGGGTCACCAGGATCACCGAGTTGCGGATGATGATGCCGATCAGCGCGAGAATCCCGAGGATCGCCACGAAGCCCATCGGCGTGCCGGTCGGCAGCAACGCCGCGACCACCCCGATCAGCCCCAGCGGCGCGACGCTGGCCACCAGGAACAGCTTCTGCACGCTCTGCAACTGGATCATCAGGAAGGTCGCCATGAGGAACAGCATCAGCGGCACCACCTTGGCGATCGGGCCCTCGGCCTTGCCGCTCTCCTCCACCGTGCCGCCCACTTCGATCCGGTAGTTCGCCGGCAGGCCGTCGGCGAAGCGCTTGACCTCCGGCGCCAGCCGGGCGACCAGGTCGGTGGGCTGGATCTCGCCGCGCAGCGACGCCTTCACCGTGATCGTCGGCTTGCGGTCGCGGCGCCACACCAGCGGCTGCTCCAGCTCGTAGCTGACCTTGGCGAACGCCTTGAGCGGGATCGAGGTGCCGCTGGGCGTGACGATCTGCAGGCTCTCCAGGGTCTCCAGCGAGCCGCGCTCGCTATCCTCGGCGCGGCCGATGACGTTCACCAGGTAGATGTCGTCGCGCACCTGGGTCACCGCGCTGCCGGTCACCACGCTGTTCATGATCTGCGCCACGTCCTCGGAGGAAAGCCCGAGCTGGCGCGCCTTGTCCTGGGCGATGTCGATCTTGAGCATCTTCCCGGGCTCGTTCCAGTCGTAGACGATATCGCCGATGTTCGGGTTGCCGTCGAGCACGCCGGCCAGGCCCATGGCGTACTCGCGGACCTTGTCGATCTGCGGTCCGCTGACCCGGTACTGGATCGGCCGTCCCACCGGCGGCCCCATCTCCAGCGGCTGCACGTAGGTGCTGATGCCGACGTAGTCCTTGCGCAAGCGATCGCGCAGGCGTGCGGCGACGCGCTCGCGGGCCTCTAGGTCCTTGGTGACGATCACCAGTTGGCCATAGAAGTTGTTCTGCAACTGCTGGTCCAGCGGCAGGTAGAAGCGGATCGCGCCTTCGCCGACGTAGGCGCTCCAGTGGTCGATGTCCTCGTCGTCCTTCAGCGTCGCTTCCAGGCGGTCCATCACCGCCCTGGTCTCGTGGATGCTGCTGTTCTGCGGCAGGTTGAGGTCGACCAGCAGTTCCGGACGGTCGGAAGACGGGAAGAACTGGTGCTGGACGAACTTCATCAGGAACAGCGACACGCCGAACAGCAGCGCGGTGAGGAAGATGGTCGTCCAGCGCCGGCGCATCGCCAGGTGCAGCAGGCTGTCGAAACGCTCGGCGATGCGGCCCTTCTTCTGCTCCGACTTGTGCTTGAGAGTCTTCGGCAGGATGTGCACGGCGATCACCGGGGCGAACAGCACCGCGACGATCCACGACAGCAGCAGCGCCACGGCGATCACTGCGAACAGGGTGAAGGTGTACTCGCCAGCGGAGCTGGCGTTGAGCCCGATGGGTACGAAGCCGGCCACCGTCACCAGGGTCCCGGTGAGCATCGGGAAGGCCGTCGAGGTGTAGGCGTAGGTCGCCGAGTCGTGTAGCGAGTCGCCCAGTTCGAGGCGCGTGATCATCATCTCCACGGTGATCATGGCATCGTCCACCAGCAGGCCGAGGGCGATGATCAGCGCGCCGAGGGAAACCCGCTGCATGGTGATGTCGGTGTATTCCATGAACACGAAGACCATCGCCAGCACCAGCGGGATCGAGCAGGCCACCACCAGCCCGGCGCGCAGGCCGAGGCTGACGAAGCTGACGATGAGGACGATCACCACCGCCTCGAACAGCGCCCGGGTGAAACCGCCGACCGCCTTCTTCACCACCTGGGCCTGGTTCGACACCTGGTGCACGCCGACGCCAACCGGCAGTTCGCCGGTGATCTCCTGCATGCGCGCATTGAGCGCCTCGCCGAACTCGAGGATATTGCCGCCCTCCTTCATCGCCACCGCCAGGCCGATGGCCGGCTCGCCCTTGTAGCGGAACAGCGAGGTCGGCGGGTCGACGAAATCGCGGCTGATGCTGGCCAGGTCGGACAGCCGGTAGAAACGATCGTTGACCCGCAGGTTGACCGCCTGCAGGTCCTTTTCCGAACGGAAGTTGCCGGAGGTGCGCACCGAGATGCGCTCGGGGCCGGCCTCGACCACGCCCGACGGGGTCACCGCGTTCTGCGCCTGCAGGCTCTGCACGACCTGGCGCTGGTCGAGACCGAGGGCGGCCAGCTTGCGGGTAGAGAAGTTGAGGTAGATGACCTCGTTCTGCGCACCGATCATCTGCACCTTGCCCAGGTCTTTCACCGAGCGGATGTCCAGGCGCACCTTCTCCACGTAGTCGCGCAGCTGGCGGAAGTCCAGGCCGTCGGCGGTGAAGGCGTAGACGCTGCCGAACACGTCGCCGAACTCGTCGTTGAAACCCGGTCCCTGGATGCCCTGGGGGAATTCGCCCTGGATGTCGGATATCTTCTTGCGCACCTGGTACCAGATATCCGGGATGTCGCCGGCCTTGGTGGTGTCCTTGAGGTAGACGAAGACCGTCGATTCGCCGGGTCGCGTGTAGCTCTTCACGTAATCCAGCGAGTCCAGCTCCTCGAGCTTCTTCTCGATGCGGTCGGTGACCTGCTCCAGGGTGTCGTCCACCGTGGCGCCCGGCCAGCGGGTCTGGATGACCATGGTCTTGATGGCGAACGAGGGATCCTCCTCGCGCCCCAGGTTGAGGTAGGAGAACACGCCCATCACCAGCGATACCGCCATCAGGTACCAGACCAGGGACTGGTGGCGCAGGGCCCAGTCCGACAGGTTGAAACCGCCCTTCATCGCGCATCCTCGTCGAGTTTGATCTTCTGGCCGGGCTTGAGGCTGTTGACTCCGGCGCGGACCACCCGGTCGCCGTCGGCCAGGCCCTGTCCGATCACCACCTGGCGTTCGTCGCGGCTGAGCACCTGTACCTCGCGCAGGGCCACGCTGGACTGTTTCCCATCGACGACCCAGACCTGGGTCTTGCCGTCGCGCTCCAGCAGCACGCTGGCCGGCAGCACGCTGCGCACGCTACCGGCGCTGCTCAGCTGGACCTGGATGGTCGAACCGAGGCGAAACGCCTCCGGCGTCTGCGCCAGGCTCAGGCGCACGCGACGGGTGCGGGTCGAGGCGTCGGCCTGCGGACCCAGCTCGCGGATGCTGCCGGTGGTCCTGGCCTGCGGGTCGAGCTGGGCGCTGACCAGGAAGCGCGCGTCGGCCGGCAGGCTCTCGGCGACCTCGGTGGGCAGGTCGAAGACCGCCTCGCGCACTTCGGGCCGGGCCAGGGTGACCACCGCCTGGCCGGCGCTGACCACTTGCCCGGCCTCGGCGTGCCAGGTGGTGATGACGCCGTCGAAATCGGTCACCAGGCGCGTGTAGGAAAGCTGGTCCCTGGCCTGCTGCACCGCCGCTTTGGCCTGGTCGAAGCTGGCCTGGCTGGTCTTCAGGCGGGTCCGCGCATCGTCCAGGCGCGCCTGGGCGGTGACGCTGCGGGCGAACAGTTCTTCCTGGCGCCGGGCATTGGCCTGGGCGTCGATCAACTGTGCCTCGGCGCTGGCCAGGTCGCCCTGGCTGGCGCGCAACTGGTTCTGCTGGTCGGTGGGGTCGAGGGTCGCCAGCAGCGCGCCCTTGCCGACGAAGTCACCGACGTCGAACAGGCGCGAGGCGATCCGTCCGTTGGTGCGGAAGCCGAGCACGCTCTCGTAGCGCGCCTGGATGCTCCCGGCGAAGCGACCGAGGTCGTCGTTCTTCAGGGTCTTCACGGTCACCGTCAGCACCGGCCGCGGCGGTGCCGGCTGCGGCTCGTCGCCGCAGCCGGAGAGGAGCAGGGCGAAGCCGAACAGGCCGGCGAGGGAAAACGGCTTCATGGCTGGCCTCCGCCCACGGCGTCGCGGCTGGCGGTGCTCTGGGTCGGCTGCGGCGGCTGGGCCACCTCGACCACCTGGCCCGGATGGAGCAGTTGACCGCCCACCGTGACCACCGTCTGGCCCGCCTCCAGGCCACCGTCGATGACCACCTTCTCGCTGGCGTAGCGTGCCACCCGCACCGGTTGCAGACGCGCCTTGCCTTGCTGGTCGAGCAACCAGACCGCCGGCTGCTCGCCGACCTTGGACAGCGCCGACCAGGGCAGCACCACGCTGTGCTCGGCCGGCGCGGCGACGCTGGCGTTGACCACGCTGCCGAGGCTCATTTCCGCCGGCACCGAGTCGAGGCCGACCTTGACCTTCAGCGTACCGCTGCGCTCGTCCACCGTCGGGGTGATCTCGCGGACCTTGCCGCTGGCGGTGACTTCCGGCTTGCCGAGCAGGCTGACGGTGATCCGCTGGCCGTCGACATCGTGACTGAACAACGACTCGTAGACGTTGAACACCGCGTCGCGCTCGCCGTCGCGGGCCAGGGTGAAGATCGGCACGGTGGCCTGCACCACCTGGCCGACCTCGGCCTGGCGGGCGGTGATGACCCCGGCGTCGGAGGCACGCAGCTCGGTATAGGAAAGCAGGTCGCGAGCGTTGGCCAACTGCGCCTGGGCGGCCTTCAGCGAACTCTGCGCGCTGCGCACCGAGGCCAGCGCCTGGTCGTACTCGCTCTGGCTGGTGTAGCCCTTGGGCAGCAGCGCCTTCTGCCGCTGGTAGTTGAGGTCGGCGAGCTTCGACTGCGCCTGCTGCGCAGCGACCGCCGCCTGGGCGTTCTCCACGTTGCTGCGCTGGTCCTGCGGGTCGAGCCGCGCCAGCACCTGGCCAGCCGCGACGTGGTCGCCGACATCGACCAGGCGCTCGACGATCTTGCCGCCGACACGGAACGACTGGTCGGCCTGTACCCGTGCCTGGATGTCGCCGGTGATCGAGGTGGCCGAGGCGAACTCGGCCATCTTCACCGTCTGCGCCAGCACACGGACGTGTTCCTCGGCGGGCGGCTCGGCGCCGCAACCGACAAGCAGGCCGGCGCACAGGATGGCGGGCAGCGCCATCCGCGACCAGCGACCTTTGGAATGAAAAGCGCCTCTGGCGTCTGACATGCCTTCCCCTTCGCGATCCATACAGATACCGGCCGATCCGGCCGGAAACTCCCAGAATTGGCAGGGATTCTAGCCGCGTCCCCAAGGATTGCGACTATCAGATGGAAGCGGGGGTTCCTTTTCCAAACTTGTGGAGGGGATCGCCTCCGGCGTCAGGTGAACAGGCGCGCGCTCAGCTCGCGGCTGGCCTCCAGCAGCAACGGCAGGAAACGGCTTTCCAGTTCGGCGCGGGAGACCCGCCCGGCATGGGTGCCGACGTTCAGCGCGGCGAGCACATGGCCGGCGGAGTCGCGTACCGGCACCGCCAGCGAGCGCAGGCCGACTTCCAGCTCCTGGTCGACGATGCACCAGCCCTGGCGACGAATCTCCACCAGGCACGGCAGCAGGGTCTCGGGGGTATACAGGGTACGGCTGGTCTTGGCCTGCATCTCCACTCCGCCGAAGTAGGCGTGCAGCGCGTCGTCGTCCAGCGCGGCGAGGAGGATGCGGCCCATCGAGGTGCAATAGGCGGGCAGCCGGCTGCCGACGTTGAGGTCCACCGAAATCAGCCGCTGGGGAGTGGCCGAACGGGCGATGTAGAGCACGTCGTCGCCCTCCAGGGTGGCCATCGAACAGGCTTCGTGGAGCTGTTCGCTGAGGCGGTCGAGGATCGGCTGCGCAGTGATCGCCAGCGGCGTCGACGACAGGTAGGCGTGGCCGAGGGTGAGCACCTTCGGCAACAGCGAGTAGGTGCGCCCGTCGGTGGTGGCGTAGCCAAGCTGCATCAGCGTGTGCAGGCAGCGACGCACGGCGGCGCGGGGTATCTCGGTGCGGTGGCTGATCTGGGCGATGGTCAGGTGCCGCTTGCGCTCCTGGAACGCATGGATCACCGCCAGGCCACGGGCCAGCGAGGTCATGAAGTTGGGATCGCCGGTGAAGGCCTCGATGCGCTTGGCCGGCGAAAGGACGGTCGGCGGCGCCAGGGTGGCGGGGTGTTCCGGGAGTTCGCTCATGGACGTTCGGGCTCGGGTCACGGAAAGGCTCGCCGATTATCGGACACTCGTTCGATCATCGCAATTGACCGGAGCGCCTCCGACTGTAGTACTGTCGGGGCTACCCATCGCCCTCCGGGAGTAATGTCAGGTACCCATCGGCGGGTTCTGGGTACGCCCTTGCCGCTCCGGCAAGGGCGCCCTTCCTTCCCGCGCGATCGATGCGCCTAGAAGTCAAAGAACACCGTCTCGTTGTCGCCCTGGATGCGGATGTCGAAACGGTAGGCGAGCTGTCCGTCCACTTCGCAGCGCCGCGCGAGCAGGGTGTCGCGACGCGGCGCCTGCTCGATCAGGTTGAGCACCGGACAGGCGGCGTTGGCCTCGGTCTCGTCATCGAAGTACAGCCGGGTCTGCAAGTGGATGTTGATGCCGCGGGCGAACAGCGAGACGTTGATGTGCGGCGCCATCGGCACGCCCTGGGCGTTACGCACCACCCCCGGCTTGACCGTGTGCAGGGTCCACTCGCCGGCATCGAAGGTGGTGGCGGTGCGGCCGAAGCTGTTGAACGGTCGCTCCGGATCGTAGCGCTCCTGGTAGCGGCCTTCGCTGTCGGCCTGCCAGAACTCCAGGAACGAGTCGCGCACCAGGTGGCCGTTGCCGTCGTAGACGTGGCCGAGCAGGAGGATGTGCTGGCCCGGCGCGTCTTCGCGGGCCATGCGGTTCCAGATCTCCAGGTCACGGGTCGGGTTGCCGGCGGCGGCCAGCGCCAGGCCGATGTGGACATAGGGACCGGCGGTCTGGGAAGGGGTTTCCCGCAGCAGTTCGTGGCTCATGGTCGGCTCCTCAGGCGTTCTCGAAGAAGGTCTTGCGCTGCCCGCGCAGGACGATGTCGAAGCGGTAGGCCAGGCAATCCATCGGGTTGGCCATGCTCATGTCGAGCCGGCCGATCAGGCTCTGCGCCGCCTCCGGGTCGGCAAGGGTGCGGATGATCGGGCACTTGGGGATCAGCGGGTCGCCCTCGAAGTACATCTGGGTGACCAGCCGCGCGGCGATCGCCGGGCCGCTGACAGACACGTGGATGTGCGCCGGGCGCCAGTCGTTGGGGCCGTTGCGCCAGGGATAGGGCCCGGGCTTGATGGTGCGGAAGTAATAGTGGCCCTCGCTGTCGGTGAGGGTCCGGCCGACGCCGCCGAAGTTCGGGTCGAGCGGCGCCAGGTAGCGGTCGTTCTTGTGCCGGTAGCGCCCGCCGGCGTTGGCCTGCCACATCTCCACCAGGGTGTGCGGGACCGGCTTGCCGTACTGGTCGAAGACCCGGCCGAACATGATGATGCGCTCGCCCTGGGGCAGGCCGCCGTGGTCGAAGTTGAGCAGCAGGTCGTTGTCGTGGCGGCCGAGCCTGAGGTGGGAGAAGTCCGGCCCGCTGGTTTCCGAGAGCGATTGCGGGATGCTCACCAGCGCCTGGCTCGGCGAGCGCGGCACGGAGGTCTTGTAGTCGGGGGTCAAGGCTTTGGGGTGCCAGTTTCGGTCACGGATGACGAAACGACGGCTTTCGGCGTCGTGCATGTCGGGCTCCTGTTATTCGCGTTATCGGTCGCCAGGCTTGTGGATTCAGGCATGGAAAACGAAGTCTTGCGCAGGAGGCGGGACGGGGACAGTGAATTATCCGGCCCCATACATAACCATTTGGTTATGCTTTATCAGTGCAACTCGGCGGCCACCTCGCGCAACACCGCGCTGAACCATTGCGCCCCCAGCGGCAACGGCAAGGCCGCGTTGTGGCACAGCCCGACCGAACCGCCCGGTTCGCGGATACCCAGGTCCAGCTCGGCCAGCTCGCCGTTGCCGACGTCCAGGCGCACGGCATCGCGCGGCGCCACCCAGATCGCCTCGCTGCGCAACACATAGCTGCGGCTGAGGGTCGGCGAGAGGGTTTCCAGGCGCTGTCCGGCGAGCGCGATGCCCCACTGCACGAACAGGCTGTCGGCGTGGCGGCGGATGGTGGTGCCGGCCAGCGGCAGCACCAGTGGGAATTCGGCCAGCCGCTGCAGGTCGCCGAGGGGCGCGGCGAGCAAGGGGTGGCCGGGACGCACCACCAGCATCATCGACTCGCTGTACAGGTGCTCGAAGGTCAGGCCCTGGATGTCCGGGCTATCGGTCATCCGCCCGACCACCAGGTCCAGCTCGCCGACCTTCAGTTGCGCCAGCAGGTAGGCGCTGGGTCCGGTGGCGACGCTGACCACCAGCGCACCGTGGCGCCGGTGCAGGCGCCGGATCACCTCGGGCACCACCAGGCTCTCCACCGTCGACAGCACGCCGACCCGCACCGTCTCGACCTGCGCCTCGTGGCCGCGCAGGGTGTTCACCCCGTCGCGCAGGGCCTGCACGCAGGGGCCGGCATAGCGCAGGAAGGTCACGCCCGCCTCGGTCAGCTCGGCGCCGGCCTTGCTCCGTTCGAACAGGCGCGCGCCGAGGATTTCCTCCAGTTCCTTGAGGGTCTTGGAGATCGCCGGCTGCGACACCGCCACGGCATCCGCCGCCTTGGCGAAGCTGCGCTGGCGGGCGACTTCGAGGAAGCAGGCGAGGTGGCGGAACTTGATGCGGTTGTCGAGGTTCATGGGGCGGCCGTGGCGGCGAGTGGTGCGGGCATGGTACCCAACGGGCGGGTTGGGAACGAGGTGTGGCGTGCGGCGAGGTCGTGCCAGGCGGTTCTCCGCCTTCCTTTCCCCAAAGGGAGAAGGCACTGGATGGCGGAACGACTCACGCGCCGGGCAATCCCTTCCCTGGGGGAAGAAGGAACCGGATGGAGCATGGTCGGGCAGCATCGCGCCGACCCTTCGCCCTTCAGGGGGGCCTCCACGTCCAGGAGGACGCCGGGGAACCCCACCTGGAGCGAGCGCCGACTCAGAACTCCACCGTCGTCGACACCTGGAACTGCCGGGGCTCGCCCATCGCCACGTACAGTCGATTGGCACTGGACGGGTAGTAGGTGCGGTCGAACAGGTTCTTCACGTTGAGCTGGAACTTCACGCCGTGCCCGCCGAAGCGGGTGTCGTAGCTGGCGAAGGCATCGGCCACGGTGTAGGACGGCAGGTCGAAGGAATTGGCCGGGTCGCCCGGGCGCTTGCCGACGTAGCGCGCGCCGCCGCCCAGGCGCAGGCGGTCGCCGCCGAAGAGCTGGCCGAGTTCGTAGACCGCCGACAGCGACGCGGTGTTGCGCGCCACGTTCTGCAGGCGCTTGCCCTCCAGGGTCGGGTCCTCGGTGACTTCCGCGGCGAGCCAGGCGTAGCTGCCGATCAGGCTCCAGCGTTCGCTGAGCTGGCCGGTGAGGTCCAGCTCCAGGCCGCGCGAGCGGACCCGGCCGGCGGCGCGCACGCTGCTGTTGCCGGCACCGTCGAGTTCGTTGACCAGCACGTTCTTCTTGCGAATGTCGAACAGCGCCAGGGTGCCGCTGAGACGCCCCGGCACATCCAGCTTGGCGCCCAGCTCCCAGGAGGTCGCCTCCTCCGGCAGGATCGCCGAATCGATGGTCTCGCCGGTGCTCAGCGGGGCGATGGTCGAGTTCGGCTTGAACGAGCGCGTGTAGCTGCCGTACAGCGAAACCTCGTCGCTCAGGCGGTAGACCAGGCCGCCGCGCGGCACCCATTTCTGCCCGTTGATATCGGTGTTGGCGTTGAACGGCCGGCCGCGCCCGGCGAGCTGGTCGTAGATCTGGTAGCGCGCGCCGCCGACCAGGATCCAGCGTTCGTCCAGGTGGATCGAGTCCTGGAAGTACAGCGAGTCGCTGCGCAGCTTGTCGGTCTGGTCGCTGTCGCCGGCGACCACCCGGGTCGACGGCACCACCTGGCCATAGACCGGGTCGAGGTAGTCGAAGCGGCTGGTCTTGCTGTCGCGCAGCAGGTCGGCGCGGAAGATCTTGCGCTTCTCGTGGTCCATGCCGAATTGCAGGTCATGTTGCATCCCGGCCAGTTGCAGCGTTCCGCTCAGGCCGAGGGTGGCGAAGCTGTCGCTGCTGACCGCGCCGTGGGTGCCGTCCATGCGCCGGGTCAGGGTGCCGTCGGCATTCACGGCCATCACCCGGGCCTGGTTGTCGTCGTAGGTCTCGCGACTGTAGCCGTAGCCGAAGTGGGCCTTCCAGGTGTCGTCGAGCTGCCGTTCGAGATCCAGGCGGGTCAGCTCGGAACGGCCCTCGGTGATGTTGAAGGGCTCGTCCAGGCGCCGGCTGCGCGGGATGTCCAGCGGGCGGTTGGTACGCGGGTCGATGGCCGTGCCACGGTCGAACGGCGTGGTGAACTCGCGGTGCTCGTAGCTCAGGTTGACCGTCGTGTCCTCGCCGTACCAGGCCAGCGAGGGCGCCACCAGCGTCTCGCGACTCTTGCCGAAGTCGCGCCAGTAATCCTCGTCCTCATGATCGAGGATCATCCGGTAGGCCAGTCCGCTGTCGCCCAGCGGGCCGGTGGAGTCGAGCTGGCCGCCGCTGCCGTTGCGCCCGTGGGCGTAGGCCGAGCCACGCAGGGTCAGGGCGTTGGCTTGTTGCAGTTGTGGCTTCTTGCTCACCACGTTGACCACCCCGCCCGGGTCCTGGATGCCATAGAGCAGGGATGCTGGCCCCTTCAGCACCTCGACGTGGTCGGCGGTGGCGGTGAAATTGCGGCCCTGCACCGAGGGCATGCCGTCGCGCATGATCGAGCCGTCGCGGTTGTCGCCGAAGCCGCGCTTCATCACCGCGTCCTGGGTACCGCCGAGGGTGTTGGCCTGGGTGATGCCGCTGATGTTGCCCAGCGCGTCGTCAAGGTTGCGCGGGCGCTGGTCCTGCAGCGCCTGTGCCGGGACCACGCTGATCGCCTGGGGGATTTCCAGTAGCGGCGCATCGCCGCGGCTGATCGAGGCGTTGGCCGCCGGCCGGTAGCCCTGCGCCGGGGCGGCGGCGGAGACCGTCGTGGCATCGAGGTCGAGCGCGCCGCTGGCGGGGATCGGCTCCAGGGTCAGGGTGCGCTCGTCGATCCGCCGCGCGCGCAGGCCGCTGCCCTGCAGCAGGCGTTGCAGCGCCTCCTCCGCGTCCAGCGAACCGTGCAATGCCGGAGCGGTCGCCTGCGGCGGCAGCTCGGCGGTGTAGAGCAGCGTCTGCCCGCTGGCCCGGCTGAACGCGTTGAGCGCCTGGGCCAGCGGCGCGGCAGCCTGGCTGAAGCGGTAGCGAACCGCCTCGGCGGCCTGCACGGTGGCGGCGAGACAGCCGAGGCTGAGGAACAGGGCGGGGAGAGTACGCAGGGCGAAGCGCGGGAACGGGGTCATGGGTTGCTCGTGTCGGTCGCTTTTCTAATGCGAATCAATCGCGGTCATGAGCACTACACGAAGCGGCGCCGGATTTACCTCACCCCGCAGGGCAAAAAAATTCTTCGCCGGGAAAGATTCCTGCGGCCAAACGGAGCGGGGCCGCCGTCAGCGAATCACCACCAGGCGTCCGAACAGGATCTGCTGGCGATAGCCGAGCACCGCCTGCAGCGACTTCAGCGCGGCTTCGGGATCGTCGCTGCGGAAGCTGCCGCTGACCGGCTGGCGGCCGAGCGCGTCGTCGAGCAGGAGAATGCGTCCGGGGTAGTAGCGAGCGAGTTCGTCGAGCACTTCCGCCAGCGGCCGCCGGTAGAAGCTCAGCCAGCCCTGGCGCCAGGCCAGCGCGGCGGCGGCGTCGATGGCCACGGGCCGGCCCAGCCTGCCGTCGGCGAAGCCGACCTGCTGGCCGGCGCCCAGCACTTCCTCGGCGGCGCCCGCGCCCGTGCCGGCGCTCACCGCGACCCGCCCTTGCAGCACGGTGACGCGGGTCGCCCCGGCGCCGCGACGGACCTCGAACTCGGTGCCCAGTACCCGCGCCCGGCCTTCGCCGGCCTCGACCACGAATGGCAGCGCGTCGCGCTTCACCCGCAACGCGGCGGCGCCGCGCAGCAGTTCGACCCGCCGCTGGCCGCCGTCGATACGCACGCGCACCGCGCTGCCGGCGTCCAGGCTCAGGTAGGAGCCATCGGCCAGCTTCCATTCGGCGACCTGTCCCGGCGCGGCGACATAGTCGGCACGCCAGTCCTGCAGCCAGTCGCCGGGCTGCCACCAGCCGCCCAGCCAGAGCATCGCCAGCAGGCAGGCGACGCTGGCCAGCGGGTAGGCCCAGCGCCGCGGGTTGCGCGACGCTCGGCGCGGCCGCAGGTAGGCTTCCAGGGCATCGGCCTCTTCGATGGCCAGGCGGCTCGCCGGTATTTCCGTCAGGCGCCAGAGCGCCTCGGCGCGGGCATAGGCCTCGGCATGCGCCGGCCGCTGCGCCAGCCAGTCCTCGAAGGCCCGCCGGGTCGCCGCATCCGGCGTACCGCGCAGGCGCACCAGCCAGGCCTGGGCGGTCTGCTCGAGGACGGGCTCGTAGGGCGCGGCGTCGCTATCGGGTCGGGTCATGGCTGGGCGCTCCTTGCCTGCTCGCCGGCCGGGCCGGCCAGGCTCGCCTTGCAGGCGTCGAGGGCGCGCATCATATGTTTTTCCACGGCGCTTTGGGAAAGCTGCATGGCCTGGGCGATCTCCGCGTAGGTGCGGCCGTGGATGCGATTGAGCAGGAAAATCCGCCGGGTCCGCTCGGGCAGGCCGCGCAAGGCGGCCTCGACCCGGCGCCACTGGTCGCCGGCCTCGAGCGCCTGCTCGGGACCGACCGGCTCGCCCTGGCGCTGCTCCGGCAGCCAATCGTCCAGTTGCCGTTGCCGCGATCCTTCGCCACGCAAGTGGTCGATGGCCAGGTTGCGCGCGCTGCGCAGGAGGTAGCTGCCAAGCTCCTCCACCGGGGCGGCCGGGCGCCGCCAGAAACGCAGGAACAGCTCCTGGACCAGGTCGGCGGCGGTCGCCCGGCAGCCGACCCAGCGGCTGACCAGGCTTTCCATGCGCTGGCGCTGGGCCAGGAAGGCCTTGAGGAGATCCGCGCGGCGCGCCGCCTCGCCGTCTGCCGGCAAGGCATCCGGGCGCGGGCCGGGAGGTAGGTCGCGGTCGGGCATCGGTGAGGACGGCTGCACGAAAGCCGGCGCCGGGGCGGCGCCATGGGAATGCTGAGCAGGCCCGCAAATGATAATGCTTATCATCAATACCGAGAAGCCGGCGACGACGAAACGCCTTGCGGGTCGCGCGCCGGGCTACCCGGCACGCCGCCCCTCACTTCACCAGGCGCGCATCCAGGCTGTTCTGCGCCAGGCGCCTGGCCTGCTCCTCGGTCATTCCCAGGCTCTGCTGCAAGGCATGGAAGTTCTCGGTGACATAGCCGCCGAAGTAGGCCGGGTCATCGGAGTTCACCGTCACCTTCACGCCGCGTTCGAGCATGTCGAGGATGGTGTGCTGGCTCATGTCGTCGAACACGCAGAGCTTGGTGTTGGACAGCGGGCAGACGGTCAGCGGGATCTGTTCGTCGATCAGCCGCCGCATCAGCCGCTCGTCCTCGAAGGCGCGTACGCCGTGGTCGATGCGCTCGACCTTGAGCAGGTCGAGGGCTTCCCATATGTACTCGGGCGGCCCCTCCTCGCCGGCATGGGCGACGGTGAGGAAGCCTTCGCTGCGGGCCCGGTCGAAGACCCGCTGGAACTTGCTCGGCGGATGCCCTACTTCCGAGCTGTCGAGGCCGATGGCGATGAAGGCGTCGCGGAACGGCAGCGCCTGGTCGAGGGTTTTCTGCGCCTGTTCCTCGCTGAGGTGGCGGAGGAAGCTGAGGATCAGCCCATGGCGGATGCCCAGCAGCTTCTCGCCGTCCCGTAGCGCGGCGCGGATGCCGGCGAGCACCACCTCGAAGGGAATGCCGCGATCGGTGTGGGTCTGCGGGTCGAAGAACGGCTCGACGTGGACGACGTTCTGCGCCTTGCACTTCTGCAGGTAGGCCCAGGTCAGGTCGTAGAAGTCCTGCTCGGTGCGCAGCACGTCGGCGCCGGCGTAGTAGAGGTCGAGGAATTCCTGCAGGTTGTTGAAGGCGTAGGCCTTGCGCAGGGTCTCGACGTCGTTCCAGGGCAGGGCGATGCGGTTGCGCTCGGCGAGGGCGAACAGCAGCTCCGGCTCCAGGGTACCTTCCAGGTGCAGGTGCAGTTCGGCCTTGGGCAAGGCGTTGAGCCATTCGTACATGGGGTGGGTTCTCGATCAGGCTGGTCTTGGCCGGCAAGTTTAACCTGTCCCGGGAGTCAGGCCCGCGGCAAACCCGCGAGCCGCTCCCGCGCGCGACGGGCGGCTCAGGCCGTTTCGCCGCGCCGATAGGCATAGGTCTGCGCGAAGCGCGAGGTCAGCCAATCGCCACAGGTGGTCGGCGGATACTTCGGCGGGTTGTCCGCGTCGAAGCAGCCCGGCAGGCAGCGGATCTCGGTGTCCATGTGCGGTTCGGCGAAGAACGGCATGGAGTAGCGGTGCACCCCGCGCGGGCTGATCACCCGGTGCGGGGTCGAGCGGTAACGGTCGTTGCTCCAGCGCGCCATCATGTCGCCGATGTTGACCACGAAGGTGCCGTCGATGGGCGGCGCGTCGATCCATTCGCCCTGGCGGTTCTGCACTTGCAGGCCACCGGCGGCGTCCTGGTAGAGCAGGGTCACGCAGCCGTAGTCGGTGTGCGCGCCGGCGCCGGGCTGGTCGGCGCTCTGCCGGGCCGAGGCCGGCGGATAGTGGATCAGGCGGAACACGCTGACCGGCTGCTCGAAGCGGCGATCGAAGAAGTCCTCCTCGATCCCCAGGGCGATGGCCAGGGCGCGCAGCACGGTACGGGCCAGCGTCAGCATGTCGGCATAGTGTCCTTCCAGCAGGGCCTCCCAGCCGGGCAGGTCGGGGTGTCGGTTGGGCCCGTAGAAGGACTTGCCGGCGCGCACGTCGGGATGCTCCGCCGGCAGGTGCAGGGCCATGTCGAAGGTCTCCTTGAAGTCGCTGGGCAACGCCGGGTCGAGCTGCTCGGTGGCGATCGCGCCATAGCCGCGATGATTGCGGCTACGGGTGATATCGATCTTCAGCTTCTCTTCGACGGGCAGCGCGAAGAACTCCCGCGCCGCCGCCAGCAGGGCTTCGAAGCGCGCGGCCGGCAACGGGTGTCCGGCGATGTAGAAGAAGCCCCACTCGCGGCAGGCCTGGTCGATCCGCCGCGCCACGTCGTTCCAGGCGCCACGGTCGGCGCCGTAGAGCGGGGCGATGTCGATGATGGGTAGACGGTCCAATCGCGCTCTCCTCGATGGGTCCTGTACGGAAAGTGCCTGCGCTCGGCGACTTTTTCCATACAAGGCCAGGGCTCACTTCGGCAGGTCGGCCTTGATGCCTTCCACGTAATAGTTCATCGACGCCAGGTCGGCATTGGTCGCGCTGACGCCGGCGGCGAAACGCTCCTTGCCGGACTGGTCGCGGATCGGCCCGGTGAAGGGGTGGAAGGCTCCGCTACGGATCGACTCGATCAGCCTGCCCGCCTCTTCCCGCACCGGCGCCGGCAGCACCTCCTGGTTCAGCGGCAGGACCACCGTACTCTCGGCCAGGCCACCCCAGAAGTCCTCGGATTTCCAGGTGCCGTCCATCACCGCCTGGGCCGAGCGGATATAGTGCGGGCCCCAGTCGTTGACGATCGAGGTGAGCACGGTCTTCGGACCGAAGTGCTGCATGTCCGAGGCGTAGCCCACGGCGTACACCCCGCGACGCTCGGCGGCCTGGATCGGCGCCGGGCTATCGGTGTGCTGGAACACCACGTCGACGCCCTGGTCGATCAGCGCGTTGGCCGCGTCGGCCTCCTTGCCCGGATCGAACCAGGTGCTCACCCACATCACCTTGAGTTCGGCCTGCGGGTCGTATTTGTCCAGCGCCAGCTGGATCGCGTTGATGTCGCGGATCACCTCGGGAATCGGAAACGAGGCGATGTAGCCGATCTTGTGGCTGCGGGTCATCTTCGCCGCGAGGAAGCCGCCGACGTAGCGTCCCTCGTAGGAGCGCGACAGGTAGGTGCCGAGGTTCCTGTCGCGCTTGTAGCCGGTGGCGTGCTCGAAGGTCACCTTGGGAAACTGCCGGGCCACCTTGGCGGTAGGGTTCATGTAGCCGAAGGAGGTGGTGAAGACCAGGCCGTAGCCGTCTTTCGCCAGGTTGCGGATGACCCGCTCGGCGTCGGCGCCCTCGGCGACGTTCTCGACGAAGCTGGTCTTCACCTTGTCGCCGAAGTGCTCCACCAGTTCGCGGCGGCCCAGTTCGTGCTGGTAGGTCCAGCCGTGGTCGCCGACCGGGCCGACATAGACGAAGCCGATCTTCAGTGGTTCGGCGGCCTCGGCGGCGAGAGCGCAGGCGCCGAGGCCGAGGACGGCGGCAAGGCGGCGCAGGACGGACATGCGGGATTGCGTGCGACGGTGTTTCATGGATGGGCGTGCTCCGGTGAGTGCAGGGTTGGCCATCGGGCGTGGCTTCGCGTTCAGCCCGCCCGCCGATGCAATTACCTGACCACCCGGACAACTCCGCTCAAGCTCGCGCTTCTGCGCGCCGCGTCATGCCGGCGCGGCTGCAGGACGGTGCAGCGCGCCATCGCTTGGTGCATGCCGGCGCCGCCACGATGGCGCTACCATGGGCGCTGGCTTTCCGTAACAAGGCACGCACGCGATGACCGCGATCTACCTGGCCGGGCCGGACGTCTTCCGCCCCGACGCCGAAGCCCATGGCGAAACCCTCAAGGCGCTCTGCGCCGAGTTCGGCTTCGTCGGCCTCTACCCGCTCGACCACGCCCTGCCCGCCGACATCCGCGAGCCAGCCGCACAGGCCGCCTGGATCTACCGCGCCAATGTCGGCCTGATCGAGCGCGCCGACTGCGTGCTGGCCAACCTCGAACCGTTCCGCGGCAGCGAGCCGGACAGCGGCACCGCCTTCGAAGTGGGTTACGCCCTGGCCCTGGGCAAGCCGGTATATGCCTACCTCAGCGATGCCGGCGCCTACACCGAGCGCCTCGCCCGGCTGGCCCCGGAATGGCTCGGCGAGCACCCCGGCGAGGACCGCGACGGTTGGCAACTGGAGGGTTTCGGCCTGCCATTGAACCTGATGCTGGCGGTGCCTTCGCGGCTGGTCGCCGGCGGCCCGCGCGAGGCTCTGCGACGCCTCGCCGAGGAACTCGAGCGCGCCTGACATCGCGGGAAGGCCGTCGCCTAGCTGCTGGCAGATAGCCGCCGCCCGGCCCGTCGCTTGCCGGCCATAATCCTGGACAACAACGGCCCCATCCGGGAGGCCGGCCTGCAAGAGGCATCCGATGAACCGATCCAAGGGTTCCAGCAGCCGTCGTACCTTCCTGCGCCTGGCAGCCCTGCTGCTGCCCGCCGGCGCCCTGCTCGGCAGCCTGCCGGGTGTACGCGCCGCGGCCAGGCCGCGGAAACTCTATCTGGCCGGTCCCGATGTGTTCCGCGCCGACGCCGTCGCCCACGGCGAAGCACTCAAGGCACTGTGCGCACGCTACGGTTTCGAGGGCCTCTACCCGCTGGACAACGCGCTGCCGAAACAGCTCGCCGAGCCGCGCGAACAGGCGGCCTGGATCTACCGCGCCAACATCGGCCTGATCGAACGCGCCGACGCGGTGCTGGCCAACCTGAACTTCTTCCGCGGCGCCGAGCCGGACAGCGGCACCGCCTTCGAGGTCGGCTATGCCACCGCCCTCGGCAAGCCGGTCTATGGCTACGTCGACGACGCCGGCAGCTACGCCGAGCGAATCCGCCGGCACGCCCCGGAGCTGATCGGCGAGGATCCGACCCGCGACCGCGACGGCATGACCCTGGAAGAGTTCGGCCTGCCGCTCAACCTGATGCTGGCGGTGCCGGCAACGCTAGTCGTCGGCGACGCCGAGCAGGCCCTGCGCCAACTCGCCAGCCGGCGCCACGGCTGACCCGGCGCCGGCCGTACGACGAGAGACTCAGGGCAGGCGGGCGATACGCTCGGTGAGCAGGTCGAAGAACCCCTGGGCGTCGCCCTCGTTGATCCACTCGACGTTGGCCGGCTGCTTGAGGCCGCCGTACCAGTCGGCCACGGTCTGGCCGAAGGTGATGCCCTCGCGGCTGTCGACCTGCACGTTGATCCGCTTGCCCTTGAACAGCGAGGGCTTGAGCAGGTAGGCGACCACCGTGGCGTCGTGCACCGGGCCGCCCTTCAGGCCGTAGTACTTGATGTCGTACTGGACGTAGGCGTCGAGGATGTCGGCGACGGTCTTGCCGGCCTGGTTGCCGAGGTTGCGCAGCTTGGCGATGCGCTCGGGGCTGGTGAGGATCTTGTGGGTCACGTCGAGCGGCAGCATGGTGATCGGCGCCCCGCTCTTGAGCACGATTTCCGCCGCGTGGGGGTCGGCGAAGATATTGAATTCGGCGGCCGGGGTGATGTTGCCGCCGTTGAAGTGGGCGCCGCCCATGATCACGATCTCGCGGATGCCCTTGACGATGTCCGGGGCCTGGGTCAGGGCCAGCGCGAGGTTGGTCTCCGGGCCGAGCATGGCCAGGGTCACGCTCTTCTCCGGCGCCGCACGCAAGGTGCGGATCAGGTAGTCCACGGCGTTACCTTCGGCCAGCGGCTGCTTCGGCTCATGCACCTCGACGCCGCTGATGCCTTCGCTGCCGTGCACGTCGGCGGCGTAGATCGGCGTGCGCAGCAGCGGTCGCGGAGCGCCGGCGTAGACCGGGATATCCGGGCGCTTGCCCCACTCGCGGGCCAGCCGGGCGTTACGCGCGGTCTTTTCCAGCGGCACGTTGCCGGCGACGGTGGTCAGCGCCTGGATCTTCAGCTCCTTCGGCGAGGCCATGGCGAACAGCAGGGCGATCACATCGTCGGCGCCCGGATCGGTGTCGATGATCAGCGTCCGCGGCGATGGCGGCGCCACCGTTTCGGCAGCGGACAGAGGAAGGCTGGCGGGCATCAGCAGGGCGAGTCCTAGCAGAAGGCTGCAAAAGCGATTGCATGGGCGGGCGGCGCGTGACATGGGGCGGCTCCTGGTGGGGAATGCCACAGTCTAGCCAGTTGCGGGCCACGCGCCGACCTATGCGAACCGACAGAGGAAGCACGGCGCTTCCCCTACCGGAACCCGCATCAACCGGCGATCAGGGCACTCGCCGCAGCGCGGTGGCGGGCGATCAGGGCGGCCAGGTCGAGGCCCTCCACGGCACCGTCGACCACTCGCCAGGCGCCGCCGACCATTACCCGGTCGGCGCGGTCGGCAGCGCACAGCAGCAGCGCCGAGAGCGGGTCGTGGCTACCCGAGAAGCGCAGCTCGTCGAGCTTGAACAAGGCCAGGTCGGCCTGCTTGCCGGGGGCCAGCTCGCCGATGTCGCTGCGCCCGAGCAGGCGTGCCGAGCCACGGGTTGCCCAGCCCAGGGCGAGTTCCGGGGTGATCCGCTCGGCGCCGTAGCGCAGGCGTTGCAGGTACAGGGCCTGGCGCGCCTCGAGGATCATGTTCGAGGCGTCGTTGGAGGCCGAGCCATCGACTCCCAGGCCGATCGGCGCGCCGGCCGCCTCCAGCTCCACGGTCGGGCAGATGCCCGAGGCCAGGCGCATGTTCGAACTCGGGCAATGGCAGATACCGGTGCCCGCCTCGCCGAGCCGGCGGATCTCCTCGGCGTTGAAGTGGATGCCGTGGGCCAGCCAGGTGCGCGGGCCGAGCCAGCCGACGCTATCCAGGTAGTCCACGGTGCGCAGGCCGAAGCGCTGCAGGCAGAAGTCTTCCTCGTCGAGGGTCTCCGCCAGGTGGGTGTGCAGGCGTACGTCGTGGCGCGCCGCCAGTTCGGCGCTGGCGCGCATGATCTCCGGAGTCACCGAGAACGGCGAGCAGGGCGCCAGGGCGATCTGCACCCGGGCACCGTCTCCGCGCTGGTGGTAGCGGGCGATCAGTCGCTCGCTGTCGGCGAGGATGGTCTCGGCCTCCTGCACCGTCTGCTGCGGCGGCAAGCCGCCGTCCTTCTCACCGAGGCTCATCGAGCCGCGGGTGAGCATGGCGCGCATGCCCAGTTCCTCGACCACCCCGGCCTGCACGTCGATGGCCTGTTCGAGGCCGCCGGGAAACAGGTAGTGGTGGTCGGCGGCAGTGGTACACCCGGACAACAGCAGCTCGGCCAGCGCCACCTTGGTGGCCAGTTCGAGTTTCTCCGGGGTCAGCCGCGCCCAGACCGGGTAGAGGGTCTTCAGCCAGGGGAACAGCGGCTGGTTGACCACCGGCGCCCAGGCGCGGGTGAGGGTCTGGTAGAAGTGGTGATGGGTGTTGACCAGCCCCGGCAACACCACGTGCCGGCTGGCGTCGAACTGGCTGGCGCAAGGTTGTGCGGGCTGCTGGCCAGCGCCGAGCAGCTCGACGATGCGGCCGTCTTCGACGACCAGGCCGCCGGCGGCGTCGAGACCGTTGGCGGTGAAGATGGCGAGGGGATTGCGAATCCAGGTGCGGGACATGTGCGGACCTTCGTCGGATCGGCGGGCCGGCGCAAACGCTGCCGGCCCTCGGTTGATGAGAGCCAGCTCAGTGTTCACCCTGTCTGCTGATCCAGGTCCGCGGGGCGACGACGGGGCGCCACGCGCGTGGCGATATCCTACAAGGGATTTCTGGAGAGGTGTAAGGCTTTCCTCCCGGTGGCGGCCGGGCGCGGTTTGATGGGGGTCAACGGACGCCTCCCGGCAGGGGCATAGAGTGGGGGACTGCATAGCTGAAAACGTAGAACGGAAGGAGTCCCGCATGAGCGAAGAACCCACTGTCAGTCCCCCCTCCCCCGAGCAACCCGCCGCGCAGCCGGCCAAGCCGGCCCGGCCAGCCGCCCGCCGCGCCCCGCGCAAGCCGGCGACCCGCCGCCCGCGAGTGGCCAGCCCGGCGCAGAAGGCCCGCGAGGAGATCCAGGCAATCAGCCAGAAGCCGGTGGCCCTGCAGGTCGCCAGTGCGCCCCACGGCAGCAGCGAGGACAGCACCTCGGCGAGCCTGCCGGCGAACTATCCCTATCACACGCGGATGCGCCGCAACGAGTACGAGAAGGCCAAGCACGACCTGCAGATCGAACTGCTCAAGGTGCAGAGCTGGGTGAAGGAGACCGGCCAGCGCGTGGTGGTCCTGTTCGAAGGCCGCGACGCCGCCGGCAAGGGCGGCACCATCAAGCGCTTCATGGAACACCTGAACCCGCGCGGCGCGCGGATCGTAGCCTTGGAGAAACCGTCCTCCCAGGAGCAGGGCCAGTGGTATTTCCAGCGCTACATCCAACATCTGCCCACCGCCGGCGAGATGGTCTTCTTCGACCGCTCCTGGTACAACCGCGCCGGCGTCGAGCGGGTCATGGGCTTCTGTTCGCCGCTGCAATACCTGGAGTTCATGCGCCAGGCGCCGGAGCTGGAGCGCATGCTCACCAACAGCGGCATCCTGCTGTTCAAGTACTGGTTCTCGGTGAGCCGCGAGGAACAACTGCGGCGCTTCATCTCGCGCCGCGACGATCCGCTCAAGCACTGGAAGCTGTCGCCCATCGACATCAAGTCTCTGGACAAGTGGGACGACTACACCGCCGCCAAGCAGGCGATGTTCTTCCATACCGACACCGCCGACGCGCCGTGGACGGTCATCAAGTCCGACGACAAGAAGCGCGCACGACTCAACTGCATCCGCCACTTCCTGCACTCGCTGGACTACCCGGACAAGGACCGGCGCATCGCCCATGAGCCGGACCCGTTGCTGGTGGGGCCGGCCTCGCGGGTGATCGAGGAGGACGAGAAGGTCTACGCCGAGGCGGCCGCCGCGCCGGGCCACGCGAACCTGGATATCCCGGCCTGAGGCGGGCGGTCGCGCCAACGAAAACGCCCGGGGCGCTTTCGCGCTCCGGGCGTCCCTGGTTCGACGGTCGCTGGCCGGGTCACTCCGGCGCGGAGGTCCGGATCAGGTGGTCGAAGGCGCTCAGCGAAGCCTTGGCGCCCTCGCCCACGGCGATCACGATCTGCTTGTACGGCACCGTGGTCACGTCGCCGGCGGCGAAGATGCCGGGCAGCGAGGTCTCGCCACGGGCGTCGACGATGATCTCGCCGCGCGGCGACAGCTCGACGCTGCCCTTGAGCCACTCGGTGTTGGGCAGCAGGCCGATCTGCACGAAGATACCTTCCAGCTCGATCGACTTGAACTCCTCGGAGTTGCGGTCCTTGTACACCAGGCCGGTGACCTTCTGGCCGTCGCCCTTCACTTCGCTGGTCAGGGCACTGGTGATCACCTCGACGTTCGGCAGGCTGTAGAGCTTGCGTTGCAGCACGGCGTCGGCGCGCAACTTGCTGTCGAATTCCAGCAGGGTCACGTGGGCGACGATGCCGGCCAGGTCGATGGCCGCCTCGACGCCAGAGTTGCCGCCGCCGATCACCGCCACGCGCTTGCCCTTGAACAGCGGGCCGTCGCAGTGCGGGCAGAAGCACACACCCTTGGCCTTGTACTCCTGCTCGCCGGGCACGCCCATTTCGCGCCAGCGAGCGCCGGTGGCGAGGATCAGGGTCTTGGCCTTGAGGCTGCCGCCGCTCTCGAACTGCACCTCGTGCAACTCGCCGGTGTTCTTCGCCGGAACCAGCTTGCTGGCGCGCTGCAGGTTCATGATGTCGACCTCGTAGTGACGCACGTGCTCTTCCAGCGCCCGCGCCAGCTTCGGCCCTTCGGTCTCCTGCACCGAGATGAAGTTCTCGATGGCCATGGTGTCCAGCACCTGGCCGCCGAAGCGCTCGGCGGCGACGCCGGTGCGAATGCCCTTGCGCGCGGCGTAGATCGCCGCCGCGGCTCCGGCCGGGCCACCGCCGACCACCAGCACGTCGAAGGCGTCGCGGGCGGTCAGCTTCTCGGCGTCGCGGGCGGCGGCGCCGGTGTCGATCTTGGCGAGGATCTCTTCCACGCCCATGCGGCCCTGGCCGAAGACTTCGCCGTTGAGGTAGATGCTCGGCACCGACATGATCTGGCGCGCCTCGACCTCATCCTGGAACAGCGCGCCGTCGATGGCGACGTGACGGATGTTCGGGTTGAGCACGGCCATCAGGTTCAGCGCCTGGACCACGTCCGGGCAGTTCTGGCAGGACAGCGAGAAGTAGGTTTCGAACTCGAAGGTGCCCTCGATGCCCTTGACCTGCTCGATCACGTCCGCGTCGAGCTTGGAGGGGTGGCCGCCTACCTGCAGCAGGGCCAGCACCAGCGAGGTGAATTCGTGGCCCATGGGGATACCGGCGAAGCGCAGGCCGATGTCCGCACCGGGGCGGTTCAGCGAGAACGACGGTTTGCGCGCATCGCTGCCGTCGGTCTTCAGGGTGATCTTGTCGGTCAGGCCGACGATGTCTTGCAGCAGGCCCAGCAACTCGCGGGATTTGTCGCTGTCATCGAGGGACGCGACGATCTCGAACGGCTGGCTGACCTTTTCCAGGTAGGCCTTCAACTGGGTTTTAAGATTGGCGTCCAACATGGTTCAGCTCCTCGAAATTCGGGCAAACGTATCCCCGGCGGATGGGACATCCGCCCTGCACGGCGCGTTGGCTGGGTGAAGGGCGGACGATCCGCGAGGGATCGTCCGCCGGAGAGGCTGGCGGCGAATGCCGCCGGCGCGGTCTTAGATCTTGCCGACCAGGTCCAGGGACGGAGCGAGGGTCTTCTCGCCTTCCTTCCACTTGGCCGGGCAGACTTCGCCCGGGTGGGCGGCGGTGTACTGGGCGGCCTTCAGCTTGCGCACGGTCTCGCCGACGTCACGGGCGATCTCGTTGGAGTGGATCTCGACGGTCTTGATCACGCCTTCCGGGTTGATCACGAAGGTACCGCGCAGGGCCAGGCCTTCTTCCGGGATGTGCACGCCGAAGGCGTTGGTCAGCTGGTGGGTCGGGTCGCCGATCAGCGGGAACTGGGCCTTGCCGACTGCCGGGGAGGTTTCGTGCCAGACCTTGTGCGAGAAGTGGGTGTCGGTGGTCACGATGTAGACCTCGGCACCGGCTTTCTGGAACTCGCCGTAGTTGTTGGCGGCGTCTTCGATCTCGGTCGGGCAGTTGAAGGTGAAGGCAGCCGGCATGAAGATCAGGACCGACCACTTGCCCTTCAGGGATTCCTCGGTCACCTCGATGAACTTGCCGTTGTGGAAAGCGTTGACCTTGAACGGTTGGACTTGAGTGTTGATCAGGGACATCAGTCGTTCCTCTCTCAGTTGAATGGGGTGTTTCAAATCGACTGGGAGAATCTTAACGGGGTTCGGCAAAAATGCCCCATTGATTTAGGCCATCAGTGAAATTATCTAAATCTATCGAAGAATATATAAATAGTTAAAACAACTAATCGAAGAACCTGCCCTCGTCAGTGCCCGGCCTTCCACGGCTGGCCCAGGGAAACCGGGGCATACAGCCGGGTGCGCAGGGCATCGCGGGAGAGCAGGACCAGCACCAGGATGGTCGCCGCATAGGGCAGCATCGCCAGCAGGTTGGCCGGAATCGACAGCCCGATCCCCTGGGCCACCAGGTGCAGGATGCTGGCCAGGCCGAACAACCAGGCACCGAGCAGCACGCGGAACACCCGCCAACTGGCGAAGACCACCAGCGCCAGGGCGATCCAGCCGCGTCCGGCGGTCATGTTCTCCGCCCACATCGGCGTGTAGGCCAGCGACAGGTAGGCACCGGCCAGGCCGGCCATGGCGCCGCCGAAGAGCACCGCCAGGGTGCGCACGCGCAGCACCGGCAGGCCCATCGCGCTGGCCGCGTCAGGGTTCTCGCCGACCGCCTGGAGAACCAGCCCGGCGCGGCTGCGCAGGAGCATCCAGGCGACCGCGGCGAACAGCGCCAGGCTCAGGTAGACCAGCGCGTCCTGGGCGAACAGCATGCGCCCGAGCAGCGGCAACTCGCCCAGCACCGGCAGCGCCAGCGGGGCGAACCCTTGCAGCGGCTTGCCGACCCAGGCGGCGCCGACGAACGACGAAAGGCCGACGCCGAAGATGGTCAGCGCCAGGCCGCAGGCCACCTGGTTGGCGTTCAGGTACAGGGCGACCCCGGCGAACAGCGCCGCCAGCAGCATGCCGGCGAGCACCGCGAGGAGCACGCCGAGCCACAGGCTGCCGCTGGAGAAGGCGACCATGAAGCCGATCACCGCGCCGAACAGCATCATCCCCTCCTGGCCCAGGTTGAGCACCCCGCTTCTCTCGCAGACCAGTTCGCCCAGGGCCACCAGCAGCAGCGGAGTACCGGTGCGGACCATGGCGAACAGCAGGTTGTCGAGCAGATCGATATCCATCGTGGTTCCTCGGCGGTTCGGTCAGGCCAGGGCGTCGCGCAGCGCCGGGCGCTTGCGCCAGCGTCCGTGCAAACGTGGGCGGTAGAGGATCAGCACGTCACAGGCGAGGAGGAAGAACAGCATCATCCCCTGGAACAGCCCGGTCAGCGCCAACGGCAGGTTGAGGCTCATCTGCGCGGCCTCGCCGCCGAGGTAGAGCAACGCCATCAGCAGGCTGGCGCAGAGGATGCCGAACGGATTGAGACGGCCAAGGAAGGCCACGGTGATCGCCGCATAGCCGTAGCCCGGCGAGACCTGCGGCACCAGTTGGCCGATCGGCCCGGCGACCTCGCAGACGCCGGCCAGGCCTGCCAGCGCGCCGGAGAACAGCAGCACGAACCAGACCAGGCGCTTCTCGCGGAAACCGACGAAACCGGCGGCGCGGCGGTCGAGGCCGAGCACGCGGACCTGGAAACCGAGGAAGCTGCGCTGCGCCAGCACCCAGACCGCCGCCAGCGCCAGCAGGCCGAACAATGCGCCAAGGTGCACCCGGCTGTCCTCGAACAGCGCCGGCAGGCGGCTGGCCTCGCCGAACAGCGCCGACTGCGGGAAGTTGAAGCCATCCGGGTCCTTCAACGGCCCGTGCACGCCGTACAGCAGCAGGTTCAGCGCGATGTAGTTGAGCATGATGGTGGTCAGGATCTCGTTGGCGTTGAAGCGCGTTCGCAGCCAGGCGGCGAACCCGGCCCAGAGCGCCCCGGCAGCGGTGCCGGCGAGCAGCACCCAGGCCAGCGCCCAGCGGCTCTGCCAGTCGAGCAACTGGATCGCCACCGCGCTGCCGGCCAGGGCGCCGACCAGCAACTGGCCCTCCGCGCCGATGTTCCACACGCGCGCCTGGTAGGCCAGTGCCAGGCCGAGGGCACAGAGCAGGATCGGCATGGCCTTGACCAGCAGCTCGCCGAGCCCATAGAGGTCGCTGAGCGGCTGTACCAGCACGGTATGCAGGGTCTGCCAGGGATCGTGGCCGAGACAGGCGAACAGCAGCGCGCCGCAGACCAGGGTCAGCAACCCCGCCAGCAGCGGAGAGGCCAGCAGCATCCAGCGCGACTGCCGGCCGCGCGGTTCCAGGGACAACAGCATCACAGGCTCCCTTGGGCAACGGCGCCGGCGACCGCCGCCGGCGCCTCGAATTGACCGGCCATCCAGCCGCCGACCTGCTGCGGCGAAGCGCTCGCGGTGGCGACCGCCGGGCACAGCCGACCCGAACACAGCGCGGCGATGCGGTCGCTGAGCAGGAACAGCTCGTCGAGGTCCTCGGAGACCACCAGGATCGCCGTACCGGCATCGCGCAAGGCGATCAGCGCGCGGTGGATCAGCGCCGCCGCGCCGACGTCCACGCCCCAGGTGGGATGCGCCGCCACCAGCAGGCGCGGGGCCTGGAGGATCTCGCGGCCGAGAATGAACTTCTGCAGGTTGCCGCCGGAAAGGCTGCGTGCCGGCGCCCCGGCACCCGGGGTCTTCACGGCGAAACGGCGGATGATCTCCTCGGCCAGCGCCAGCACCTTGCGCCGCCGGACCAACCCGCGCTTCACCAGACCCTGCTGGAAGGCGGTGAGCAGCGCATTGTCCGCCAGGCTCATCTCCGGCACCGCGCCGTGCCCCAGCCGCTCGGCGGGCACGAAGGCCTGGCCGGCGCGGCGCCGCGCATCCGGCGCCAGGTGCGCGCCGGCGCAGCCGCCGAGGCGGATGCGCTCGGCCTGGGCGCGCGGCAGGCGCACTTCGCCGCTGAGCAGAGCGAGCAACTCGTCCTGGCCGTTGCCGGCGACCCCGGCGATACCGAGGATCTCGCCGCTGCGCACCTCCAGATCGAGGCCGGTGAAGGACACGCCGAAGGGGTCCGGGTTGCGCCAGTGCAGGTCGCGCACCTGGAGGAAAGGCGCGCCGCCGGTAGCCTTCGGATACTCCGCCGCCAGGCCCTCGGCGTCGCCCACCATCAGCCGCGCCAGCTCGAGATCGGAACATTGCGCCGGCACGCACTGTCCGGCCACCCGTCCGCCGCGCAGCACCGTGGCGCGCTGGCAGAGCGCACGGACCTCGGCCAGCTTGTGGCTGATGAAGAGGACACTGCAGCCCTCCTCCGCAAGACGGCGCAGGGTGACGAAGAGATCCTCGGCCTCGCGCGGGGTCAGCACCGAGGTCGGCTCGTCGAGGATCAGCAGGCGGATGTCCTGCATCAGGCAGCGCACGATCTCCACCCGCTGGCGCTCGCCGATGGACAGCCCATGGACCAGCCGGCGAGGCTCCAGCGGCATGCCGTAGCGCTGCGACACCTCGCGAATACGCGCCTCCAACCGGCGCGGGCTGCCCGCCTCGGCGCCGAGGGCGAGCGCGATGTTCTCCGCCACGCTGAGCGTCTCGAACAGGGAGAAATGCTGGAACACCATGCCGATCCCCAGCGCCCGGGCGCGAGCCGGGTCGCGTACCTGCACCGGCTCGCCCTGCCAGCGGATCTCGCCGGCATCGGGACGGGTCACGCCGTAGATGATCTTCATCAGCGTGCTCTTGCCGGCGCCGTTCTCACCGAGCAGGGCGTGGATCTCGCCGGCGTCGATGCACAGGTCGATGCGGTCGTTGGCCAGGCAACCCGGATAACGCTTGCTGATCCCGCGCAGTTCGAGGCGCGGCGGCGCGAAGGAGGAAGGTGCGGACATGGCGGACCCGATCGGTTGCTCGACGATGCGGCGGCCGGTGCAAATACCTGGCCAGGAGGTCAGGAAAGCCCTGGAACGCGGCTTGCACCGGGAGCCACGGGCCAGGCTCCCGCGCCGAGCGGCACCAAGCCGGGGCACGCCTGGGACGCCGCGGCACATTTGCGGGCAACCCTGCGGCGCACCCACGTGAGCATTTGTCGCAAAGCAGTCATCACCACCTTGCTCACAGAGTTATCCACAGCGTGTCGGGAGCCCATCCGGGACCTTGGGAAGCCTCCCGCGCCGATCGTCCCGGCGATTTTCGCAACATTGGCGATGGACAGAAAACAGCCAACCCGGCAGGCCATGGGCGCGACCTGGCAAGGCATTTTCTCCAACACTTTGCCAACAGCTTTATCCACAAGATATCGACAGCCGTTCGGAGGAGCACGGCAGGACGATCTCTCCCGGCCAAGCCACGGGTCGGCCGAATCCCTGGGGCAGCCCCGGCGGCCCGCTTCCGGCACAGTTTGCCAACAGCTTTTCCACAGGAAACCCGCGGAACGGGAATGCCCGTGAAAATGTCTCCAGGACTTCCCCTTTAGACGCCATGATGCCCATGAATACTGGGTTTTCCGGCTTTCCAGGAAAGTCCGCGGCGATCGACGGAAGCATGCTCGGCGGCGCCATGGGTGGATCCGCTGTCCACAGTTTCGCGATGCACCGTCGTGGCGCATTCCACAGCACCTTTTCCCTGGCTCTTTCGCCAACCGGGAGAAATCCTGCGGCTCCGTCCAATGCCTTTCCCCCGACCGCCGAAGGCATTTTTTCAACGGGGAATGCGAACAGCTTTTCCACAGACAAACCCACAGAAGCGCCAGTTGCCGACCGGGCATTTCGCAAGGCGGATTCAAGGTGCCGGAACGCTTTCCGCGGATCGCCTGCCGGAAGCCAGATGGGCACATCCCGCAATGGCTCGTGCAATCTTTCCGCACACGCGCTACACACAGACTTATCCACAGCATGCGCACAGTGCATAATGGCGGAAGCGAGATCACGCGCCAAAGACGGGATATTTCCGTCGATTTCCCGGACTAAAGAGGCGAAAGCGCCATTCCGGCAGCAGAGGAGATGAACGATGCAGTACCTGCTGGCAACTTCGTCCCCCCACTTATCCTGCACTCCGACCACGGCGGGAGCGCGATGAGCAGTTCGGCTCATCGCGGGCGGATCCTGCATTTCCTCGGCGACCCGGCGAAACTCGGCGACAAGGCCTGGGAGTATTTCGAGGACGGCCTGCTGTGGATCGAACACGGCCACGTGCGCGCGCTCGATCACGCAACCTACCTGCTGCCGCAACTGCCCGCCGACCTGCCGCTGGAGGAGCATCCGCAGCGCCTGCTGCTGCCCGGCTTCGTCGATTGCCATGTGCATTACCCGCAACTCGGAGTGATCGCCTCCTACGGCACCCAACTGCTGGACTGGCTGGAAACCCACACCTTTCCCGCCGAGCAGCGCTTTGCCGATGCCGGCTACGCCGCCGCCCAGGCCGAGCTGTTCCTCGACGAACTGCTGCGCCACGGCACCACTACCGCGCTGGTGTTCGGCACGGTCCATGCGGTATCCGCCGAGGCATTCTTCCAGGCCGCGCAGAAGCGCCGCCTACGGATGATCGCCGGCAAGGTGCTGATGGACCGCAACGCGCCGCCGGCGCTGTGCGATACCGCGGCCAGTGGCTACGCCGAGAGCCGCGCGCTGATCGAGCGCTGGCACGGCAACGGGCGCCTGCAATACGCGGTCACCCCGCGCTTCGCGCCGACCTCCTCGCCCGAGCAACTGGCCGCGGCGGCGCGCCTGCTGGACGAGTATCCCGGCGTCTACCTGCACACCCATCTTTCGGAGAACCTCAAGGAAGTCGCCTGGGTCGGCGAGCTGTTTCCCCAGGCGCAGGACTACCTGGACGTCTATCATCGCGCCGGCCTGGTCGGCGAACGCAGCGTGTTCGCCCATGGCATCCATCTCTCCGAACGCGAATGCCGCTGCCTGGCGCACAAGAACGCGGCGCTGGCGCACTGTCCCAGTTCCAACCTGTTCATCGGCTCCGGCCTGTTCGACCTTGGCCGCGCCCAGCAATACGGCATCCGCGTCGGCATCGGCAGCGACGTCGGCGGCGGCACCAGCCTGTCGCTGCTGGCCAACCTCGCCGACGCCTACAAGATCCAGCAATTGCGCGGCACCAGCCTCGATCCGTTCCAGGCGCTCTACCTGGCCACCCTCGGCGGCGCCAGGGCGCTCGACCTGGACGGCCTGGTCGGTAACTTCCTGCCCGGCCGCGAAGCCGACTTCGTCGCCCTCGACCTGGCCGCCACGCCGATGATCGCCCAGCGCATGGAGCATGCGCGCGGCCTGGCCGATACCCTGTTCGTGCTGAACACCCTGGGCGACGACCGCGCGGTGGCGGAGACCTGGGTGATGGGGGAGCGGCGCCATGTGAAGGGGTGAGAGTCTCTTTCCCGCGTTGGCTCGGCCCGTCGCTGCATGCCACCTCCTCGCGCCGTAGAGAAAAGACGCCGTTCGGCGGGCGGCCGAAGCTCGCGTTACTCCATCCGCGCCCTCACGACACCGCCACCGCCTCCAGGAAGCGCTCCAGCACCAGGTTCGGCCGGCGTCCCTTGCGGGTCACGATGGTCAGCGCGATGGCATAGTGGAAACGCTCCGGCAGCAGGGGCCGCAGCATCCCGGCGGCGACCCAGTCGGCAGCGTAGTGCGACGGCAGGTAGCCGATGAAGTTGCCGGTCAGGATCAGGAATGCCATGCCCTCACGGTCCGAGGCGCTGGCGCTGTTGTTCAGCTCCTGGTGGCGCGCCTGGGCTTCGGCGGGCAGGCGGTAGCTGGGCGCCACGGCGTCCGCGGCGAGCACCTCGTCCACCGCGATATCGCCGTCGGCGCGCTCGAACAGTGCGTGGCCGCGGCTGCAATAGAGCTGCGCGTGCTCGTCATACAGCGGCAGGTACTCGAGCCCCGACAGCGGACTGATCAACGGCACCACGCCGACATGCAGGTGGCCGTCGAGCACGCCCAGTTCGATCTCGTTGGGGGTGGTCATGCCGATGTTGATCCGCACCTGCGGTCCCTGCCCCTTGAGCGCGCTGAGAGCGTGGGTGATGCGCATCTGCGGCAGGGTCACCAGGTTGTTGATGATGCCGATGTTGAGTTCGCCGCGCAGGTGCTGGTGCAGGTCGTTGACCTCGGCGCGGAACCCCTCCAGCGCCGCCAGCAGGGTCTGGGTCGCGCGATAGACCTCGCGGCCCTCGTCGGTCAGGGCGAAGCCGGCGCGGCCGCGCTGGCACAGGCGCATGCCCAGGCGCTTCTCCAGGTCGCCCATGTGCAGGCTGATCGCCGAGCGGCTGAGGCCGAGAGTGCTCTCCGCGGCGGAGAAACTGCCGCACTCGACGATGGTCTTGAAGATGCGCAGCAGGCGGATATCGAAATCGCTGACCTGGCCGAGCGACGGGTTGCGGGATTTGGCCATTATTGTTTTACCCAGTCGAAACTAAACGTGAGAAGAATAAGCTTTATCTAACCTTTCGTCAGGGCCAAGCTTGATCCAACGCTCCGCCGCCGCGTGCGCGGAACCTTCCAACAAGAAAGCCCGAGGATCGAACGATGAACCAGCCGCTCAACGTGGCCCCGCCGGTTTCCAGCGAACTCAACCTGCGCGCCCACTGGATGCCCTTCTCCGCCAACCGCAACTTCCAGAAGGACCCGCGGATCATCGTCGCCGCCGAAGGCAGCTGGCTGACCGACGACAAGGGTCGCAAGGTCTACGACAGCCTGTCCGGCCTGTGGACCTGCGGCGCCGGCCACTCGCGCAAGGAAATCCAGGAGGCGGTGGCTCGCCAGCTCGGTACCCTCGACTACTCGCCGGGCTTCCAGTACGGCCATCCGCTGTCCTTCCAGTTGGCCGAGAAGATCGCCGGGTTGCTGCCAGGCGAACTGAACCACGTGTTCTTCACCGGTTCCGGCTCCGAGTGCGCCGACACCTCGATCAAGATGGCCCGCGCCTACTGGCGCCTGAAAGGCCAGCCGCAGAAGACCAAGCTGATCGGCCGCGCCCGCGGCTACCACGGGGTCAACGTCGCCGGCACCAGCCTCGGCGGGATCGGCGGCAACCGCAAGATGTTCGGCCAGCTGATGGACGTCGACCACCTGCCGCACACCCTGCAACCGGGCATGGCGTTCACCCGCGGGATGGCCCAGACCGGCGGCGTCGAGCTGGCCAACGAGCTGCTCAAGCTGATCGAACTGCACGACGCCTCGAACATCGCCGCGGTGATCGTCGAGCCGATGTCCGGCTCCGCCGGCGTACTGGTACCGCCGGTCGGCTACCTGCAGCGCCTGCGCGAGATCTGCGACCAGCACAACATCCTGCTGATCTTCGACGAGGTGATCACCGCCTTCGGCCGCCTGGGCACCTACAGCGGCGCCGAGTACTTCGGCGTCACCCCGGACCTGATGAACGTCGCCAAGCAGGTCACCAACGGCGCCGTGCCGATGGGCGCGGTGATCGCCAGCAGCGAGATCTACGACACCTTCATGAACCAGGCGCTGCCCGAGCACGCGGTGGAGTTCAGCCACGGCTACACCTACTCCGCGCACCCGGTCGCCTGCGCCGCCGGCCTCGCCGCGCTGGACATCCTGGCCAGGGACAACCTGGTGCAGCAGTCCGCCGAGCTGGCGCCGCACTTCGAGAAGGGCCTGCACGGCCTGCAAGGCGCGAAGAACGTCATCGACATCCGCAACTGCGGCCTGGCCGGCGCGATCCAGATCGCCCCGCGCGACGGCGATCCGACCGTACGTCCGTTCGAGGCCGGCATGAAGCTCTGGCAACAGGGTTTCTACGTGCGCTTCGGCGGCGATACCCTGCAATTCGGCCCGACCTTCAACGCCAGGCCGGAAGAGCTGGACCGCCTGTTCGACGCGGTCGGCGAAGCGCTCAACGGCATCGCCTGATGAGCGGCCGCCCGCAAGCCGTACCCACCGTGCAGGTGGACAACGCCGAGGTGATCGTGACCGAATGGCGCTTCGCCCCCGGCGCGGAAACCGGGCGCCACCGCCACGGCCACGACTATGTGGTGGTACCGCTGACCGACGGCACGCTGCTGCTGGAAACCCCCGAGGGCGACCGCCACGCGCCGCTGGTCGCCGGACAGGCCTACTTCCGCAAGGCCGGCGTCGAGCACAACGTGATCAACGCCAGCGCACACGAAGTGGTCTTCGTCGAGACCGAGATCAAGTAATCCGCACCCGCTCCCCAGGGAGCGGGTAAAGGGAAAGGGCCACGGCCCTTTCGTCACCCCTAGCGAAGAGAGAACAAGACAAGATGGGCACCCTCCACCACCTGATCAACGGCGAAATGGTCGCCGACAACGGCCGCAGCGCCGACGTCTTCAACCCCTCCACCGGCGAAGCCATCCACAAGGTCCCGCTGGCCGACGGCAAGACCCTGCAGAAAGCCATCGATGCCGCCAAGGCCGCTTTCCCGGCCTGGCGCAACACCCCGCCGGCCAAGCGTGCACAGGTGCTGTACCGCTTCAAGCAACTGCTGGAGCAGAACGAGGCGCGGATTTCCAAGCTGATCAGCGAAGAGCACGGCAAGACCCTGGAAGACGCCGCCGGCGAACTCAAGCGCGGCATCGAGAACGTCGAGTACGCCTGCGCCGCCCCGGAAATCCTCAAGGGCGAGTACAGCCGCAACGTCGGCCCGAACATCGACGCCTGGAGCGACTTCCAGCCGATCGGCGTGGTCGCCGGGATCACCCCGTTCAACTTCCCGGCGATGGTGCCGCTGTGGATGTACCCGCTGGCCATCGCCTGCGGCAACACCTTCATCCTCAAGCCCTCCGAGCGCGACCCCAGCTCCACCCTGCTGATCGCCGAGCTGTTCCACGAAGCCGGCCTGCCGAAGGGCGTGCTGAACGTGGTGCACGGCGACAAGGAAGCCGTGGACGGCCTACTCCAGGCGCCGGAAGTGAAGGCCATCAGCTTCGTCGGCTCGACCCCCATCGCCGAATACATCTATGCCGAGGGCACCAAGCGCGGCAAGCGCGTGCAGGCCCTGGGCGGCGCGAAGAACCATGCGGTGCTGATGCCCGACGCCGACCTCGACAACGCCGTCAGCGCGTTGATGGGTGCCGCCTACGGCTCCTGCGGCGAGCGCTGCATGGCGATCTCGGTGGCGGTATGCGTCGGCGACCAGGTGGCCGACGCGCTGATCGCCAAGCTGGTTCCGCAGATCAAGGCGCTGAAGATCGGCGCCGGCACTTCCTGCGGCCTCGACATGGGCCCGCTGGTCACTGCCGCCGCGCAGGCCAAGGTCACCGGCTACATCGACAGCGGCGTGGCCCAGGGCGCGGAGCTGGTGGTGGACGGCCGCGGCTACCAGGTCGCCGGCCACGAGAACGGCTTCTTCCTCGGCGGCAGCCTGTTCGACCGGGTGACCCCGGAAATGACCATCTACAAGGAAGAGATCTTCGGCCCGGTGCTGTGCGTGGTTCGCGTCAACAGCCTGGAAGAGGCCATGCAGTTGATCAACGACCACGAATACGGCAACGGCACCTGCATCTTCACCCGCGACGGCGAGGCCGCACGCCTGTTCTGCGACGAGATCGAGGTCGGCATGGTCGGCGTCAACGTCCCGCTGCCGGTGCCGGTGGCCTACCACAGCTTCGGCGGCTGGAAGCGCTCGCTGTTCGGCGACCTCCACGCCTACGGCCCGGACGGCGTGCGCTTCTACACCCGGCGCAAGGCCATCACCCAGCGCTGGCCGCAGCGGGCCAGCCACGAGGCCTCGCAATTCGCCTTCCCCAGCCTCTGAAGGCTGACGACGACAGGCATGGTCGGTAACGACCATGCCTTTTTTCTTTTTCCGCAATCAGGAGTCCGCAACGTTCCACCGCCGTGAAACCTCACCCACGGCCGCACCCATGGCGTCGCCCACAAGGCGGCCCAGACCTTGCCCAAGAACAATTAAAGGGTCTCAACGATGTCCAAAGTCGTACTGGCTTCACAACTGCCGAACAAGCGCAACGCCTCGCTCGCGCCCGGCCTGAAACAACGCCACGTCACCATGCTGTCGATCGCCGGGGTGATCGGCGCCGGCCTGTTCGTCGGCTCCGGCCATGCCATCGCCGCCGCCGGCCCGGCCGCCCTGCTCGCCTACCTGATCGCCGGCACCCTGGTGGTGCTGGTCATGCGCATGCTCGGCGAAATGGCGGTCGCCTCCCCCGATACCGGTTCCTTCTCCACCTACGCCGACCGCTCCATCGGCCGCTGGGCCGGTTTCACCATCGGCTGGCTCTACTGGTGGTTCTGGGTGCTGGTGATCCCACTCGAAGCGATCGCCGCCGCGGCCATCCTCAACGCCTGGTTCCCGGCCATCGACACCTGGATCTTCGCCCTCGCGGTGACCTTCCTGCTCACCGTCACCAACCTCTTCAGCGTGGCCCGCTACGGCGAGTTCGAGTTCTGGTTCGCGCTGCTCAAGGTGATCGCCATCATCGCCTTCATCGTGCTCGGCGCGGTGGCCATCGTCGGCGGCCTGCCGGAGCGTGAGGTCAGCGGCCTGTCCAGCCTGATGGCGAGCCACGGCGGCTTCGTGCCGAACGGCTACGGCGCGGTGCTCGGCGCCCTGCTGACGACCATGTTCAGCTTCATGGGCACCGAGATCGTCACCATCGCCGCCGCCGAGTCCAAGGACCCGGCGAAGCAGATCACCCGCGCCACCAACTCGGTGATCTGGCGGATCGGCCTGTTCTACCTGGTGTCGATCTTCATCGTGATCTCCATCGTGCCGTGGAACGACCCGCTGCTGATCCAGGTCGGCTCCTACCAGCGCGCCCTGGAGCTGCTAGACATCCCGCACGCCAAGCTGATCGTCGACCTGGTGGTACTGGTCGCCGTGGCCAGTTGCCTGAACTCGGCGATCTACACCTCGTCGCGGATGGTCTTCTCCCTGGCCAAGCGCGGCGACGCCCCGAGCGTGCTCAAGCTGACCAACACCGCCCACGTACCACGCCCGGCGGTGTTGGCCAGCACCGCGGTGGGCTTCCTCACCACCATCGTCAACTACTTCGCACCGGAGAAGGTCTTCACCTTCCTCCTCGCCAGCTCCGGCGCCGTGGCGCTACTGGTGTACCTGGTGATCGCCGTGGCCCAGTTGCGCATGCGCAAGCAATTGCAGGCCAGCGGCCAGCCCATCGAGTTCCGCATGTGGCTATATCCCTGGCTGACCTGGGCGGTGATCCTGTTCATCGTCGCCGCGCTGAGCATCATGCTGATCATGCCGGAGCACCGTCACGAGGTGTTCGCCACCGCTCTGCTGACGATCTTCACCGTCTGCCTCGGGCTGCTCAACGCGCGACGCAAGCCGCGCCTCGGCGAGGACTACGCCGGGAAGACGGCGCGGGTCTGAGTCCACCACCGGGGGAATAACCCAGACAGCCCTCCAAAGAAAAGCCCGGCCAATGGCCGGGCTTCTTCAGGCAAGGTCGTCTCAGACCTTCCTGACGAATTCCGATTTCAGCTTCATCGCGCCAATGCCGTCGATCTTGCAATCGATGTCGTGGTCGCCGTCCACCAGGCGGATGTTCTTCACCTTGGTGCCGACCTTCACCACCAGCGAGGAGCCTTTCACTTTCAGGTCCTTGATCACGGTGATGGTATCGCCGTCCTGGAGAACGTTGCCCACCGAATCCTTGATCACCTTGCCATCATCGGACGCCGTAGCGGCCTCGTTCGGCGACCATTCATGGGCGCACTCCGGGCAGACCAGCAGCGCACCATCCTCGTAGGTGTATTCGGAGTTGCATTGGGGACAGGGCGGCAGCGTGCTCACGGCATTCTCTCTTCAGCAGGGGGACGAAAACCGCAGATTATATAGGGTTTCTCGCTCCCCTGCCGAACCGCCTCAGAGCCCCTTGGTCTTCGGCGCGCCGACGGCCGGCCCGGAGAAGTCGAGGGTGCCCTTTTCGCTGAAGCGCACGGTGCCGAACAGGCCTCCGGCGAGCTTGCCCTTCACCACGTAGGGCATGCCCTGGGTCGGAGCGTTGTTGCTCAGGCCCCAGGCCTGGCGGAAGGCGGAAAAGGCGGAGACGGTCAGCGGCACGCTCACCACCCGCTCGCCGAAGCGCGGCACCTCGCCGGTCTGGTCGCTGACGCCGCTGGCCAGGGGCTGGCCGTTGACGTCGAGGTCGAGGGCGATGCCGTTGTATTCGATCGGCTCGTCGTTGGGGTTCTGTACCCGCAGCTTGACCATGAAGCGCATCTCCATGCCTTGCCCCGGCAGGGGTTCCAGGCCGACCAGGTCGATACGCAACGGATCGCGCTGGCCGAAGGTGCTGCAGGCGCTCAACAGGACGCCCAGGCACAGGGCCGGCAGCAGGCGGCCGAGGTTCGCAGGCAGGCGCATGGGTTCTCCTCCTTGGGTCGAATGTGCGCCCATGGTGCCACAGCCGCTAGAATTCGCCGCGCAGCCGATCCGGCTGCGCCAATGGACAAAGGACATGCCCATGCCTACACGCGTTCTGCGCGGCCTCGTCGCCGCCCTCCCACTGTTCCTCGCCGCCTGCTCGGACTCCGCTCCGTCCAGCGAGGAGATCGCCCGCCTGCTCGCCGAGCGCGGCTTCGACAAACCCGCCTGCGCCAGCTCCACCCTGTTCAAGACGTTCCCGGTGACGCTCTCCGACAGCTTCTCCGGCCCCGGCCCGGCGAAAGGCAACGCCGCGGTCTACGACGCGCTGGTCGGCGTCGGCCTGCTGCGCCGCGACGGCGATTCCTACGACCTCACGCCCGCCGGCCGCGAGGACTACAAGCCCGAGTCGAAGGCCTTCTGCTACAGCAGCGGCTTCGACGTCAGCGTCCGTTCGGTGGACCCCGCCAAGCCCGACGACTACGGCCCGGCCGTGGAAAAGGGCTGGTTGGTCACCGTCGAGGTCAAGCCACGCGAAGTGAAGGACTGGGCGAAGAACCCCGAGGTGCTCAAGCAGGCCAGCCTGACCACCCTGCAACAGATCACCCAACCGCAGGTCGGCCAGGTCTCGCTGGTCAAGCCACGCGGCGAGGAAGGCTACAAGCTCGTCAACACCCGCTTCTCGCCCAGGCAGGGCTTCCACTTCAACCAGGCCTGGTAATCCCACGCCGTCCTTCCGCCCGCCCCGCTCGGGGCGGGCTCCTCATTCAACCCACTGATCGATAAAGGTTTTTTCGACGGACGAAACAGCCGGGCGATTGCTCGCCCGAAAGCTTTCGTATACATTCGTTTTCACTGTAAACACCGTATACATCGAAAACGAAGTTGATCAGAAAATGAGCACCGTAGTCTCGTTCCGCGCCGATGACGCCCTGGTCGCGGCCCTCGACGAACTGGCCCGCGCCACCCACCGCGACCGCCCCTACCACCTGCGGCAGGCGCTCGCGCAGTACCTGGAAAGGCAGCAGTGGCAGGTCGCTGCCATCGATGAAGGCTTGGCCGATGCCAATGCCGGTCGCCTGCTGGAACACATCGAGATCGAGAAGCGCTGGGGGCTGCAATGAGCCTGAAGTGGACCCGCAAGGCGGCCGCCGACCTGGACACCATCTACGACCATTACGTCGTGCTGATCGGCCCGGAAAAAGCTCTGAAAGCCGTTCAGGACATCGTCGAGCAGGTGAAACCGCTGCAGCAGGTAGCCAACCAGGGGGCAGGGCGGCCCAGCGAGGTGCCAGGCGTACGCACCCTGACCCTGGAGCGCTGGCCGTTCAGCGCCCCGTTTCGGGTTAAAGGCAAGGAAATCCAGATTTTGCGCATCGACAGGGTCGAAATTACCCCCTGAAAGTGGTCACACGGTTACAAGATGTTTCAAAATGAATATTTCCCTTGACTTGTACTGAGTAGCTTACTTCGGACAAAACATCCATAACTTACAAAAAATGGACATTTTTCGACCGGGCCAATGAGGGCGACCAACTTGCGACCACTGCGACCTGATTAGTTCTTTGGCTGACTCATGCTTCGCTCCCATACGCGTCCGTATTTTTCCGTAACTCGACGACCTCGCCCGCTGGGCATGCTTTCTCGCGCTTTTTCCGGTGATTTTTCCCCAGGCGCAGTCTCCCGCAAGGAGGAACCGGCATGGATTCGCTGAAAGGCATGGCGATCTTCGCCACTGTGGTGGACAAGGGCTCGATGGCAGCCGCGGCCCAGAGCCTGGGCATGACCCCTTCGGCAGTCAGCCAGCAGATCCGCAAGCTGGAGAGCCGCGCCCAGGTCACTTTGCTGCATCGCACCACCCGCCGGCTGACCCTGACCGAGGCCGGCGAGGCGTTCTATCGCAGTTGCGCGCAGATGCTGGCGATCGCCGAGGAAGCCGAGCGGCGGCTTGGCGAATGGCGCGATGCGCCGGTGGGTGAGTTGCGCCTGGCGGCGCCGGTGGGGTTCTCCGGCACGCTGATCACCCAGGCGCTGAAGCCGTTGCTGGAGAACCACCGCCAGTTGCGCCTGCAGCTGTTCTTCCAGGACGAGCGCATCGATCTGGTCGCCGAGCGCATCGACCTGGCGATACGCGTCGGCCATCTCGCCGACTCCAGCCTGGTGGCGCGCCACCTCGGCGATTGGAGCAGCGTGCTCTGCGCGGCGCCGGCCTATTTGCGCCAACGGGCGCCCATCAACCGTCCGGAGCAGTTGACCGAGGTCGACTGGATTTCCCTGAACACCTCGAACCACCTCAACCACCTGACGCTCAGCGGGCCGGGCGGGGAAGTCTGCAAACTGCGCCTGGAGCCACGGGTGGCCGCCAACGGGATGCTCGCGGTGCGTCAGTTCACCCTCGACGGACTCGGCGTGTCCTACCAGCCGCTGCCGGAGGTGCGCGACGCGCTGAACGACGGGCGCCTGCAACAGCTATTGCCGGAGTGGAGGATTCCCGGGCTCGGCATCTATGCGGTGACGCCACGGCGCGAGGCCCAGCCGGCCAAGGTGAAGGTCGCCATCGAGGCGCTGCGGCGAGCGTTCGCCACGGACGGGGATGAGCGCTGGAGCTGACCGACGGACTGCCGGCCAGCTCCAGGTACCGTCAGGAGAAGCGGCCGAGGGTCAGGGTGACCTCGCCGATGTCCGTGCCCGTGGCGTTGCCGCCGCTGGTGATGCCAGCATAGTCCGCCGATGCCGGCGTGAAGCTCCAGGTGTTGGTGGCGCCGGATTTCCACGGGTCATCCCAGCTGAAGGTGCCCATCTTGGTGTTGCCGTCGTAGCAGTCGAAGCTGCCCTGGGTGCCGGACGAAGCGTTCTCCCGTCCGCAGGAGGCGATCCATTGCGGGCTGCCGGCCTGCACGTTCATGCTGCTGACTTCCTCGGTGGAAATCTCGTCGTCCTTGTTGGTGTAGCGGTAGAACTTGCCCCATTGCAAGGTGGCGTTGCGGATGCCCACCGTGCCGATGGATTTGGATACCACGACCTTCACTGCGATCCATTCTGCGTATGCCATGTCGATCTCCGTTAACCATGCGTTCACAGCTTCCTGTAGGACGTCACGGACAGGACCGGGCGCTCACAACGGACCCTTGGCTACTTCGACCAGCACGGCGCCATCCCTGACCCGCTTCACTATAGGCTGGCCACCAGCCACCACCGCCTGCCAGATCTGCTAGGCGGCGGCCGGGGAGGTCAGGCCCTCCGGCGTTTTTCCCCGCGAGGGGCCTTCATGCCGAATGCCTCGCGCAGGTCGGTGGTGGGTGGAGGCAGGAAGCGCATGCGGGCGAACAGGCCTCGCAGGTAAGCGTCCATCAGCGCAGCCGCCGCCGCGCTGTCGCCGTCCTCCAGGGCATCGAGCAGGGCGCGCTGCGCGGCGCAGGCCTCGGCGGTATAGACCGCCCCCTTGTTCAGCGCGATGTCCAGCGAGGCGCGTGCCACCAGGCCACGGACGAAACCCTGCAGCAAGGGATTCTCGGTCAGTTCGGCCAGGCGCAGGTGGAAGCGCCCGGCGAGACGGATCAGCCCGGCGCTGTCGCGGGCCGCGAGGCAAGCCTGCTCCTCGTCGACCAGCGCCCGTAGCTCGGCAAGGGCGGCGGGATCCAGCCCCGCGGGCAGTTGCCGCACCACTTCGCTTTCCACCAGCAGGCGCGCGTCCAGCACCTGCCGCGCCTGGCGCTCGTCCGGGCGGGCGACGCTGGCGACCTCCTTCGGCGGCATCACCACCGCGCCGTCCTCGGCGAGACGGGTGAGGGCACGCTGGATGGTGCCGTTGCTGACCCGGAAGATCTGCCCGAGGGTTTCCTTGCTCAGCTTGGCGGCCGGCGCCAGGCGCTTTTCCAGGATTGCCGTGTAGATGCTTTCGTAGACGAAATGGCTGGTGGGGCGCAGCGCGGCGCCCTGCTGGGTACGTGCTTCGAATCCGACCATGTTCACACCTGTCGAGTCGTGCTTGTGGGCCTTCGCAGGCGGCGGACGAAAGCCGTCCGGGCGCCGCGACGGTCCCGGGTTGGAACCCTGGCGCGGGCGATCAGACCTGCGGCAAGCGCAGGTCGATGTTCAGGCGCGCGCCTTCGTTGAGGATGTGCTGGCGCATCGCCTGGCTCGCCCGCTCGCTGTCGTGCTGGCGGATCGCACGGAGGATGGCGTCGTGTTCCTGGAGGATCTCCTCGGCGTATTCCGGCTGGCGGCGCACCAGGTTGTCGCTGCGTTCCAGGGCGCTGCCGATCTGTTCGGAAACGCTGAGGAAGATCGGGTTCGAGGTGAGCTTCACCAGGCGCCGGTGGAAGGCCGTGTAGGCCTCAACCAGAGCCTGCGGGTCGCCATCCTCGACCGCTTCGCGCAGGTCCAGCAGCAACAGCCGCAGTTCGCTGATCTCCGCCGCCCCGGCGCTCTGCGCGACGATGCCGACGATGAACGGCTCCAGCGCATAGCGCAGTTGCAGGACGTCTTCCATGGTCGCCTCGCCGGGCGCCGCGACCTCGCGCAGCGGTTCGCTGCGTTCGAGGACCATCACGCCCTTGCCCGGCAGCGAACGGACCACGCCCAGGGTCTCCAGGACCATGATCGCCTCGCGCAGGCTCGGCCGGCTGATTTCCATCTGCTCAGCCAGCTCGCGCTGGCCGGGCAACATCTGGCCGGCGACCCAGCGACCCTGCTCGATGGTGTCGAGCAGGCGCTGGGCAACCGCGTTGACCAGCTTGGACGAAGAAAACATGTCGCCTCCCTTTACTTGCCAATCGGACGTGCAACGCGCCTCGGCGCGTCAGCCATGCAGCTTGCCTTCCCCGGCCACCGCGCTGCGCTTGAGCGGCTCGCCGTCGGCCTTGGCCGGCGCCTCCAGGCGCCCGTCGAGTATGGCCTGCGCGCGCGGCATATCGATGTCGTTTTCCCAGCGGGCGATGGTCACGGTGGCCACGCAGTTGCCGATCAGGTTGGTCAGCGCGCGGCCGATGCCCATGAACCAGTCCACCGAAAGCACCAGCACCAGGCCGGCCACCGGGATCGCCGGCACCGCGGTGAGGGTGGCGGCGAGGATCACCAGGGCCGAGCCGGGAATGCCGTGGGCGCCCTTGGAGGTGACCAGCGAAACCAGCAGGATGGTGACCAGGTCGGTCATCGCCAGCGGCGTGCCGGTGACGTGGGCGATGAACACCACCGCCAGGGTCAGGTAGATCGAGAATCCGTCGAGGTTGAACGAGTAGCCGGTGGGAATCACCAGGCCTACCGTGGAGCTACGGATGCCCATGTGCTCGAGCTTGCGCATCACCTGCGGCAGCACCGCGTCGGAGGAGGCGGTGCCCATCACGATCAGCAGCTCTTCGCGGAAGTAGCGCAGGAACGGCAGCATGCGCACCCCGGAGAGACGCAGGACGCTACCGAGCACCGCCATGACGAAGACCAGGCAGGTGGCGTAGAACACCAGCACCAGCGCGCCCAGGTGGCTGAGCGAGTCGACGCCGTAGCGGGCGGTGGTGAAGGCCACCGCGCCGAACACGCCGAGCGGTGCCAGGCGCACGATCATGCCCATGATGCGGAACACGATGTGGCTGAATTCGTTGATCAGGCGGGCCACGCCGCTGGCCTGCTCGCCGACCAGGTTCAGGGCGCTGCCGAACAGCACGGAGAACAGCAGGACCTGGAGGATGTCGTTCTCGGCGAAGGCGCTGAACACAGAGGTCGGGATCAGCCCCATGAGGAATGCCACGGGGCCGTGGATCTCCTGGGTGCGCCCGGTATACAGGGCGACGTCGCCGGCGGGCAGTTCGTTGAGATGGATGTTGGCGCCGCTGCCCAGGCCCAGGCTGTAGGCGACCACCAGGCCGAGGACCAGGGCGATGGTGGTGAGGATTTCGAAGTAGATCACCGACTTCAGGCCGATGCGGCCGACCTTCTTCAGGTCGCCGGCGCCGGAGATGCCGTTGACCACCACGCAGAAGACGATCAGTGCGATGAGCATCTTGATCAGCTTGATGAAGCCATCGCCCAGCGGCTTCATCTGCACGGCCAGGTCGGGAATGCCGACCCCGCAGATCACGCCTATCACCAGGCCAATCACGACTTGCAGGAATATCGAGCGGGAACAGCGCTTGATGAACATCGCAGGAGTCTCCATTCGGCGCTTCCATCGGGCCTCGCGGAGGCGGGCGATGAACGCATTTTTATTGTGGTATTACCGGTCTGACCAGTTCAGCCTATACGCAAAGAAGTCAGCCTGACAAGCCGCTATCGGCGGGCGCGACGAATGGCCAGGAACCACGGCACGCGCGGGCCGCAGCCGGGAGGAGGGCGCTCGGATGGCGCAAGGCGGCGGGCCAGAGCGGCTCGCCGCGGGGAAGGGGAGGTCAGCCGGCGAGGGCCTCGGCGACGAAATCGAGGCGATCCTGGCCGAAGAACAACTGGTCGCCGACGAAGAAGCTGGGCGCGCCGAAGACGCCGCGCCGCACCGCCTCTTCGGTGGTCGCCTTGAGCCCCTCCTTGACCTGCTCGTCGCCAACCAGGCGGAGGAACTCATCCGGATCGAACCCAGCCTCCGCCAGCACCTGGGCGACCACCTCGGGCTTGCCGAGGTTCTGCTGTCGTACCCACAACGCTTCGAACACCGCTTTCAGGTAGGGCTGGAACCCTTCGCCGCCGAGATAGCCCTGGGCGCCGCGCATCAGCGTCAGGGTGTTGATCGGGAAGGCCGGGTTGAAGGCCAGCGGCACGCCGTAGCGTTTCGCATAGCGCGCCAGGTCGTGGAGGGTGTAGCGCCCCTTGGCCGGCACCTCGATCGGCGAATGGTTGCCGGTGGCCTTGAACACGCCGCCCAGCAGCATCGGCCGCCAGGCGATGCTCGCGCCATGGGCGGCGGCGATGCGCGGCAGTTGGGTCCAGGCGAGGTAGGTGGTGGGACTGCCGAAGTCGAAGAAGAACTCGATTTGCTTGCTCATGCGTGGCTCTTTCCGTGGCGGGGATCAGAAGGTTTCCATCCAGGGGCGCAGGTCCAGTTCGTGCACCCAGCAGTCGCGCGGCTGGCAGTGGATCTGCCAGTAGGTCTCGGCGATGTGCTCGGGATCGAGGATGCCGTCCTGCTCCTTGCGCTTGTACAGCTCGGGCAGGGTTTCGCGGATGAAGTCGGTGTCGATGGCGCCGTCGATGATCGGGTGGGCGACGTGGATGCCCTTCGGCCCCAGCTCGCGCGCCATGCTTTGGGCCAGGGCACGCAGGGCGAACTTGGCGCCGGAGAACGCGGCGAAATGCGCGCGGCCGCGCAACGAGGCGGTGGCGCCAGTGAAGATGATCGTTCCGCGCTGCCGCGGCAGCATCACCCGCGCCGCCTCGCGGCCGGTGAGGAAGCCGCCGAAGGCGGCCATCTCCCAGACCTTGCGATAGACCCGTTCGGTGGTTTCGGTGATCGGGAACCAGACGTTGGCGCCGACGTTGAAGATCACCGCCTCCAGCGCACCGACCTCACCCTCGATGCGGGCGAAGAGGTCGATCACCTGCTGCTCCTGGCGTGCGTCGCAGCCGCAGGCCAGGGCCTCGCCGCCTTGGTCGCGGATGGCCTGCACCAGCGGCTCCAGCTTCTCCGCGTTGCGCCGGGCGACGCACGCCACGTAGCCCTCGCGGGCGAACCGCCGGGCGATGGCGCCACCGGTGGCGTCGCCGGCGCCCATTACCAGAACCGCTTTGCGCTGGGTCATTGCAGAGGCCTCTCTTGTTAGTTCTTTTTTAGAACCCAATAGAGACGATAGTTAGTTCTTAAAAGGAACTTGTCAACTGGCAAGGGCTCGAGTGATATCCGCGCACCAATTACTCTGCCTGTCCCGGCCTGCCCGGCACGTCCTCTCCCTGAAGAGAGGGGACCGGTCGGCGGAGCCTGGTACGACAGCGTCCTTCCTGCCGTAACGCCATCGGCGTTTATCCGCCGATTCGCGTCGGCGGCCAGGCCTGGAACGCTCAGCCGCGCCGCAGCAGGCGCCCCTTCCAGAACAGCCCCTCGCGTACCGTCACGTCCCGCGCGTGCAGCGGCTCACCGCATTCGGAACAGACCAGCACGCCATGCATGTGCTGGCCGCAATGCTTGTGCACATGCTCGAGTGGCGGCCCCTCGACGCCGGCGAGGTGGCGGTCGCCCCAGTTCACCAGGGAAAGGATGGCCGGGTACAGTTCCATCCCTTTCTCGGTAAGCCGGTATTCCTCGCGCAGCGGCCTTTCCTGGTAGGGCACCTTGGCCAGTATCTCCGCTTCGACAAGGCGCTTGAGGCGGTCGGCGAGGACGTGACGGGTCACGCCGAGGCTGCGCTCGAAGTCGTCGAAACGGCGCACGCCGAGAAAGCAGTCGCGCAATACCAGCAGGGTCCAGCGATCGCCGAGGATCGCCAGCACCCGCGCCAGCGAACAGGGTTGTTCGCTCAGTTCTTCCCAACGCATGAGACACCTCCAGCCGTTCGGCAAAGGATAGTCGCGTGGGTTCTGAAACGAAACCGACCGGCCACGCCTTTCCAGCGGCCCGCCGCCCATGGCATAACCGCGTTCCTGTCTCCTGTCCCGGAATCCCGACCATGTCGCTCGACTGGACCTGCAAGCACCACGCCGACCTCACCCTGAAGGAACTCTACGCGCTGCTGCAATTGCGCACCGAGGTCTTCGTGGTGGAACAGAAATGCCCCTACCAGGAAGTCGACGGCCTCGACCTGGTCGGCGATACCCATCACCTGATGGCCTGGCGCGACGGCCAGTTGCTCGCCTACCCGCGCCTGCTGGACCCGGTTCGCCACGAGGGCCAGGTGGTGATCGGCCGGGTGGTCAGTTCCTCGGCCGCGCGCGGCCAGGGGCTTGGTCACCAGTTGATGGAACGCGCGCTGCAGGCGGCGGAGCGCCTCTGGCTGGATACCCCGGTGTACCTCTCGGCCCAGGCCCACCTGCAGGCCTACTACGGCCGCTATGGCTTCGTCGCGGTCACCGAGGTCTACCTGGAAGACGACATCCCGCACATCGGCATGCGCCGGGCCTGAGGCCCGGAACGCCGCGGACGGTGGAGGAAGGAAAGGGAATCAGGCCTGCGGCTTGAGCACGCCGGGCAGTTGGGCTTCCAGCTTGGCGTTGTTCAGCGGCGCGCGGATGAAGCCGTGCTGCTCGCCGTCCGGGCCGATGATCACCAGGTTGCCGCTGTGGTCGACGGTGTAGTTGGGCTTGCTGGTGTCGGCGGGGATGTAGGGGATGCTCATGGCGTTGGCCAGCTTCTGGATGTTCTCCGGAGTGCCGGTGAGCCCCTGGAAGCCGGCGTTGAAGTAGCCCAGGTATTGCTTGATCTGCTGCGGCGTGTCGCGGTTCGGATCGACGCTGACGAATACCACCTGCAGGTCGTCGCGCACCTCCTGCGGCAGCTTGCCCTGCAATTCGCGGAGCTGGGCGAGGGTGGTCGGGCAGACATCGGGGCAGAAGGTGTAGCCGAAGAACAGCAGGTGCCAGCGACCCTTGAGACTGGCAGTGCTGACCGCCTGGCCGTCCTGGTTGGTGAACTCCAGCGCCGGCACCTTGCGCGTCTGCGGCAGGATCACGATGCCGGCGTCGAGCAGCACGGTGGGATCGGCCTGGCGCTGGGCGGTGAGCACCTTGTGCACGGTGAGGCCGAGGACCAGGGCGACCAGGGCGACGAGGACGAGGACGGTCTTGTTGACTCGAGTCATGGGTGGGCAAGGCTCTAGAGTGGGATCAGAGAAGCAGCTTCAGCGGCAGATAGTGGTCCACCAGCAGCGCCATGAACAGCAGGAACAGGTAGACGATAGAGTACTTGAAGGTCTTTATCGCCGCATGTGGCCGGCTGTCACAGTAGAGCGCCCAGGCCCAGTCGAGGAAGCGCGCGCCCAGGGCCAGGGCGCAGAGCAGGTAGACCAGCCCACTCATGTGGATGACGAACGGCATCAGGCTCACCGCGAACAGCACCAGGGTATAGAGCAGGATGTGCAGCTTGGTGTAGCGCTCGCCGTGGGTCACCGGCAGCATCGGGATGTCGGCCTTGGCGTATTCGTCCTTGCGGTGGATGCATAGCGCCCAGAAGTGCGGTGGGGTCCAGGCGAAGATGATCAATACCAGCAACAGCGGCTCGGCGCTCAGGTGGCCGGTGATGGCGACCCAGCCGAGCAGCGGCGGCGCCGCCCCGGCGAGCCCGCCGATGACGATGTTCTGCGGCGTGGCGCGCTTCAGGAAGCCGGTGTAGAGCGCCGCGTAGCCGAGCAGCGAGGCGAGGGTCAGCCAGGCCGTCAGCGGGTTGGTGAAGGCCAGCAGCACGGCCATCCCGGCCAGCGCCAGGAGCAGCGCGAAGCCCAGCGCCATGCTCGGCGACACCCGACCCTCGGCCAGCGGCCGCTTGTGGGTCCGCGCCATGATCGAGTCGATGCGCCGGTCCACCACATGGTTGACCGCCGCCGCCGCGCCGGCACAAAGGCCGATGCCGAGGTTGCCGAAGATCAGCACCTGCCAGGGCACGAAGCCATCCAGCGGCGCCTTGGTGGCGAGCAGCATGCCGATCAGCGAGGTGATCAGCATCAGCACCACGACCTTGGGCTTGGTCAGTTCGAGGAAGTCGCGCCAGGTCGGCTGGCTGTGGCGATCGATGACGGTGGCCATATCCTTACCTCCATCCTTCTGTCTGTCAGGCGGCCTTCAGCCGCGAACCTTGCGCCGGCGGCAGCGTGCGGCGCACGCGCTGCGGCGACGGTGCCGGCGCGCGGACGCTGGCCGGCGCGCGCAGGCGATAGTTGACCAGCACCAGGCTGAGCAGCAGCAGGGCGCCACCGCCGTTGTGCGCCACCGCCACCGGCAGCGGCAGGTGCAGCAGCACGTTGCTGATGCCCAGGCCGATCTGCAGCGACAGGCCGAGCAGCATCAGCGCGGTCGGCCAGACCAGGCCGCTGCGCTGCAGGCGCCAGGCGAGCAGCAGGAGGACCAGGGTCACGCACAGCGCTCCGATCCGGTGGGTCATGTGGATCGCCGTGCGCGCGTCGCTGTCGAGCTGGCCGCCGAGGTAGTTGGGGCCGATGTGCTGGGTCAGGTGGAAGCCGTTGGCGAAGTCCATCCGCGGCCACCACTCGCCATGGCAGGTGGGCAGGTCGATGCAGGCCACCGCCGCATAGTTGCTGCTGACCCAGCCGCCGAGGGTGATCTGGCCGATCACCAGGAGCAGGGCCAGCCCCGCCAGTCCGCGGGTCGCCGCCGGGTAGCGCCGCGCCGCGAAGCGTCCGGAGAGGCGCAGGGCGAGGAGAAAGAGCAGCGCCAGGGTGGTGAAGCCGCCGAGCAGATGGGCGGTGACCACCTGCGGCCAGAGCTTGAGGGTCACCGTCCACATGCCGAAGGCGGCCTGCGCGATCACCACCGCGAGCAGCAGCAGCGGCAGCTTCAGCGGTTGGCCGTCGCGCCCGCGGCGGACCAGCGCATGCAACGCCAGGCCAAGGATGAGCAGGCCGAGGGCGCCGGCGAAATAGCGGTGGATCATCTCATTCCAGCCCTTCTGTGCCTCCACCGGGGCGTCGGGGAAGTGCAGTTCGGCGTGGGCCAGTTGCGCCTCGCTCAGCGGCACGTGGACGAAACCGTAGCAGCCTGGCCAGTCCGGACAGCCGAGGCCGGCGTGGGTCAGCCGGGTATAAGCGCCGAGCAGGACCACCACGGCGGCCAGCAGGGTCGCCAGCACGGCGACGGTGAAACCGGGTTTGCGGGTTGCGCCTGTCATTCGCGGGCCCCTTTTTCTTGTCGTTCTGTCCTCATCGGGCCGGGAACCGCGCCGGCCACGCCGATCAACCGATATGCGAGAGCTTGAGCAGCAGTTGCACGTCCTTCAGCAGCTTCTTGCCGTTGGCCTTGGCGTCGTAGCGCAGCACCAGGTTGCCGTGCGGGTCGACCACCCACAGCAGCGGCCGCTCGCCGCCGCCGGCCTTGTCGTACAGGGCCGGGTCCAGGCCGTAGCGCTGCAGGCGCGGGTAGTCCTGCCTCACCAGGTTGGCGAAGTCCGCCGGCAGCTCGCCACTGGCGGCCAGGGCGTGGCCGGCGCGCGAGGCTTCGCGGCCGAGGGCGATGTTGACCTGGCGGGCCAGGTAGACCAGTTGCTGGCAGTCCTCGCCGCAAGTACTCGGCGCGGTCACCAGCAGTTGCCACTGCTCGCCCTGGCTGCGTCCCTGCACGCCGAGGTCGGCGGGGGTCTGGCCATTGCCGATCAGCGCGCCGCTGTAGCTGCGCCCCTGCGGAACCCAGAAATTCCATTTGTACATGGCGCTGGCGAGCAGCATCGGCCCCACCACCAAGCCGATGATCGCCAGCAGTTGCAGGCGGCCACGGGCGCGGCGCGGACGTTCAGGCATCGGAATCGCGAGACTCATGGTTTTTCTCCCGTGCGCGGCGCACACCGAGGTAGAGGTAGAGGGCGAGCAGGGCCGTCGCCAGGGCGAACCACTGCACGGCGTAGCCGGTGTGCCGCTCCGGCGGCATCGAGACCAGGGGCCAGTCGGTGTCGAAGCTGGCGTCGCCCGGTTCCAGGCGGATTTCCCAGGGCAGCCCGGCGCGACCGAAGGCCTGCCACAGCGCCGGGATGTCGAGCTGGGTCACCAGGCGCGGCCAGCCGCCGGCCGGCGCGTCGGCCAGGTGCAGGCCGCCGGGTGGCGGCAGGTAGGTCAAGGCATCGAGCAGGAGGACGCGGTCGGGGGTTTCCAGCGCCGGCGGCGAGCGTCGGTCAGTCCATGCGACCCAGCCGCGGTTGACCAGCAGCCAGAGGCCGCTGGCCTGGTCGTAGAAGGGTTGCAGCACCTCGACCCCGGCCTGCCCGTTGCGCAGCCGGTTATCCAGCAGCAGCGTATGCCGCTCGTCGAAGCGGCCGTGCAGGCGCACGCGGACGTACGCCGGGTCGCGCAGCCCCTCTAGCTGTCCGGGCGACACCGGCTCGGCGCCGCGCCGGGCCTCGTAGCTGGCCAGCAGGGCGCGCTTCTCGTCGGCCCGCTGCAACTGCCAGGTGCCCAGCCAGAGCAGCACCGGCAGCAGGCCGAGGACCACCAGGGTCGGCAGCAGGCCGGGGCGGAACGCGCCACGCATGCTGCGTCTGTCATTGCGTCCGGCCTCCCCGAGGCGCTGGCTATACTGCATGAATCCCCCCATCGCCGGAGTCCCACCATGTTGAAAGTGGCGATCGTCCTGCTACTGCTGGCTACCCTGGTGAGCCTGTTCAGCGGCCTGTTCTTCCTGGTCAAGGACCAGGGCCATGGTTCCCGCGTGGTCAATTCGCTGACCGTCCGCGTGGTGCTCGCCGCGGCGACCCTGGCGCTGGTCGCCTGGGGCTTCTACAGCGGCGAGCTGAACAGCCACGCGCCCTGGCATTTCTGATTCCCCCGGTGGCGGTCAGATCACGTAGACGAAGATGAACAGGCCGATCCAGACCACATCGACGAAGTGCCAGTACCAACTGGCGGCCTCGAAGCCGAAGTGGTGCTCGGCATCGAAGTGACCGCGCAGGATGCGGATCAGCATGATGCTGAGGATCAGCGCGCCGAGGGTCACGTGGGCGCCGTGGAAGCCGGTGAGCATGAAGAAGGTCGAGCCGTAGATACCGGCGCCGAGGGTCAGGCCCAGCTCGTTGTAGGCGTGCACGTACTCCTCGGCCTGCAGGATCAGGAAGGCGATCCCCAGCAGCACGGTCAACGCCAGCCAGGCCTTGAGCGGGCCGCGCTTGTTCTTCTTCAGGGCGTGGTGGGCGAAGGTCACGGTGAAGCTGGAGGTGACCAGCAGGATGGTGTTGATCAGCGGCAGCTTCCACGGCTCGATCACCGCGCTCGGCGGCGGGAACAGCTTCGGGTCCGGGGTCTGCAGCAGCGGCCAGCTGTACTGGAAGTTCGGCCAGAGCATGTGCGCCACGCCCTTGGCACCCTCGCCGCCGAGCCAGGGACCGGCGAAGTGGCGGACGTAGAACAGCGCGCCGAAGAAGGCGGCGAAGAACATCACCTCGGAGAAGATGAACCAGCTCATGCCCCAGCGGAACGAGCGGTCCATCTGCGCGCTGTAGAGTCCGGCGCGGCTCTCGCGGATGACGTTGCCGAACCAGCCGAACAGCATGTAGGCGATGATCAGCCCGCCGACGAAGAAGATCCACGGGCCATGGGATTCCTTGTGGCCGGCGGTGAGGTCGTTGAACCAGGTACCCAGGCCGAACACCGTCACCAGCAGGCCGATGCTGGCGATGATCGGCCACTTGCTCTGGGCGGGGACGTAATAGTGTTCGTGGCTTGCCATGTTGTTCTCCTTATCGTCCCGCAACCGGTACGGGCGGCTTCCGCGCAGTGATATCGAAGAGGGTGTAGGCCAGCGTCACGTGCCGCACATCCTTGGGCAGATCGCGGTCGACGATGAAGCGCACCGGCATCTCGATGCTCTCGCCGGGTTGCAGCACCTGCTGGGTGAAACAGAAGCATTCGGTCTTGTGGAAGTAGGCGGCAGCCTCGGCCGGGGCGATGCTCGGGATGGCCTGCGCGGTCATCGGCTTGTCGCTCGGGTTGCGCGCGTAGAACACCATCTGGTTCACCGCGCCGGGATGCACCACCAACTGGTCGCCGGCGGAGCGGAACTCCCAGACCATGTCGATATTGTTCGAGGTCATGAACTGCACCTTCACCTCGCGCCCGACATCCACCTGCTGCTCGCCGCTGTAGGCGCTGCCGGCGGTCTTGCCGTTGATCCCCAGGGCGCGGCACATCACGTCGTAGAGCGGCACCAGGGCGAAGCCGAAGGCGAACATCAGCACGGTCACCAGCAGCAGGCGGCCGACCAGGCGGCGGGTATCGACCTTGGCATCGCTCATGGCGCGCTCCTCACTTGACCTCGGGCGGGGTGCTGAAGGTGTGGTAGGGCGCCGGCGAAGGGATGCTCCACTCCAGGCCCTCGGCGCCGTCCCAGGGCTTGGCAGGGGCCGGCTTGCCGCCGCGGATGCACTTGATGACGATGAACAGGAACAGCAGCTGGGTGGTGCCGAACATGAAGGCGCCGATCGACGAGACCATGTTGAAGTCGGCGAACTGCAGGTTGTAGTCGGGGATCCGTCGCGGCATGCCGGCGAGGCCGACGAAGTGCATCGGGAAGAACGCCAGGTTCATGCCGATGAAGCTCATCCAGAAGTGCAGCTTGCCGAGGGTCTCGTCGTACATGTGGCCGGTCCACTTCGGCAGCCAGTAGTAAGCCGAGGCGAAGATGCCGAAGATCGCGCCGGGCACCAGCACGTAGTGGAAGTGGGCGACCACGAAGTAGGTGTCGTGGTACTGGAAGTCCGCCGGGGCGATCGCCAGCATCAGTCCGGAGAAGCCGCCGATGGTGAACAGGATGACGAAGGCCACGGCGAACAGCATCGGCGTCTCGAAGGTCAGCGAACCCTCCCACATGGTGGTCACCCAGTTGAACACCTTCACCCCGGTGGGCACCGCGATCAGCATGGTGGCGTACATGAAGAACAGCTCGCCGGTGACCGGGATGCCGACCACGAACATGTGGTGCGCCCAGACCACGAAGGAGAGGAAGGCGATGCTGGCGGTGGCGTAGACCATCGAGGTGTAGCCGAACAGCGGCTTGCGCGCGAAGGTCGGGATGATCGCACTGACCGCACCGAAGGCGGGCAGGATCATGATGTACACCTCGGGGTGGCCGAAGAACCAGAACACGTGCTGGAACAGCACCGGGTCGCCGCCGCCGGCGGCGCTGAAGAAGCTGGTGCCGAAGTGGATGTCCATCAGCATCATGGTCACCACGCCGGCCAGCACCGGCATCACCGCGATCAACAGGAACGCGGTGATCAGCCAGGTCCAGACGAACAGCGGCATCTTCATCAGGGTCATGCCCGGGGCGCGCAGGTTGAGGATGGTGGCGATCACGTTGATCGCGCCCATGATCGAGCTGATCCCGGCCAGGTGGATGGCGAAGATGAAGAAGGTCACGCTGTGCGGGGCGAAGGTGGTCGACAGCGGCGCGTAGAAGGTCCAGCCGAAGTTGGGACCGCCGCCGGGCATGAACAGGGTGCTGACCAGCAGGCCGAAGGCCGCCGGCAGCAGCCAGAAGCTGAAGTTGTTCATCCGCGGCAGGGCCATGTCCGGCGCGCCGATCATCAGCGGGATCATCCAGTTGGCCAGGCCGACGAAGGCCGGCATCACCGCGCCGAAGACCATGATCAGGCCGTGCATGGTGGTCATCTGGTTGAAGAACGCCGGCTCGACGATCTGCAGGCCGGGCTGGAACAGCTCGGCGCGGATCACCATGGCCATCGAGCCGCCGAGCAGGAACATCATGAAGCTGAACCACAGGTAGAGGGTGCCGATGTCCTTGTGGTTGGTCGTCAGCACCCAGCGCATCAGGCCCTTGGCCGGTCCGTGGTGGTGGTCGCCGGCATGGTGGTCGGGCGTATCGATCACAGCACTCATGGCGGTCTCCTATTGTTGTTTCTGCTTGTAGGCGACGACGTCTTTCGGGGTGACCATGTCGCCATCGTCGTTGCCCCAGGCGTTGCGCTCGTAGGTGATCACCGCGGCCAGGTCGACCTCGTTGAGCTGCTTGCCGAAGGCCGCCATGGCGGTGCCGGGCACGCCGTTGAAGACCACTTCCAGGTGGTGCTCCTTGGGCCCGGTGACGATCTTCGAACCCTTCAGCGCCGGGAACATCGGCGGCATGCCCTGGCCTTCGGCCTGGTGGCAGGCGGCGCAGATGGTGTGGTAGACCTTGTCGCCGCGCGCAACCAACTCTTCCTTGGTCCACTCCTTGCTGGTCAGTTCCTTGACCTTCGCCGCCTCTTCCTTGCGCTTGGCCAGCCACTGGTCGAACTCGGCCTTGGGCTTGACGTCGACCACGATCGGCATGAAGCCGTGGTCCTTGCCGCACAGCTCGGCGCACTGGCCGCGATAGATGCCGGGCTCGTCGACCTTGGTCCAGGCCTCGTTGACGAAGCCGGGGATGGCGTCGCGCTTGACCGCGAAGGCCGGCACCCACCAGGAATGGATCACGTCGCTGGAGGTGATCAGGAAGCGCACCTTGGTGCCCACCGGCAGCACCAGCGGCTCGTCCACCTCCAGCAGGTAATGCTCGTCCTTCGCCTGCCGGTTGTGGATCTGATCCTGCGGGGTGGCCAGGTTGCTGAAGTACTCGACGTCCTGGCCCAGGTACTTGTACTGCCACTTCCACTGGTAGCCGGTGACCTGCACGTCCAGCTCCGGCTCGGAAGTGTCGTAGATGTGGATCAGGGTGCGGGTGGCGGGCACCGCCATCACCACCAGGATCACGAACGGCACCACCGTCCAGAGGATTTCCACCGTGGTGCTCTCGTGGAAGTGCGCCGGCTGCTGGCCGGTGGAGCGGCGGTGGACGATCATCGACCAGAACATCGCGCCGAAGACCAGCACGCCGATCACCACGCAGATCCAGAAGATGGTCATGTGCAGGTCGAAGACGGACCGGCTCACCTCGGTAGCGCCCGGGGCCATGTTGACCGTCCAGGCGGCATTCGCCTGGCTGATCGCCGAGAGCAAAAGGAAGCCCATCCAGACTCGTGGATGTCGCAGCATTCGGGTTCCCCTTATCGTTGTTTTTATCCCGCCGGCAGACGCCAACGGCCAAGGGGTGGACCGCCAAGACAACGAACTTTGACCGTCGCACCTCGGCACACAGCAAGGCAGGCCGGGTTCATCAGGTTCAGCATTCGAGTGGGAGTATAGACAGCGGCTGCGACATAACAACGCAGCGTAAAAACGTCGCTGGAAAGTGCCGATTCTTCTCTAAAAGCCGCGAGCGGCGTGGCTTTGCAGGCGAATGGTGGCCGCCTGATATATCATCCTCGCATAACCACGAAGCGATTATGACAATCGCGTCTTAGCCGGCGCGCGCCGCCGGCTATGTTTCTCCTCTTCTTCACCATCCCCGTTGTATGGGAGACCCCATGAACACCGCTGCCCTCCGTGAACTCATCCAGCAGGCGCACCTCAGCGAAGCCCGCCACGGTCACCTGGCTGATCTGATAGCCAGCTGCCTGCCCCGCCTGCATCGCACCATCCAGCCGCAAGGCGAGAACACGGAAGACATACTCACCCGCTTCGTCCACGCCTACGTCGAACAGGTACCGGACCTGCTCGACGCCGCCAACAGCGTGGCCCGCGAAGCCGGCATCGAGGAACGGATCAAGCCGGTGCTGAAGGTCGCCGAGCAGTTCTTCCTCACCCCGCCGGCGTTGCTCGCCGGCCACGACGGCCTCGACGCCCTGCTCGACGAAGCCTACCTGGCGCACCGCCTGGTGGAAGAAGTGAACGACCGCTACATCGCCCACTTCGGCCAGGCACTGATCCCACTGGACACCACCGTAGCCAACCTGGTGGCCCACCAGTTGATCGGCGAGCCCTTCGCCAACCGGCTGGACGAAGCCGTCCACCATGCAGTGGAGAACATGCTCGACGCCACCACCTTCGACGCCGACTCGGCCCGCGCCTATCGTGAGAACCTGAAGAACCCGCGGGTGGTCGCCGCCTGGCAGCAGTGGCCGTGCCTGTCGAAGCAGCTCGGGGTGGAACTCAGCCTGGGCTGACCGCCCCGCCACTGCGCGCGCCGCCCAACCCGACGCTGCCGCGCAGGCGCCCTTCCAGGCGACGCTTCAAGGCGCGCGGTTCGATCACCAGGCGCGAGCCCTGCACCGGTGCCATCCGCCCCCAGTCCTCGAGCAGCTCCATGCAGGCATGGTCGACATAGCTGAGGTTATCCATCGGTACGTGCAGGGTGGTGCCCGGCTTGACCTCGTCGAGCACCCGCGACAGCGCCGGCACCTTGAGGAAAGTCGCGGCGCCGCTCAGGCGCAGCTCGGCTTCATGCTCGCCGGTGTAGCGCAGGGCGATCTTCAGCCGCGCCGCCTTCAGCACCAGCTTCAGCAGGGTCAGGGCGAAGCCCACCAGCACGCCGGTCAGCAGGTCGGTGAAGACGATGGCCAGGGCGGTGGCCGCGTACACCAGCATCGGCATCCGGCCGTAGCGAGAGAGGTTGCCGAGGGCCTTGAAATCGACCAGCTTGACCCCGGTATAGACCAGCACCCCGGCCAGGCTCGCCACCGGAATCTGCCGCAGCAGGCTGCCGAGCAGGAGGACGAAGGCGAGCAACCAGAGGCCGTGGAAGATCGCCGAGGCGCGGGTTCGCGCACCGGCATTGACGTTGGCCGAGCTGCGTACGATCACCCCGGTCATCGGCAGCGCGCCGAGCATGCCGCAGAGCATGTTGCCGACCCCCTGGGCGGACAACTCGCGATCCATGTCCGAGCGCGGGCCGTCGTGCAGGCGATCCACCGCCGCCGCCGAGAGCAGGGTCTCCGCACTGGCGATGAAGGCCACCACCACCGCCGCCAGCAGCAGGGAGGGATCGGCCAGGGCCAGCAGGTCGGCCGGGCGTAGCCAGTCGATGGCCTCGCCGAGGTTGGCCGGTACCTCGACCCGCCGCACGTCCAGCGCCAGCCAGAGGCTGGCCAGGGTCGCCAGGCTCACGCCGAGCAGCGCGCCGGGTAGGAAGCGCAGGCGTTGCGGACGCAGCTTGTCCCAGCCCCACATCACCGCGATGGTGCCCAGCCCGAGCAGCGCCGCGTCGAGGCCGCTGTCCATGCCCAGCGAACCGAGCGCGGCGAACGCCGCCTGGGGGAATGCCAGCAGGTTGTCGAGGCCGGACGCCTTGGGCGCCAGGTCGAGCATCACGTGCAATTGCGAAAGGACGATGAGGATGCCGATGCCGGCGAGCATCCCGTATACCACCGCCGGCGAGGTGACCCGGAACCAGCAGCCCAGGCGCAGCCGCCCGGCGAGCAGCTGGATGGCGCCGGCGAGCAGCAGGATCGGCCCGAGCATGGCCACCCCGTAGGTACGCACCAGTTCGAAGACCAGCACCGCGAGGCCGGCCGCCGGGCCGCTGACCTGTAGCGGCGAGCCGGCCAGGAAGCCGACCACCAGGCCACCGACGATGCCGGTGAGCAGGCCCTTGGCCGGCGGCATCCCGGAGGCGATGGCGATGCCCATGCACAGCGGCAGGGCGACGAGGAACACCACCACGGAGGCCATCAGGTCCCGCGGCAACGTGTCCCGGAGGGACGGAAACACCTTTGAAACATGCATGGCACAGTTCTCCTGCGAATTTTTTCCACGACGAGGGAGCGACGCCAGGACCAGGCCCGGCGCCGGTTGTGTGTGCGCAGTGTGTTTTTTCTTGTAATAGCGACCCGTTCAGCCCCGGAACGGGGCTTCCCAGAGGTCGTCCATGGCAGGAACGGCGAAAGGTGACGCGAAAACGCTGTTGTTATCCGGCGGCCCGCACGGCCGCCGCTATCACGAGTTCAGGTAGCGCGGCGCGGGCGTGGCCATCGGCACCGGATGCTCGCCGTCGAGGGGCAGGAAGCGACCCTGCTTGGCGTCGTAGGCGCGGATCTGCGCACTCTCGATGTCGTACACCCAGCCGTGGATGAACAGTTGCCCGCTGGCCAGGCGCGAGGCCACCGAGGGGTGGGTGCGCAGGTGATCGAGTTGGGCCACCACGTTCTCTTCGGTGAGCACCCCGAGGGTGTCGTGGCTGGCGCCGCAGTCGCAGTTGTCCGCCACCACCGTGCGTGCCACCTCGGCGTGCCGCAGCCAGGCCTTGACCGTCGGCATGCGTTCCAGGGTCTGCGGGTCGAGCACGGCGCGCATCGCCCCGCAGTCGGAGTGGCCGCAGACGATGATGTGGTGCACGCCCAGCGCCAGCACAGCGTATTCGATGGCGGTGGAGACGCCACCGTTCATCTGCCCGTAGGGCGGCACCACGTTGCCGACGTTGCGGGTGACGAACAGGTCGCCGGGGGAACTCTGGGTGATCAGCTCGGGAACGATGCGCGAATCCGCGCAGGTGATGAACATCGCCCGCGGCCGCTGGCTATTGGCGAGCTTCTTGAACAGCGCCTGCTGCTCGGGAAAGACCTCCCGGCGGAAATGCTGGAATCCATCGACAATCCTTTTCAATGCATCGTCAGCGCTTTCCTGCTCTGGAGAATCGGACTTAACGCCCCGCATACGGTCTGGCATGGTTCGGAACCTCGATGAGTGGATCGATTGAATTTTCCCACGTCTGCCGACGCTTTCCCCATAGGAAAAAGGCACAACAAACGCAGAGCGACCTACGTGACCGATCGGTCACTTCTGGTGCTCAACGCTAATGCCCGAAGCTTAACCATAAATTAAAAAATCCCTCTATCTCGCACGTTGCCAGCTTTTTTCACGATATTTCCAGAGGATGTCGACAGGCTATCATGGCAAACGAGTGGCATTTCCATTCGCCCCGCATAAGTGGTGAAAGGTTTCAGTCAACCGGTTGGCTACGTGCAGGGAAATTCGTCGAATGGGAAAACCCGGCGCACCGCGCCAGCGGCCATGACCTGGCCGCCCGGTGCCAGCCAGCTATCAGAACAGGTCCAGTTGGCGGCGCACCGGCGCACCGGTGGGGAACAGCGGCAGGTTCGGCACGAAGCGCGCCAGCAGGCACGCCGCAGCCATTCGCTGGCGTTGCTGGCCGTCGCGCAGGACCTGGCGGCAGCGCGCCTCGCCCAGCGGTTCGCCGAGCAGGTAGGCGCGCCCGGCGACGAAACGCGCGCCGTTGTCACGCCACCAGGCGGAGACTCGCTCCGCCTCCGGCCAGCTAAGGTTCTCGTCGTCGTCGAGGGCGACGTTGTCGTCGTCGGGATCGTCGTTGGGGCCAGGGTCGTAGTCGGGCAAGACCTCCAGCTCCAGGTCGAGCAACGCCAGGTCGGCGCCGGTGATCAGGCTGAAGGCCTCGCCGGCGACCCGCGCCAGACTCTCGTCACGCATCTGCTGGATCAGCCAGGGCACCGCCACCGGATCGCCGAACAGGCCGGTGGCCTGGATGCCGATCCGCCGCGTGTCCGCCGCCTGCATCAGTTGGCGAATCCAGGCCATGCTGGTGTCGCGCGGCTGCCAGGCGAGCAGCACCATGGTCGCCGGCAGCTGGAACGGGCCGGGCTGCCCGGCGAACGCACGCAATGGCCCCAACGCCTCCTCGTCGCCCATCTGCGCGGTGGCCCAGTTGGCCCAGAAGCGCAGGCTCGGGTCATCGTGGGCGCGATAGGCGCGAATATTCGCCATCAGGTCGCGCCGACGCAGCTCGCCGGCGGTGCGCGCGGCGCGCGCCAGCACCGCCGGGTCGGCGTGGCCAAGGGCGGACAGCAGCGCCGGCCCCGGGTCATGCCGGTGCATGCCGCAGGCGGCCAGGCCAATGGCGCGGAACAGCGGCTCGGGCGAGGCCAGCAGGCGCTCCACCCAGGGCCGCGCCTGGTCCCAGTCGAGCCAGCCGAGGGCTGCGGCGAAACCGCGCCGGGCTTCCGGAGACGCCGCAAGACAGGCGCGCATCCGGCCGATCAACGCATCGTCTCCTGCCTGCATGGCCAGTACCGCGAGGGCGAACGCCTCGCCCTGGGCGTGCGCGTCGAGTTGCTCGAGCAGGGCGTCATGGCCGGCCTGGCCGGCGATCGCCAAGCCGTCCAGGTGCGCCTCGATGCGCTGATCGAGCTCGGCGAGCTCCTCCAGGTCGTAATGGGGCGCACGCACGGCGTAGTCGCGGAGCAGGGCAAGGAAGGCGGCTTCCTCGGCGTGCTGGTCGACGATCGCTGCGATGCTCAATCTATGCGCGTCCATTGCTGGCCGTCGAAGCTGAAGATGTCTTTCGCGGCGATGCTCCACAACACGCCGTCGGCAGCGCTAAGGTGGAAGCAGCGTTGGGGTTGCTCATCACCGAAGTCCACCTCCTTGAGATGGCCACCGACCAGCGTATAGACCGCCGTTGCGCTCGACACGTAGAGTGCGCCGTCGAACCACGCGAGGCTCCACAAGTCTTCATCGACATCGTCCTGGGCGATGATCTCCCAGTGGTCGTTGCGTCCACGCAGCAGCGTTCCCGCCTGTCCACAGGCGTAAACCGAGCCATCTTCCGCGCAGCAGATCGCCGTCAGGATCAAGTTCGTCGGGCTCTCCCGGGGCTGCCAGCGCTTGCCGTCGTACTGCCAGATCTCCCCGTCCCAGCCGACGGCATAGATTTCCCTGGCACCGAAGCCGCCGATGGCCTCGAATCCGACCACCGCTTCGCTGCCTGCCGGAGGCCGAGCGCCGCTGTCGATGGCACGCCAGTCGTTCTCGTCGAAGCGCCGGTAGACCTGTCGATCCATCCCGCAGGCATAGGCCACCCCGTCGATACAGGCAACGCCGCGCATATTGCCCCGGCCACCGATGGCATCGTCGCCGTCGGGCAACTGCTCTTCATGGATGTCGCCGGAGCCCATGCAGAATACCTGGCCCCGAGCGCCCAGAAACAATGCTTGTTCCACTGGCTCGTGCACTACCGTGGCCGACACGATCTCCCAGGGCAGCATGTCGTCATCCTCGCCAGCAACACACCAGGTTCCGCAGTCCCACTCCGTGACATAGCTGTGCGCTATGTTCTGCTCCTGGATCTCGTCGGATACCGAGGCCACGTACGCCAGGTCCTGATAGCGGACGACGCCGGTGATGTTCGAGAAAATCGGCGAGAGTTTCTTCAACATTTCAATCTCCTGTAACGGTCACTAGCGGACTCGACTCCTCGTGGCGCCAAGACGCGCATTGCGGGTCTTTATCGCCTGCGTCGCAGCCGTGACGTCGGTCTGGCCGGTTTCAACGGCCTTGATGGGTGTTCTGGCGTTGATTCCGCACTGCTTGTGATAGTTGTCGAGCTGAGCGGACAGACATTCCTTCGAGCATTTCGACTGCGGAAAGACCTTGCCCATGGCAGCCATGGATTGACGTTTCGCCGTTCCGTAGGTGGTCTTCTTCGCGGAGATGGAGCTGCCATTGGACAATTGCAGGGTTCCACTGCGCGACTTCGCGGCAGCGGCGCTCTGGAACGTGTGCATGAGGCCGTGGGTACCCACGTTCTGATTGACGCCCTCCGCGCAGACGCAAGGAGCCTTGTTCTCCGAATAGTTGGATATCCCCTTGAGGGGTACCGAGCCTTTTCCACCACGTCCCTTGTCGTGCAAGGCGCTGGCCTCGATCAGGTGGTGAGCGGTCTGCTGCGGGCAGCAACTGTTCGGCTTGTACGGTTGCAGGGCACACCGGCGCGCGGTCAGGCATTTTCGGGCAGCGACCTTGTCTGCCAGTCGGTCAGCTTCGTTGCTGGTCTTCTTGCCGGAAGGCTTGCCCGCACCAAGGCCAGCGCAGGCATCCTTGCTGCCATGCGGCTTGAAGTCAGCGCAATCCTTCTTCTCCTTCTTCACTTCATTGCTGCACGGTCCACCACCAGCATCGACGGTGGCCTGGTCGAGGTAGGGCCAGACCGGCGTATTGCCAGGAAAGGACGCGTGGTTGTGGGTGGTCAGGTCGAGGTGGCGAACCACGTTCTTGCTTTCGAACTTGACGTTCATCGACCAGGAGGTGAAGTACACCTTGCCCTTGATCTTGCTGGTGACGATGCCCTTCTTCGGCGCCCGCCCCGGCTCGTCGCCGTAGCTGGTCTTGTAGTAGCTCTTGTTCTTCAGCATCACCTCCTTGCGGGTGATGCGAATGGTCCGGGTGCCTTTGGTGGTGTCCTTGGACAGGCCGGTATTGGGGTAGGGGATCGGTACCCCCAACGGCGTCGGCGGCGCCTGCGGCGGGGTGAAGCAGACATCCGGGAAGGCCGCGATGGACTTGCCGCTCGCCGCCTTGCAGGAGATCTCCATGTTGTTGGCGTACACCTCGTTGGCCATCAGGCAGCCCTCACCCGTCGATAGCTGAGCAGCGCGGCGGCGCGTTCGCCGGCGTCGTTGCCCAGGTGGCAGAACACGTTCGGCCCGTCGCCGTAGCCCTTGCGCGAAGCGGCCAGGGCCACGGCGAGCAACGCCGGGCCGATGGCGGCGCCGCATTCGCCGATGCAGTCGGCGGGGTGCCAGAGGTCGAACTTCGGCTTGAGCACGCGCAGGTTGCGACTCAGGGTCAGCGAGGCCTCCTTGAAGTAGTACTGCTCGCCGGAAATGTCGGTGAGCCGGTAGTCCATCTGCTCCAGGCCGCAGCCAGCCTCGGCGAGGGCGGCGCGCACGGCCTGGCTCAGGCCGTCGGCGCGCAGCGGCAGGTCCTCGCTCTCCACCGTGGCCTTCTCGACGCCGAAGCCGAGGCCGATGCAGAGCAACTGCGGCGCCTCCTCGTGGAGCGGCGCGGCGACCAGCACGGCGGCGGCGCCCTCGCCGGGAATGAAGCCGTTGGAGTTCTGGCTGGTCAGCAGCCGCTCGCGGGCCTCGTAGGCGGCCAGGGTCGGGCCGCTGACGAAGGAGTCGACGCCGGCCACCAGGACCTGCCGGCAGCCGCCCTGGATCAGCTTGCGCGCGTTGAGCAGGGCCACCGCGCCACCGACCCGGCCACGGGCGATGAGTGCCGAGGAGGGATGGAAGCGTCGTCCCAGCTCGCCTTCCAGGTCACGCAGGAAAGACTCGTCGAGCCCCGCGCAGCGTCCGGGACGGTCGCCCTCGGCGACGCAGAGCAGCAGCGGCAGCTCCGTGCAATCGAGATCGGGCTGGCCGCGCAAGGCCTCGTCGATGGCTCGCGCAGCCATCTTCAGCAGCTTGGCGNGGCTGCTCCAGCGGCACGCTGGCGGCAAGCAACCATTCGCCGCCCTGGTCGATGAAACGGGTTTCCTGGAAGTTGTCCAGGGCGCAGCGGATCGCCGCGCAGCTGGCCGGCGCGCTGAGACCGACCGCGCTGACCATGCCGGAGGCGACGATGCTCAGGGCCTGGCTCATGCCTCGTCCTCCTCGGCCTGGCGGCTGCGTGCCAACGCGGCAAGCGAGGGGTAGTAGTCCTTGCCCAGCTCGCGGGCGCGCCACCAGGCGGCGGACTTGCTGCCGACCAGCACCTGGGCGATCTCGAACAGGTTGCGCTTCAACGGCCGGCGAATGCGCCAGGTGACTTCCACGCGACGGGCGTCGCAGTCCACCAGCAGGGTATCGATCCGTGCCTGCGCGGTTTCGTGGCCACCCTTTTTCAGGAAGAAGGTCACCGGGACCTCCCTGCGCGGCACGCGGAAGGCCGCGCGCTCCTCGCCGGTGAGGTTGAGCAGCAGGACCTCCTCGCCGCCGCGCAGATGGTCGGTCCACTGGTCGGCCGGCGCGGACTGGAAGTAGCGCTCGTCGAAGTCGGCGGGCAGGAACGGGAAGCGCTCGGCCAACCAGGCGTCGTCGTAGCGGCCGGCGAAGCCGACCCGGGCCTGCCAGTGGCGGCCGAGCGGGCCGAGCGCCATCGGCGTGAAGCGGCCGTGGGGGCTGTCCACCGGCTCGCCGAGCTTTTCCGTGGCCGGCATCGGCGTGCCGACGATCTCGGCGGTGTCGGCGCTGCGCGGAAACCAGCCACATCCGGCCGGATTGGCCATGTAGCAATCCATGAAACCGGGGTTGTCCGGCGAGGCATGGCTGCCGCCGAAGGCACTGGCGTAGGAAATGTCCTGGCTCTGGAACGGCTGCGCGACGCCCGCGCCGGCACCGAGCAATCCCGGTTCCCACTGGCGCGGCCCATGCACCGCCAGCGCCTTGCTCACCCGGCCGACGCGGATGCCCGCGGTCAACTGCTGTACCGGCCGCCCGCCGGGCGCCTGGGCGCTGCCCAGCACCAGCACATCGCAGAACGGCTTGAAGGGAACGAACTCGCACTCCCGGCGCGGCGCGGAAAACCCCGGCTCGCCATAGAATTCATCGACCATCAGCAGCGTCTGCTGCTCGTCCAGCAGGCGCGCCTCGCGACCGTCCAGCGGCAGGTCGAAACTGCCCTTGGCGATCACCACCAGCGACTCCCGGCCTTCGGCGTCGAGCCCCTGGTTGTAGGCGGCGGCCAGCGGGGTGGCGTTCAACAGTTCCATGTCGGGCCCGCCGCGCTCAGTTGATCTGCACCGAACCGCCCTTGATCCGGTTGACCCCGGTGGAGCGGCTGGAAAGATAGGCGCCACGGATGATCACCTTGCCGGCGCGGGTCAGGGTGATGCTGGCCTTGCCACAACGCAGGACGATCTCGCGTTCGGCACTGAACTCCAGGCGCTCGCCGTCCAGTTGCGCCAGCGCTTCCTGCGGCAGGCGCTGGATGCGGCCGATCAGCAGCGGCTGGCGCGGATCGCCGGCGACGAACATCAGCGCTACCTGGGCGCCGATGTCGGCGCGACTGAGCTGGGTGGTGGTGGCCGCCGCCAGGCCGTGCTCGCTCGGGCAACCGGGATAGGCGACCACCGGAGCGGCGGCGTCCGGCACGTCGAGGAGGACGCCGATGACCACACCGTCCAGGCGCGCGGGAAGGGCCGTCGCGGCCCCGGGTAGATGGATCTCGACACTCATGCGCTGACTCCCTGGCTCTGCGCCGCTTCAGTTCTGGAGGATCTTGCGTCCCTTCACCACCACGTTCTTGTCGGCCTTGACGTTGATCGCCCCGGATCCGTCGATGGTGATGTTCTTGCCGCTGATGACGATGCTGCCGTCCTTCTTCATGCGGATGCTGGCGGCACCGGTGACCAGGGTGATCGAGTCGCCGGCGTTGAGCGTGAAGCTCTTGCCCACGTCCAGGCTATCGTCCTTGCCCACCGAGGTATCGCGGCCCTGGCCGACGCTGCGCGACTCGTTCTTGCCGATGCTGGTGCTCTGGTTGCCGCCTATGTCGATGGTCTCGTTGGCGCCCACCGACTCGCTGCGGTCGGCGCCGATGCTGATCGTCTCGTTGTTGCCCACCGACTCGCTACGGTTCGCGCCGATGCTGATGGTCTCGTCGTTGCCGACGTCCTCGGTGCGATTGGCACCGATGCTGATCTTCTCGTTGCTGCCGACCTTCTCGGTGCGGTCGACGCCGATGCTGATGGTCTCGTTGCTGCCGACGTCCTCGGTGCGGTTCGCGCCGATACTGATCTTCTCGTTGTTGCCGACCTTCTCGGTGCGGTCGACGCCGATGGTGATGGTCTCGTTGTTGTCCACGGTCTCGGTGCGATCGTGCTTCACATGCACCGTCTCGT
>NZ_JBQENS010000012.1:108292-191854 GCF_052044465.1 Pseudomonas sp. 22490 | reverse complement strand
AGCTCACGCATCAACCGACGCACTCGGAAACGGCCGATGGTCACGCCCTCTTCGCGCAGCATGCCCAGAATGCTGCGGCTGCCGGCCGAGCCCCGACTCTGGCTGAACAACTGGTTGACTTGGCTGCGTAGCGCCACGCGGCGAGCATCGACACGCCGCCGTCGAAGACGGTGGACGTAGTAGCAAGACCGCGCCACATCGAAAGCTGAACAGACCACTTCCACCGACTCCTGCTCACTCAACTGGTCTATCAGCGCGTACGATCGAGTTCGTCCGACATCAAGAGAGCGGTAGCCTTTTTTAATATCGCTTTCTCCCGCTCCAACCGGTTGATCCGGGCTTCCAGCTCCTGGATCTTTTGCTGCTCAGGCGTCAACGCCTTGCTCTTCGGGGTCACACCCTGGCGCTCCGCCTCGAGCTGCTTCACCCAACGGCGCAAGGCCGAATCCACCACCCCCAGCGAACGGCAGGCGTCGATATGGCTGTAGCCTTGGTCCAACACCAGGGCCGCGGCCTCTCGTTTGAACTCGGCGGAAAACGTACGTCGTTGCTTGCTCATCAGACACCTCTCTCACGGCGAGGATTTTCGCCTAAATCGGTGTCCGGGATCAGTAGACCACTACACCAAGATTATCATCATCCTTTTTCAGCAAGCCTGACGCACCTTCGCTACGCCACATTTCAAAGAATTTTTTTGTGAAACTCTTTCCGCTTAACGATTCATCCAAAAAATTTCTTGCAAGATCTATAAGTGCCATGCTCATTTAAAGCACCTCATTCTCAAAATAGTTTTTCCCTGTTTGCTTCCTGGCTCAAGATACCACCCTGACAAAAACATTCCATCCTCTTTGAGAACAACCACAATACTAGTATCAGGACTGTAAAATAATTGGATCCTTGATACCTATGACAAACCCCTTGCAAATTATGTCGTGCTTTATCGAAGCGCTCCTGCCTTATCTGCATGACTTCTTCATAAATGTACGATTTGGCGTTGTCGCCTTCAGCTTCCCGCTGGACTCCCTTGACCTTACGAGTCATCCGCTCGTAATCTTCCGGCCACAACGCTTGCTCCATGCGCAACGATGCCTGACCCAGCAAATGCAGCAGGCCGAACAGGCGCATATCGTTGGTGGCAACGATGTGTTCTCGAATCCACTCTTGGGTTACTCCGCAGGCCAGATGTGTTTCTGGCGTTGATGTGCTGTCATAGTCGGCTCGGAATCCCGCTTCTTTGGCGAGCTGTGCCCAGTGCTGGCCAATGCCTGGATGTTGGATGTACTCATTTGCTCATCCACTTGCGCAGCAGGCGCTTTTTCAGGGACGCGCGTTCTTGCGGGTTGTGTCCCTTGAGGTTAGCGACACGATCTGCCGTAGCAGCCTGGCGTATGAGGGGCCAGTAGGAACGCCCATCCTTACGTGGCACCAGTGTTATTGACCTGACTTTCCAGTAGGGAGAGGTGGGCTGCTGGCCAACGTGGAGAGCTCGCTACGGCAGCTCGTGCGCCCGACGATGGGTGTTTTGCGGTGGTTGCGGCTCATAATGTGATTGTCTTCAAGAATATTCAGGACAGACTGTCAAGATAGAGCAGCGTCAACATGGAACAAGCCCCGTCGAAACGGGGCTTGTTGATGGCCAACTAACCGGCCTTAAAGCCAGGAAGCCCCTTGGAAGCACGCCATTCTTTAACTTCCTTTACAACTCCAGCTGGGCTATCTTCTCTATTTTCGTTGGGGTAGTAAAGAAGGTCTGAGCCGCTTGGGTGTTCCGTTAGTTTTTTAAATTCAAGCACGGCTTGAATATGAGACTCCTCGGTAGGGAACTTTTTCTTATTGTTTGTGTATATGTCTTCAACAAACTCAAGAAACTCTTTTTCCGTATATTCGGAAATCTTGGACTTCATATCACTTCCCTCCCGTGTGGATTTCTATATGACGTTTTGGCGTTACTGCAACAAGGTTCCCCATATTGTAAACGCCGCCTCCATCTGCTACTCGAACCTTGTGGTGGATTTCGATCTTTATTCTCCCGCCAGCCTGTTCTGACTCTCTGACATAAGGAGCACCTCCATCTCTCATTACAGCTAAACTACCAGGATTAAACTGTTTACTTAACTCAGGATCATTAGCCACAGCTATCCAGAATTGTTCCCGAAAGTCCCGCCAGTTTTTGAATGTCTTACCACGTAGTTTATCCGCAATCTGGCTTGGAATTGGAGCCCCCTCACCTTGAGAGGCGGCGCCGAGCCAATTACCGCTGACGGGCTGTCCCTTGCCAGTCGCAGCACCAGGTACATCCCGCGGATCCCTGAACATCACATAGATCGGCTTGATCCCCGAGTCGGCCGGGAAGCCGATGATCAGGTCTTCCGGTAGTGTAATCACCCCAGGATAGGTTTCCGGGGTAGCCTTCACCGGTGTAAGGGTCGCTCCCTCATATACCGGCACCGGCTTCGGTACGACCGGAGTGGTACTCGAAGGGTTCTGGTTTCCTGGAGGACTCGCCGGCGTCCAGGTCAGGATCAGTGGCGGCGCTTCTGCGGTCGTAAAGGGAACCGTAACCTCGTACAGGCCTGTCGTGGCATTGTAGGCCGCCATCCGGACCGGAACGGCTTTCGGAACGCTCACACCATCGGTGCTGACCACCGAAAGGGTCGTCGTGTTGCCTCGTGCCTCGTTGGTCAGGCGCATCGGCAGATCGACGGTACCGCTGGCTTTTGCAACCGCGTTCAGGTTTACGCTTGGGGGAAGCCCCAATTTAGCGGCATCCATGCCCAGGGCGTAACGAACGCTATCGGGCGTTTGGTCCTGCCATTGCTCGGCAGTCCGGGAGGAGTAGGTCAGACTGGCAAAGCCCACGGCCATCACCGAGGGTGCTGAAGCCAGGACCCGGCCCAGGACGGCAATCGCATCGGAGATCGCTTGAGCAAGGGATGCGGCGCCTTGTGCGACCTGGATCAGACCCCGGCCTGCGGCGGTGGCGACAACGCTGCCATTGGCCGGCATGGCATAGGTATTGGCAGCTCTTATCGCCGCTTGCTGGCGGGCCTGCTCTTCGGCTTTGCGTTTGGCCTCAGCCGCTGCTTGTTCACGCGCCTTGTTTGCTGCGGCCGCCTCAATACTTGCTTTGGCGGCGGTCAACGTATTCATGCGGATCTGGAGACTACTGATCGCTTCGGTGAAGAGTTTTACGTTATAAGCTGCCGTGAGACCTTCCATTTCCCTGTCGAGGAAGCGCATATAGGCTTCAGGCCCGTTAATATTGCCTTCTCGCACCGCTTGTTCACCGATCTCTTCCGCCGTACGGGTAAGGAAATTCTTTGCACCCAGGCTGGTAATCTTCTTCTGATTCAGCAGTAGTTTTTGATTCTTTTGCTGGAGGGCGTTTCCAACGATGGTCAGACTGCGGTTGATGACGTCCAATGGTGCAAGATTCTTTGCCGGACCAAGAGCGGCATCAGCCTTATCCAGCTCGGCTTGTACCGACGCCTCAAGTTTTTTCTCGGCATCTCGGAACTGAAGCTCGATCTCCCTGCGTTTTTCTTTAACCTGAAGAGGAACATAGCGTCTGGGGTCAACGCCCAGATCAGCATAACTTTCAAACTCTTGCCAGCCATTTTCAGTGGACGAATCCAAGCCGTGCTCTATAGGTCTGGCAATGGGGCCAATGCCGGTACCTCCCCCAGGGCCGTAATAAACGTCTCCGCTTGCCGTAACAGTTGTAGAGTTGAAGTGGATAAGGTCAGCAATGGGTCGTGCCATATGTATCTCCTACTTCCATGAGTGCATGGCTGATTATTTACGTCGAATTAGCCTTTTTAAACACCCCTTGCCAGATGAGCGCCAATACACTGGAAATACACTTCAATCAAACTGCAATATCCCGTATCCAATGACCCAGAAGGCCCATCCTTGGCCATTCCCTTCTACGAAACGACCTCGTTTGCGCATGCGCCCATCCAGCGGTCATTTTCTGCACGCAAACCTCATCTATCCCTGCCAGTCACGGAAGCCGCATACCTTCGGTTCATTAACGAACTCCCACTTTCAAAATTCATCCATGCCGCCCCTTCGCGAGCTTCCGGACAAAGCCACGCTGATTGCGAGCCCAGCGTTTTTGATTGCAAGCCGCTGCACCTGGTTAGGCCATTTCCGCAGCGCATGAAGTCCTGGCCGATATACCGGCAGGGCCAGCCATCGTTCGACGAATAAAGCCACCTCAGCCATGATGCCCTTTCCATCCCCAGCGAACCCCCGACATGGACGCCAAAGCTCTGCTCCTCGGCAGCCTCTGCCTGGCCGCCCCATTCGCCGACGCGGCGACGCTCGACAATGCCCTCTCCGCCTGCCTTGCCGCCCGGCTCGGTGCACCGCACACGGCGGAGGGCCAGTTGCACCTGCCATTCACCCTTGAGGCCCGGCGCTCCACAGGCGAATGCGGCTGTACCTCGGCGCTGGTGCGATATCGGCTGCTGGCCAGGGGCGCCAGCGCCGACAGCTTCGTGCTTCAAGAGGGGCTGCTCGATAGTCGCCAGGACACGCCGCGCACGCTGACCCTGGCGGCGGACGCCGGCTTGGCGAGCGGCCGCGAACTGGTCGTCACCCTGGGTTGTCAGGCGCCTGACTGACAGGCCGGGCTGTCACCACCAGGCCGAGATGGACGCCCTGCATGCACACGCCGATCGGCAAGCCTCCCGTTCGCACATTCACCACTCTGCAATCCAGTTCATAAATCCCATAAAAGCCCTCTTCCGCTCCCCGCCAGCCTCCCCGCAACCCGCACCCTAGACGCCCCGCCGCTCTCCGCCGGCTCGCCCGACAAGAAAAACCAACCGCTCGATCAGCCTCATCCTTCACCCATCACAGGAGCCATCGCGATGCACCTGATACCCCATTGGATCCCCCTGGTCGCCAGCCTCGGCCTGCTCGCCGGCGGCTCGTTCGCGTCCGCCGCCGAGGAAGCCTTCGACCTCTGGAACGAATGCGCCAAGGCCTGCGTGCTCGACCTCAAGGACGGCGTGCGTTCCAGCCGCATGAGCGTCGACCCGGCCATCGCCGACACCAACGGCCAGGGCGTGCTGCACTACTCCATGGTCCTGGAGGGCGGCAACGACGCGCTCAAGCTGGCCATCGACAACGCCCTCAGCATCACCAGCGACGGCCTGACCATCCGCCTCGAAGGCGGCGTCGAGCCGAACAAGCCGGTGCGCTACAGCTACACGCGCCAGGCGCGCGGCAGTTGGTCGCTGAACTGGCTGGTACCGATCGGCCACGAGAAGCCCTCGAACATCAAGGTGTTCATCCACGAACTGAACGCCGGTAACCAGCTCAGCCACATGTCGCCGATCTACACCATCGAGATGGGCGACGAGTTGCTGGCGAAGCTGGCGCGCGATGCCACCTTCTTCGTCAGGGCGCACGAGAGCAACGAGATGCAGCCGACGCTCGCCATCAGCCATGCCGGGGTCAGCGTGGTCATGGCTCAGGCCCAGCCGCGCCGGGAAAAGCGCTGGAGCGAATGGGCCAGCGGCAAGGTGTTGTGCCTGCTCGACCCGCTGGACGGGGTCTACAACTACCTCGCCCAGCAGCGCTGCAACCTCGACGATACCTGGGAAGGCAAGATCTACCGGGTGCTCGCCGGCAACCCGGCGAAGCATGACCTGGACATCAAGCCCACGGTCATCAGTCATCGCCTGCATTTCCCCGAGGGCGGCAGCCTGGCCGCGCTGACCGCGCACCAGGCCTGCCACCTGCCGCTGGAGACCTTCACTCGTCATCGCCAGCCGCGCGGCTGGGAACAACTGGAGCAGTGCGGCTATCCGGTGCAGCGGCTGGTCGCCCTCTACCTGGCGGCGCGACTGTCGTGGAACCAGGTCGACCAGGTGATCCGCAACGCCCTGGCCAGCCCCGGCAGCGGCGGCGACCTGGGCGAAGCGATCCGCGAGCAGCCGGAGCAGGCCCGTCTGGCCCTGACCCTGGCCGCCGCCGAGAGCGAGCGCTTCGTCCGGCAGGGCACCGGCAACGACGAGGCCGGCGCGGCCAGCGCCGACGTGGTGAGCCTGACCTGCCCGGTCGCCGCCGGTGAATGCGCGGGCCCGGCGGACAGCGGCGACGCCCTGCTGGAGCGCAACTATCCCACTGGCGCGGAGTTCCTCGGCGACGGCGGCGACGTCAGCTTCAGCACCCGCGGCACGCAGAACTGGACGGTGGAGCGGCTGCTCCAGGCGCACCGCCAACTGGAGGAGCGCGGCTATGTGTTCGTCGGCTACCACGGCACCTTCCTCGAAGCGGCGCAAAGCATCGTCTTCGGCGGGGTGCGCGCGCGCAGCCAGGACCTCGACGCGATCTGGCGCGGTTTCTATATCGCCGGCGATCCGGCGCTGGCCTACGGCTACGCCCAGGACCAGGAACCCGACGCGCGCGGCCGGATCCGCAACGGTGCCCTGCTGCGGGTCTATGTGCCGCGCTGGAGTCTGCCGGGCTTCTACCGCACCGGCCTGACCCTGGCCGCGCCGGAGGCGGCGGGCGAGGTCGAACGGCTGATCGGCCATCCGCTGCCGCTGCGCCTGGACGCCATCACCGGCCCCGAGGAGGAAGGCGGGCGCCTGGAGACCATTCTCGGCTGGCCGCTGGCCGAGCGCACCGTGGTGATTCCCTCGGCGATCCCCACCGACCCGCGCAACGTCGGCGGCGACCTCGACCCGTCCAGCATCCCCGACAAGGAACAGGCGATCAGCGCCCTGCCGGACTACGCCAGCCAGCCCGGCAAACCGCCGCGCGAGGACCTGAAGTAACTGCCGCGACCGGCCGGCTCCCTTCGCAGGAGCCGGCCTTCTCGGGGCCTGGCCATACATCAGGTTTTCCTGATGCCAGCCCAATCGAATATGAATTCATCCTGATAGGTAATCCGCCTAACCTGCGTCTGCCACGCTTTCGCTCGTCCCGGAAGCGGCCATAACAATTCCAATAGCCGACGAGGACTCTCCATGCTCACCCATCGCATCGGTGGCATCCGCCTTTCCCCTTCCCCGCAGCGCTCGCCCGGAGACCGCCATGACTGATCTCCGCGATGCCTCCCGCGACGAACGCCTGCTGGCGGCCCACGGCTATCGCCAGGAACTGGAGCGCGGGCTGAGCCTGTGGTCGTCCTTTTCCGTCGGCTTCGCCACCATCTCGCCGGTGGTGGGCATCTACTCGGTGATGTCCCTCGGCGCCATGAGCATGGGCCCCTCCTGGGTCTGGGTGGTGCCGCTGTGCCTGCTGCTGCAGTTCGGCGTGGCGCTGGTCTACGCCGAGCTGTCCTCGCAGTTTCCGCTGGCCGGCGGCTGCTACCAGTGGGTGCGGCGCCTGGTGGGCGACCGCCTGGCCTGGTTCACCGGCTTCCTCTACCTGGCTTCGGCGCTGGCCTCGCTGACTACCGTGGCCTACCTCGGTGGCTTCTGGCTCGGCCTGCTGGCGACCGGCGCGCCGCCGTCGGCCAACGGCCAGGTGCTCTGCGGCGCGCTGCTGCTGGCGCTGGGCCTGGCGGTGAATCTGCTGGGGATCAACCCGCTGAAGTACTTCGTCAATGCCGGGATCGTCGCCGAGGCCATCGCCTCCATCGGTATCGGCGTGCTGTTGCTGCTGTTCTTCCGCAACCATCCGCTCGATCTGCTGTTCAGCGGCCCGGGCGGCACAGGCGATGCGGACGGTTCCTACCTGGACGGCGTGCTGACCGCGCTGGCGGTGGGCGGCTGGGCTTTCCTCGGCTTCGACGCCTGCTCGCAGATTTCCGAGGAAACCACCGATGCCCGCGTCTCCACTCCCCGGGCGATCCTGCGCTCGATGCTGGTGGTGGGATTCACCGTGATGCTCACCGCCTTCGCCGTGACCCTGTCCTACCAGGACATCGGCGCGGTGGTCAGCGGCCAGGTGGTCGACCCGGTCACCCCGGCGGTGGTGGACGCCTTCGGCGCCTGGGCCGAGCGGCCCTTCGTCGCAGTGGTGCTGATCGCCTTCGTCGCCTGCGTGGTGTCGGTGCAGACCTACATCGGCCGGGCGATCTTCGGCATGGCGCGCGACGCCATCCTGCCCGGCTCCGCCCTGCTGCGCCGGGTCGACCGGCGCAAGGTGCCGATGGCGGCGATGGTCTGCAGCACGCTGCTGGCCAGCCTCGGCCTGGCCCTGGGGCTGAACGCCACGGCGGTCGGCACGCTGATCGCGTTCGGCAGCGGCGGTTTCTTCGTGGTCTTCCTGATCGTCGCCGCCTGCGCTCTCTGGGCCCGCCTCGTCGGCCGCTGGGACCCGGACAAGGGCGCCTTGCGCCTGGGACGCGCGGGGCTGGCGGTGAACGTCCTGGCAGTCGCCTGGCTGTCGTTCGAGGCGCTCAACGTCGCCTGGCCGCGGGCCAGCCTCGCCCCGCCCGACGCGCCCTGGTTCCAGGTCTGGGCGGTGGTCGTGGTGTTCTCCGCGCTGGCCGCGTTCGGCCTGCTCTACATGCTCATCGCCAAGCCGCATCGGCGCATCGCCACCAGCCTCAGCTTCGCCGCTCCGCCGGCGGACTGACCCGCACGCGCCGGCCGTTCCGGCGCCTCCTCCGGTTGTTCCCGCACGCTGGCTTCGCGCCCGGCGGGGCCCGGCTCATCCTGCTTTCACGGAGCATCGCCATGAGCGACCTGCATTACTGGAACTACCCCACCGATATCCTCTGCGGCGTCGGCGCCCTGGAACAACTGCCGAGGCGTTGCGCGCTGGCGGGCGCACGCCGGCCCCTGCTGGTCACCGATCCCGGCATGCTCGCCCTGGAGCCCCTGCGCCTGGTGCGCGAGTGCCTGGAACGCGCCGGCATCGACCATGACCTGTTCCACGAACTGTCGAGCAACCCCAGCCTCGCTGAAGTCCACGGCGGCGCCAGGCGCTTCGAGGCTGGCGGGCATGACGCGCTGATCGCTCTCGGCGGCGGCAGCGCCCTCGACGCGGCCAAGGGAATCGCCCTGCTCAGCCGCGATCCGCACGGCCTCGAACGCTTCGAATGGACACAGACGCTGCGCAGCTATCCGACCCTCGCCGACTACCCGCTGCTCGGCCTGCCGCCGCTGCTGGCGCTGCCCACGACCGCCGGCACCGGCTCGGAACTGGGACGCGAGGCGGTGCTGACCGACACGCAACTGGGCATCAAGCGGGTCGTCGGCCATCGCGAGCTGCTGGCCGCCTGCGTATTCCTCGACCCGCGCCTGACCCGCGGGTTGCCGCCGGCGCTGAGCGCCGCCACCGGCATGGACGCCCTCACCCATCACCTGGAGGCGCTGTTCTCGCCGCTCTACCATCCGATGTCGGCGGGCATCGCCCTGGAAGGCGTGCGCCTGGTCAGGCAGCACCTGGAAAACGCCGTGCGCGACGGCAACGACCTCGCCGCCCGGGAAGGCATGCTGGTAGCCTCGGCCAGCGCCGCAGTGGCATTCCAGAAGGGGCTTGGCGGGGTCCACGCCCTGGCCCACCCGCTGGGCGCTCGCCATCACCTGCACCACGGCCTGCTGAACGCCGTGCTGCTGCCCTACGTTCTGCTGGCCAACCGCCCGGCGATAGAAGCCGACGCCGCGCGCCTGGCGCGCTACCTGGAACTCGACGAAGCGAGCTTCGACGGCCTGCTGGCGTGGATCCTCGAACTGCGCGCGCGCATCGGCATCCCGGCGAACCTCGCCGCCCTCGGCCTGGATGGCGAGGACGCGCAATGGGTGGGCGAGCAGGCGCTGGCCGACCTGTCGTCCTCGGCGACCAACGCCCTGCCGCTCGATGCCCGGGATTATGCGCGCATCTACCGCCAGGCGGTGGCCGGGACTCTCGCCTGAGCGCTCAGGACCCCAGGCCGTGGACCTGCAGCAGGTCGTCGATGAAGGCGCGGGCGGCTTCGCTGAGGGGGCGCCCGGCATAGACGATCATGCTGTGCTCCACCGGGTAGCTCAGCCGCTCCGGCAACAGCGCGCGCATCCGCCCACGCTCGATCCAGGCTTCGGCGTAATGGGTCGGCAGGTAGCCCAGGTGGGTGCCGGCCAGCACGGCATGGGCGACCGCTTCCATGTGGTAGGCGGTGGCGCGGCTGCGCGACGGGCGTAGCGGCAGGACCAGGTTTTCCGGCAGGAAGCCGTGCATCACCCAGTCACAGGCGGCGATCCGCTCCAGGGTCGGCTGCGCCTCGGCGAACAGCGGATGGCGATCGCCGCAGAACACGCCGATCTCTTCGCGATACAGCGGGCGGTATTCGAGGCTCGGCCGCGAACGGCTGAAATAGGAGATCGCCAGGTCCAGCTCGCCTTCGATCACCGCCAGTTCCAGCTCGGTGGGCGAATTGACGAAAAGGTTCAGTTGAACATCCTGGTCGCGCCGCTGGAAGCGCGCCAGCGCATCGCCGAAACGGGCCTGGGGCAAGGTCGCGAGATTGTCCGCGAGGCCCAGGTACAGCTCCCCGACCAAACGTCCGGACAACGCCTGCGCCTGGTCGCGAAACAGGCCGATGGCGTCGAACATCGTTCGCGAAGCCTCCAGCACCCGGCGACCCTTGGCGGTCAGTCGGAAACCGCCCTTGCCGCGCTCGCAGAGCCGGTAGCCGAGGCGCTTCTCCAGGCTGGCGATGTGCATGCTGATGTTCGACTGGCTCATGTTCAGCTCGGCCTGGGCCGCGGTGAAACCGCCGCACTTCACCACGCAGGCGAAGATGCGCAACAGACGCAGGTCTAGGTCGGTGACGTTTCTCAGCATGGCGGTCCGATCCGGCGCGAGGTCCCGCAGTCTAGCCGAGCGCCGCGACACGCGGCCATCCAGCGGCGGCGCACGGCGCACCAGAGGCGCTGGCGTATCATCGAAAATCTGGTCTATTCCAATTTCTTGAAAATACGTAGAAAAGTCCCGCCCAAAGGTGCCGCCAGGACAAGAAAATGCACCAATCCCAGGCAATCCCTCGAAAAAATCGAATCGTTTCGCCCTGCTTTTGGTCTAGACCATAAAAATACCCAGTGCTAGATTGACCTTCGCCAGCCGGCCCAGCCTGACCGGATCGGCGCCACGTACCGCCACCAAGCCTTCACAATCCATCTCAGCCTCGGCAGGACCGAGCAGGAGCGCGTCGACAGCCAACCTTGCGCACGAAAAAAGTCATGGGAAAGGCATCTGGCCTAGACCATGCATCCGGACAGCTTTGCAGCAGCACAACAAGAACAACCTCCCCGCACTGTCTAGACCCATAGGGACCCACATGAACAACCACAACGGTACCCTGCACCGTGGCTGGCAATCGCTCCAGCGCTGGCGCATCCAGATCTTCGTCATCACCTGGCTGGCCTACGCCGCCTTCTACTTCACCCGCAAGGCCTTCTCGGTGGCCAAGCTCGGCATCGCCGAAGACCCCTCCTTCGAGCTCGACAAGAGCGCCATGGCCGATCTCGATGCCCTCTACCTGGCCGCCTACGCCGTGGGCCAGTTCATGTGGGGGGTGTTCGCCGACCGCTTCGGCACCCGCGTGGTGGTGCTCGGCGGTTTGCTCACCTCGGCGCTGGCGGCGCTGGTGATGGGTACCTTCGCCACCCTGCCGATCTTCGCCGCCTGCATGGTGGTCCAGGGCCTGGCGCAGTCCACCGGCTGGTCGGGGCTGTGCAAGAACATCGGCGCCTTCTTCGCCACCTACGAGCGAGGCCGCGTGCTCGGCCTGTGGAGTACCTGCTACGCCTTCGGCGGGCTGGTGGCGACGCCGTTCGCCGGCTGGTGCGCCTACCGGTTGACGCATGACTGGCGCATGGCCTTCCTGTCCTCGGCGGGAGTGGTGCTGGCGGTGGCCGTGCTGTTCTTCTTCCTCCAGCGCAACCGTCCGCAGGACGTCGGCCTGCCGCCCGTGGAGGCCGAGGCCGCGCCCCCCGCCAACGCGCCCCGGCCGAGCCATTCCGGCGCCCTGCTGAAGGCGCTCAGGAATCCCCACGTGCTGGTCCTCGGCATCGCCTACTTCCTGCTCAAGCCGGCGCGCTACGCGATCCTGCTCTGGGGCCCGGTGATCATCTACGAACGCATGCCGGAGATCGGCAAGGTCGCCTCGGCCATCGTGCCTTCGGCCTTCGAGGTCGCCGGGCTGGCCGGGCCGATCCTCATCGGCCTGGCCTCGGACAAGCTGTTCGGCGCCCGCCGCATGCCGGCCTGCGTGCTCAGCCTGGCGGCGCTGACCGTGAGCCTGGCGCTGTTCGTCCCGGCGATGCAGAGCGGCAGCCTGTACCTGGTGGTCGGCCTGCTGTTCATGATGGGCGTCACCCTCTACGGGCCGGACTCGATGATCAGCGGCGCCGCCGCCATCGACTTCGGCACCAGCGAGGCGGCCGGCACCGCCACCGGCTTCGTCAACGGCTGCGGCTCGGTCGGGGCGATCCTCGGCGGCCTGCTGCCGGGCTACTTCGACACCCTCACGGTGTTCTTCGTGTTCACCGCCACCGCGCTGCTCGCCAGCCTGCTGCTGGTGCCGTTCTGGAACAGCCGGCCAGGCGCGTGCCGCGTCGAACCGAAGGCGCATGCCGGCGGGCCGCTGCTGGCGGCCGGCAAGCCGCGTTGAAACCTCGCCGAACCACCGCCCGGCGCCAGGCGTGCCGGGCCAATCCCTAGCGAACAAGGAACCGCCTATGCCACTTGCCCTCTTCGACCTCGACGACACCCTGATCGACGGCGACTGCGCGACCCTCTGGGGGCGCTACATGACCGAACTGGGCTGGGTCGAGAAAACCGCCTTCCTGCACCAGGAACGCCGCCTCATGGAACTCTATGCCGAGGGCCGGCTGGCCATGGAGGACTACATGGACTTCAGCCTGGCGCCCATCGCCGGCCGCACCCCGGCGGAAATCGCCGGCGCCGTCGAGGATTTCGTCGCGCGGATCGTTGCGCCGCGCATCCACGCCGACGCCGTGCGCTGCCTGGAACGCCACCGCCAGGCCGGCGACCGCCTGCTGATCATCTCCGCCTCGGCGCACTTCCTGGTCAGCGCCATCGGCCGCCGGCTGGGGGTGGACGAGGTGCTGGCGATCGACATCGAGGAGCGCGACGGCCTCTACACCGGGCGCACCCGCGGCACCCTCACCTACCGCGAGGGCAAGGTTCGTCGCCTCGACGCCTGGCTGGCCCAGGAGGGCGAGACGCTGGCCGGCGCGACCTTCTATTCCGACTCGCGCAACGACCTGCCGCTGCTCTCGCGGGTCGACCGGCCGCACACGGTGAACCCCGACCCGGCGCTGCTCGGGCACGCCCGCGAGGCCGGCTGGCCGGTGCTGCAATGGCGCTGAGAAGGCGCGCCGCGCTATACCGCCGGCGGCCCGGAAGCATTACCCTGTAGCCCCCCGGAGCCCCAGCGGAGAAGCGTCGATATGCGCGACGAGCCGTCCCGCCCCCTGACGGTGATCTACCAGTCCCTGCGCGAGCAGATCGAGCGCGGCCTGCTCGCGCGCGGCAGCAAGCTGCCCAGCGAACGGCAGTTGAGCGAGCTGTTCTCGACCACCCGCATCACCCTGCGCGAGGCGCTCGGCCAGTTGGAGGACCAGGGCCTGATCTACCGCGAGGAACGCCGCGGCTGGTTCGTCTCGCCGCAGCGGCTGCTGTACAACCCGCTGGTGCGCAGCCACTTCCACGCGATGGTCGCCGACCAGGGCCGGGTGCCGGAGACCGAGGTGCTCGGCGCGGCGATGATCCCGGCCAGCGTCGACATCTGCCAGCGCCTGGAGCTGCCGGCGCTGTCGCGGGTGTTCCAGATCCGCCGGGCGCGGCGGGTCGACGGGCGGCTGGTGCTGTACGTCGAGCACTACCTGAATCCCGCCTACTTTCCCGGCATCGAGCGCTTCGACCTGACTCGCTCGCTGACCGATCTCTACGCCAACCACTACGGCATCCGCTACGGCCGGGTGCGCTTCGAAATGGTCCCGACCATCCTCCCGGCGGAGGCCGCGGGACCGCTGCGGGTCTCGGTGGGCAGCCCGGCGCTACAGATCGTGCGGATCAACCGCGACCAGGCGGGCCGCCTGATCGACTGCGACCTGGAGTACTGGCGCCACGACGCGCTGCAGGTCAACGTCGAGGTGCCCGAGTAGCGCTCCGCGGTCCTGTTCCTGGCGCATGCATGACCGCCTGGCGGGTTTCCCGCCGCTTCCAGCGCATTGGTCGACCGCTGGGCACGCTGCGTCGACGCTGAGCGGTTGCCGCTGACGGCACGGCCTGCTAAAAGCGGCGACGACATTCGAAAATGCGATACGACCATGAGTGACAGTGAAAAATCGAATAGCCGCCTGTTCGACCTCGACCTGCTCCGCGCCATCGTCACGGTGGCCGACTGCGGCAGCTTCACCACTGCCGCCGCGCGCCTGCACTCGACCCAGTCGACCGTCAGCCAGAAGGTTCGCCGCTTGGAGGAAATGGCCGGACACCGCCTGCTGGAGCGCGGCAACCGCGACGTGTTGCCGACCGACGCCGGCGATACGCTGCTCGGCTATGCCCGCCGCCTGCTGGCACTGAACGACGAACTGGCCGAGGCGCTATCCGGCGCCACGGTGGCGCTGACGGTACGTATCGGCGTGCCGGACGACTTCGCCGCCGGCCGTACCACCGAGCGACTGGCGGCCTTCAACCGGCGTTATCCACAGGTCAAGCTGGAAGTCACCAGCGGCATGAGCCGCGACCTCAGCGCCAGCTACGACCGCGGCGAACTGGACCTGGTGCTGCTCAAGCAGCGACGCGCCAGCCGCGAGGCACTGGCCTGCTGGCCGGAAAAGACATGCTGGGTGGACAGCGCCAGGAACCCCTGCATCGACCTCGACCCGCTGCCCATCGTCACCTTCCCGCCGCGCGGGGTCTACCGCGACGAGATGATCGCCGCCCTGGAAGCGGTCGGCCGGCGCTGGCACATCAGCTTCACCAGTTCCAGCCTCAGCGGTCTGCAATCGGCCATCGCCGACGGCATGGGCATCGGCCTGCTGCCGCTGCGCGCGGTGAGCGCAGGCCATGCGGTACTGCCGAAGAACGCCGGGCTGCCGGCGGTGGACGTGTTCGAAGTGGCGCTGCTGCACCGGCCGGCGGCGGATCCGATGGTGAAGGCGCTGGCGCGCGTGCTGTCGCGGGTGCTGGCGGAAGATACCCGGAGCCGCCCCGCATTCGAAAAATGAATATGCTGGATTCCAACATTTAATTTGTGCATGCGCCAGGCGCTGGATATCGTTGCCGTCAGCAACGGCTCGCGCCCGCCCGTTTCGCTCCGGCGGCGCGTGAGCCGGCAGCAAGACAACAACGAGGAAACGCTCCATGTCCAAGTCCAGCTACTACGCGCCGCACGGCGGGCACCCGGCACAGACCGAGCTGCTCACCGACCGGGCGATGTTCACCGAAGCCTATGCCGTGATACCCAAGGGGGTGATGCGCGATATCGTCACCAGCCACCTGCCGTTCTGGGACAACATGCGCATGTGGGTGATCGCCCGCCCGCTGTCCGGCTTCGCCGAGACCTTCTCGCAGTACATCGTCGAACTGGCGCCCAACGGTGGCAGCGACAAACCGGAGCAGGATCCCAACGCCGAGGCCGTGCTGTTCGTCGTCGAGGGCGAGCTGAGCCTGACCCTGCAGGGCCAGGTCCACGCCATGCAGCCGGGCGGCTACGCCTTCATTCCGCCGGGCGCCGACTACAAGGTGCGCAATACCACCGGCCAGCACACCCGCTTCCACTGGATCCGCAAGCACTACCAGAAGGTCGACGGCGTACCGCTGCCGGAAGCCTTCGTCACCAACGAGCAGGACATCCAGCCGCTGGTGATGCCGGACACCGAAGGCCGCTGGAGCACCACCCGCTTCGTCGACATGAGCGACATGCGCCACGACATGCACGTCAACATCGTCAACTTCGAGCCGGGCGGCGTGATCCCCTTCGCCGAGACCCACGTGATGGAGCACGGCCTGTACGTGCTGGAAGGCAAGGCGGTGTACCGCCTGAACCAGGACTGGGTCGAGGTGGAGGCCGGCGACTTCATGTGGCTGCGCGCCTTCTGCCCGCAGGCCTGCTATTCGGGCGGCCCGGGGCGCTTCCGCTACCTGCTGTACAAGGATGTCAACCGGCACATGCGCCTGACTCTCAATGCGCCGCATTGAGGGCGGGACAGGCTGAAAGGGAACCCGGCGCCATGGCGCCGGGTTTTTCGTTTGCGGAAGGCGCCCAGCCCTTCGTCAGCTCCGGGCGCGGAGACTTCAGGGCGAACCGAACATGGCCGTCCAGTAGATTCCCGCGTCGCTCTTCGGATCGGTGGCGTAGGCCGCGCCCAGCTCGCGGTAGCCGGGGTTCATCAGGTTGGCGCAGTGGCCCGGGCTGGCCAGCCAGCCGTCGACCACCTTGTCCACCCCGTCCTGGCCGGCGGCGATGTTTTCGCCGACCAGCCCGCCGCTGTAGCCGGCCAGCTCGGCGCGGTCGCCGGGGGTGCGGCCGTCGCGGTCGAGGTGGTCGAAGAAATTGCCGTTGGCCATCGCCCGCGAATGCGCTTCGGCGGCGCCGCCAAGGGTGGCGTTCCAGGCCAGCGGCTGGGCCGCTGCGTAAGGTTTGCCACCGCACTGGCGGGCTTGCCCGCGGGCGGCATTGATCCGTTCCAGGAGCTTCTGCCCTTCCGCCTGCCAATCGCCCATGCCACCGCGCAGCAATGGCCGGGCGAGGACGATGCGCCAGTCGCGGTCCTGGCGGCTGACGCCGACGTCGACGAACTGCGGGTCGAGCACCACGCGACAGAAGCTTTCCTGCAGCGCCTTCATCGCCGCGCCGGCATCGCGCGGCCCGGAAAGGCTGATCGACTGCACGTTGACCATCGGGTAGGCGGCCTGTGCCATCGCCTGCTGCAGGTCGCCGGCGGCATTCACCGGCAAGGCCAGGCGCGGGTCGGCGGCCAGCGGCGGCAGTTCGCCGCTGGCCTGCCCGCCGCAGGACTGCACCTGGCCACGGTAGGCGTTGATCGCCTCGACCAGTTGCGCCTCGTCGGCGGCACTGGCGGCCGCTGCGAGCGCCAGCCCGAGCGTCAGTACGGCCAAACGCGGGATGCTTGGGATTGCCATGGAAATCTCCTCGATCTGATGGCGCCTATGATGCGCGATTCCGCGGCGCGCCGCCGCATTCGACCGGAACCCGGCGCCGGCGTTGCAGGCTCAGGCCGGCGCTTCGGCGAACGCCTCCACCAACCGCTCGATCACCGCGCGGACCCGCGCGGTGTGGCGCAGGTCCTTGTGGGTAACCATCCACACCTCGTATGGCCGGCGTCGCTCGCGCTGCGGCCAGACCCGCACCAGTCCGTCGCGCTCGCCCATGTACAGCGGCAGCTCGCAGAGCCCCAGGCCGCGCGCCAGGGCCTGGCGCACCATCATGTTGGAATTCACCGCGATGACCACCCGGCCGTCGCGGATCGGCTCGCCGCCCAGGGTCAGTTCGCGCTGGCTGTGCCAATAGGGTTCGTACATCACCAGGTCGTGGCCGCGGAAACGCTCGCCGGGCACCGGCACGCCGTTGCGCCGCAGGTAGTCCGCGGAAGCGAACAGGCCCATGGGCCAACTGGCGAGTTTTCTCAGGATCAAATCGGGATTTTCCGGCCGCAGGGTGCGAATCGCGATGTCGGTCTCGCGCTTGGGCAGGTCGACCACGGCCGAAGCGCTGTCGAGCAGCACGCGGATATCCGGGTGTTCAAGGTGCAGGCGGCCCAGGGCGGGTAGCACGAAGTCGACGGCCAGGGAGTCGGTGGTGGACAACCGCACCTCGCCGGACAGTCGGTGGTCCATCCCGCGGGTCCGCCGCAGCAACTCCAGGGCCGAGCGCTCCATCTTCTCGGCCAGTTCGAAGGCCGCCTCGCCGGCCGGGGTCAGCAGGTAGCCGGACGAGGTGCGCAGGAACAGGGTCGAGCCCAGCGCCGCCTCCAGCGACGCCAGCCGCCGGCCCACCGTGGCCTGGTCGACGTGAAGCGCGCGGGCAGCGCCGCGCAGGGTGTGCTCGCGGCAGAGCGCGAGGAAGACGCGGGTGTCGTCCCAATTCATGGCGGTTGTCCTGATGCATTTTCGCATCAGTATAATGAAAAAGCGCTGCGCGACCACGGCATCCGCGCTGATTACCATGCGAACCAGGTCCGAACCACTTTCCCAGGAGCATGCGATGAGCAGCACGAACCGATTTCCCGAACGAATGACCGCCATCGAGATCGCCCGGCCCGGCGGCCCCGAGGTACTGGTGGCGACCAGCCGGCCGCTGCCGACGCCCGGCCCGCGCGAGGTCCTGGTCGAAGTCCGCGCCGCCGGCGTCAACGGTCCCGACGTGCTTCAGCGCAAGGGCGTGTACGACCCGCCACCCGGCGCCTCGGACATTCCCGGCCTGGAGATCGCCGGCACGGTGCGGGCGGTCGGCAGCGAGGTCAGCCGCTTCGCCGTCGGCGAGGCGGTGATGGCGTTGATTCCCGGCGGCGGCTACGCGCAGTTCGCGGTGGCCGACGAGCGCACCACCCTGCACCTGCCCGACGGCCTGGGCATGGAGGAAGCGGCGGCGCTGCCGGAAACCTTCATGACCGTCTGGGTCAACCTGTTCCAGCGCGGTGGCTTCAAGGCCGGCGAGACGCTGCTGGTCCACGGTGGCGCCTCCGGCATCGGCACCGCCGCGACCATGCTGGGCAAGGCCTTCGGCGCGGCGAAAATCTTCACCACGATCTCCAGCGAGGCCCAGCGCGAGGCCAGCCTGCGCCTCGGCGCTGACCTGGCGATCAACTACACCGAGCAGGATTTCGTCGAGGAAGTGCTGCGCGGCACCGAAGGTCGCGGGGTCGATGTGATCGTCGATATCGTTGCCGGCGACTATGTGACGCGGAACTACCAGGCGGCGGCGATGAACGGACGGATCGTGCAGATCGGCGTGATCAAGGGCAAGGCCGCCGAAGTCGACCTGTTCCCGATGCTGAGCAAGCGCCTGGTCCATCTTGGCTCGACCCTGCGCTCGCGGAGCCACGACGAGAAAGGCGCGATCATCGCCGAACTGGAGCGCCAGGTCTGGCCGCACGTGCGCGCCGGCACTGTCCGGCCGCAGGTGTTCCGCACCTTCCCCCTGGAACAGGCGCGCCAGGCCCACGAACTGATGGACTCCGGCCAGCACATCGGCAAGATCGTCCTCACGTCAGCTCCCTGAGGCCGCTCAGACCTCGATATCGCCCAGGCGCAGCGCCCGCGCCACCGCCTGGGCGGTGGACGCCGCGCCGAGACGGCGGCGGGCGGCACGCAGGTGATTCTCCACGGTGCGCTCGGAAATCATCAGGATCGCCGCCACCTCCGCCTGCTGCTTGCCCAGGGCGATCCATTGCAGGACTTCCCGCTCGCGCTCGCTGAGCGCTTGCGCATCGCCCGCCGACACAGGGCCGCGCAGGCGCTTCAGGGCGAAGAACAGGATCGGGCAGAAGGCCTGGGCGGCGAGCTTGCAACCGGCATTCAGGTCCAGCCGCTCGCCGGCGAAAGACACCGCGCCCTCCAGGCCGTTGCGGCCGAACACCGGCACCTGCATGCCATTGACCTGGCCGAGGTCGCGGACCCCACGGACGATGCGGTAGGTCATGCGCTCGGGATCCTCCGAGGGGCTCTTCGACCAGAAGAACGGCTCGTCCAGTTCGAGGATGTGCCGGGTGACCGGACAGTGCAGAAGATAGGCGTCGCGCTCCTGGGCGCTGCGCCCTTCGGCCCAGTCGCCATGGACGAAGAACAGCTCGTCGATCAGTTCGTCCTCGTCGGGGCGGGGGAACAGGCTGCAGACGATCACCCGGTCGAAGCCCAGGCGTGCGGCGAACTCCACCATCTCGCGGCAGACCGCCTCGGTGGTAGCGGCCTTGCGCAGCCGGGCGACGCTGTCGAAGAGAAGGCTGGCGTAGTCGGTCATGGAGCGGACGTTCCTGGCTTTTCCCGCATGATCCCCGGCTTGCCGGCAAAAGCCCATAGGGGAAAACCCTCAGGCGACCGATCGTGGGTTAGGGGATTTCCCCTATTTCGCCGGCCGGCGACCCCGCCTATCGTCTTGGTGCGACCTCCATCACGCAGAAAGGAACGAGCCATGAGCAACGAGCGCGACACCAGCAGAACCCCGACGCCCGACCACGCCGAGCACAACGCGTTCTTTCCCTCGCCCTATTCCCTGAGCCAGTACACCTCGGCGAAGACCGACTTCGACGGCGCCGACTACCCGACCCCGTACAAGGGCGGCAAGAAGGTGCTGATGATCGGTACCGACGAACGCTACATCCTGATGCAGAACGGCAGCATGTTCTCCACCGGCAACCACCCGGTGGAAATGCTCCTGCCGATGTACCACCTGGACAAGGCCGGCTTCGAGTTCGATGTCGCCACGCTCTCCGGCAACCCGGTGAAGCTGGAGATGTGGGCGATGCCCGGCGAGGACGAGGCGGTGAAGAGCATCTACGCGAAGTACCTGCCCAAGCTGAAAGCGCCGCAGAAGCTCGCCGACCTCCTGGAGCAGGCCGTCGCCGACGACTCGCCGTACGCCGCGGTGTTCGTTCCCGGCGGCCACGGCGTGCTGGCGGGCATTCCGCACAGCCGGGAGGTGAAACGGCTGCTCAATGCCTTCCTCGCCAAGGACCGCTACATCATTACCCTTTGCCACGGTCCGGCCTGCCTGCTGGCACCGGCGGTCGAGGAGAAGCCGGAGGACTACCCGTTCAAGGACTACGAGATCTGCGTGTTCCCCGACGCCCTGGACACCGGCGCCAACCTAGAGATCGGCTACATGCCCGGTCCCCTGCCCTGGCTGGTGGGCGAGAACCTGCAGAAGCTCGGGGTGAAGATCCTCAACAAGGGCATCACCGGCCAGGTCCACCGCGACCGCAAGCTGCTCACCGGCGACAGCCCGCTGGCCTCCAACAACCTTGGCAAGCTGGCCGCCAAGACCCTTCTCGAAGCGTTCGCCCGCTGATTCCCCGCCGCGCCCCGTCCGTGCCCCACGGACGGGGACATCTCCCGTTCGTCCCGGCGTCATCGAACTTAAACCGGCCTGGCGCAGCATCGTCCTTCAGGAAGAGGAATGGCGCGTTGCCCGACGCCGTCCGGCGAAAGACGAATCGATGACCGCACAGAAAGAAAACTCTGACAGCACACCGACTAGTCGTCCTCCCTTCCCGCCGTTACGGTTCCGGGCTTGCGCACAAAGCCGAACCCAAGGGGGCCCCTCATGTCACTGCCGCCGTACCTCAAGCCCGGCGACAAGGTCGTGTTGTACGACCAGCACTGCCGCTTCTGCACGCTCTGGAGCGGTTTCCTGGCACGCCGCGCCGACCACCGGCTGAAGCTGCTTGCCGCGCAGTCCGCCGAAGGCCTGGCGATTCTCGATTGGTTCGGGCTGGCACCCGATCATTTCAACACCTGGCTGTTCGTCGACGGCGCCTACGCCTGCGACGACAACGATGCCCTGCTCGAGGTGCTGCGCCTGTTGCCGGGCCCCTGGCGTCACCTGCGCTGGCTGCGCCTGCTGCCAGCCTGGCTGCGCGACGAGTGCCACGAGGCGCTACGGCGCAACCGCTGGCGCTGGTTCGGCCGCCAGCGCCCACCCCTTCGTCGTCGCTCCTGGCGTCCCCGTCGAGCCTGACGCCTCTCCGCGCTGGCCGTGGCGGGTTATGCTGCCTGCGCACCAGCCTGCGGACCCATACTTGCCATGGCCCTTGACCCGAGCCAACGCCGACGACTGCGCCACGCGCTATCCGACGCCTTCGTCGACACTCTCCTGGAGCCCGAGGATATCGCCCGGCGGATAAAGGGCGTCGACCCGGCGTTGCTGGAGCGGTTGTTCTTCGAGGAAGTGGCGCCGGTCTGCCACGGCAACCTGCTCAGCCCCGCTCCGGCGGTATGGACCGCCTTCGACGAGGCCTGGCTGGAAGAGGCCATCGAGCGACGCCTGGCGCGGCAAAGGAGCAGCGCCCTGCGACGCTGGCACGAGCGCTGCCTGGTCGCCTGGCTGCGATGGCGATACGCCGACACCTGGCGCGCGATCGCCGGCGCTCTTTGAGCGAGCGCCTCAGCGAAATACCGAATGGATGAGCTTGCCGGCCTTCTTCGTGTCGACCGCCTGCTGGCGTACCGGCGGCAGCGGCTCGCGCTTGTCCTTGTCTGCCTCGTTCATCTGCGCCACCCAGGCGTCCACCCGATCGCGGCTGACGGCGCCGTAGTTGAGACGGCAGCTATCGACGAGGGTCTTGCCCTTCTTCTCCTTGTAGCTGCACTGCACGCGGAAGTCGCCGATGTAGTTGGTGGCGAAGCTCTCGGCACGGAACGGCGCGGAGAACGGCTTGGAGGTATAGGTCTCGTAGTAGTAGTCGGTCTTGGTCAGCGGCGTAGAACGACAGTTGGACTCCACGTTCACCGCCGTGTGGGTGACGCTGCGCTTCCTTTTCTGGACTGTCTTCTCCAGCGCCTCGCCGTTGGCCTCGCAGCGCTCCTCGTACGCACCGGTCTCGCGGGTGACGGTATAGGACAGGTACCTCACCTCGAACTCGTAAAGCTCGTAGTAGCGCGGCGTCAGTGCGAGGCTGAACAGCTCGGAGTACGACGAGGTGGTGACGTGGGCCGCATGGGTCTTGGAGGCGGGATCGCGGAAACGCAGGGTCAGGCGGGTGGACGGGTCGTTGCTGCCGGTGTTCTCGAAGCCGACCACGCCGGTGACGAAGCTGGGCGGATCGCCGGCGCGCATGGAGAACCAGGACGACACCGAGCCCTGGTTCGCCGGGTTGATGTTGCAGCCCGCCAGCGCTGCCATGCAGGCGAGCACGGCAGGTAGCTTTCCTTTTCTGGGCGTCATTGAAATCCCTTTGCTCGCGAGAGGAGGAAAATATCGTTAGGAAACAACGTTGAGAGGCCGGCAAGGATACCCGACTGGCGCACGGGTCGCATCATTATGACATCACGCCGCCCGCCGGCGTTGCCGCGACCGTTCGTCGAACCTGTGAATTCCGGTAGTTTCCCTTGCCGTCGCTGGCGTCCCAGGATCGGGATTTCCTGTGTTCGCCGGGAGGGTCCTGGCGTGTCCACGACCAGCCTCTGCCCCTCCGCCACGCGGGAACACGGTCCCGGCGCGAAACGCGTCCTGCCTCTGCTGTTCCTCACCTGCCTGCTGGATGCCGCTGGCGTCGGCCTGATCGTGCCCCTGCTGCCGACGCTGATCGGCAGCGTGGCGCCGCTGGCGATCCGCGACGCGGCCACCTGGGGCGCCGCCCTGGTGATGACCTTCGCGTTGCTGCAATTGTTCTTTTCGCCGGTCCTCGGCAGCCTCAGCGACCGCTTCGGACGCCGCCCCGTCCTGGTCCTGGCGATGCTCGGCTTCGCCCTCAGCTATCTGCTGCTGGCGCTGGCCGATAGCCTCTGGATGCTGTTCCTCGGTCGCGCGCTGGCCGGGCTCACCGGCGCCAGCGTGGCCACCGCGATGGCCTGCGCGGCTGACCTCGGCACGCACGGGCAGCGCACCCGGCACTTCGGCTGGCTGTACGCCGGCCTCGCCCTGGGCATGATCCTCGGCCCCGCCCTCGGTGGGCTGCTGGCGGTGCACGGCACGACGCTGCCGCTGTTGCTGGCCGCCGGCCTGTGCCTGCTCAACGCCCTGCTCGCCGGCCTGTTCCTCGAGGAAACCCTGCCTCCGACGCGACGCCGCCGCCTGGATCCGAGGCGGATGAATGCCTTGCGCTCGATCAGCGGCCTGGCTCGGCAACCGGGGGTCGGACGCCTGCTGGCGGTGCTTGCCCTGGTATTCCTCGGCTTGCAGGCGGTGATGGTGGTCTGGCCGTTCTTCGTGATCGAGAAGTTTCACTGGAGCAGCGCCTGGATCGGCTACTCGCTGGCCCTCTACGGCGTGCTCGCGGTGCTCGCCCAGACCCTCGGCGTGAACCTCTGCAAGCGGCGCCTGGACGACGCCCGCCTGCTGCGCCTGGGCCTCGCCCTGCAAGGCTGCGGCCTGCTGCTGTTCGCCCTGGTCGACTCGTCATTCTGGCTGGTCTGCGCGCTGCTGCCCTTCGCGCTCGGCAGCCTCGCCACCCCGGCCATGCAGGGGCTGCTCTCGGCCCGCGTGCCGGTCGACCGCCAGGGCGAGTTGCAGGGCGTGCTGAGCAGCCTGATGAGCCTCGCCGCGATCGTCGGTCCGCCGCTGATGAGCGGCCTGTTCCACTGGGGCAGCGGTCCGCTCGCGCCGCTGCCCCTGGCCGGCGCGCCATTCCTCGCCGGCGCCCTTCTCGTTCTGGCCGGGCTGGTCCTGGCCTGGCAACTTCGACCTACGGGAGAAGAACGATCATGGACCGGATAGACATGGGCGTGCTGGTGGTACTGTTCAATCCTGGCGACGACGACCTGGAACACCTTGGCGAGCTGGCGGCGGCGTTTCCGCAACTGCGCTTCCTTGCCGTCGACAACTCACCGCACAGCGATCCGCAGCGCAATGCCCGGCTGCGCGGGCAAGGCATCGCCGTGCTGCACCACGGCAACCGGCAGGGCATCGCCGGCGCCTTCAACCAGGGACTCGACGCGCTATTCCGGCGTGGCGTGCAGGGTGTGCTGCTGCTCGACCAGGACTCCCGTCCCGGCGGCGCCTTCCTCGCCGCCCAGTGGCGCAACCTGCAGGCGCGCAACGGTCAGGCCTGCCTGCTCGGCCCACGGATCTTCGACCGGGGTGACCGGCGCTTCCTGCCGGCCATCCATCTCGACGGACTGACGCTCAGGCAATTGTCTCTGGACGGCCTGACGACCCCGCAGCGCACCTCGTTCCTGATCTCCTCCGGCTGCCTGCTGACCCGCGAGGCCTACCAGCGCCTCGGCCACTTCGACGAGGAACTGTTCATCGACCACGTGGACACCGAATACAGCCTGCGCGCCCAGGCGCTGGACGTCCCCCTGTACGTCGACCCGCGGCTGGTCCTCGAGCACCGCATCGGCACGCGCAAGACCCGCCGCCTCGGCGGTCTCAGCCTCAGCGCGATGAACCACGCCCCGCTGCGCCGCTACTACCTGGCGCGCAACGGCCTGCTGGTCCTGCGCCGCTACGCCCGGTCCTCGCCGCTGGCCCTGCTGGCGAACCTGCCGACCCTGACCCAGGGCCTCGCGGTGCTCCTGCTCGAACGCGACAAGCTGCTCAAGCTGCGCTGCCTGGGCTGGGGCCTGTGGGACGGCCTGCGTGGACGCGGCGGCGCGCTGGAGCGCAACCGCCCGCACCTGCTGAAGCGCCTCGCCGGCCCGGCCGTGGCGTCCGTAGCTTCCGGCAAGGCCAAGGCCTAGTCGGCGAAACGCATTCCCGCATAGGGCGCTTGCCGGCACGCCGCGAGCCGGCTGCGCAGGTCGCCGACGTGGGCCTACAGGCGATGGCCGTCCGGGTCGAGGAAGTAGAACGAATCGCCCTCGCTGCGGTTCTGCTTCCATTCGCGCACGCCATGCGCGCGCAGCTGCGCGGCGAAGCGGGCGAAATCCGCGGCGGCGATGCCGAAGGCGTAGTGCGTGTAGTCCGCGGCCGGCCCGCCGCATTGCGGCTCCCGGGACAGGCACAGCCACAGAGAACCCAGTTCGAGATAGGCGCCCTGGTCCCAGCGCGCCTCCAGGCGAAAGCCGAGAAGATCGCGGTAGAAGGCGATGCTGGCCGGCAGGTCGGCGACCGCCAGGGTCAGGTGATTGAGACCGGTGAGCATGGGGGGCTCCTTGCAAGGTTTGGCGGGAGGACGATTCAGGCACGCCCCAGCCAGTCGCCGCGGATCATTTCCATCAGTTGGCGCAAGCCGGGTTGCGGCTGGCGTCGGCTCGGATAATAGAGGCAGAACGGCGCGCCCATCGAGGTCCAGTCGGGCAATACCAGTTGCAGCCGGCCGCTACGCAGCTCCTCGGCGATTCCCACTTCCAGGCAGTAGGCCAGGCCAATGCCGTCCAGGGCCGCGGCGACCGCCGTATTGCTTTCGTTGACGCTGAAAGGGCCGGGCACGTCGACCTCGACCATCCGCTCGCCGTCGCCCAGTTCCCATTTGTAGAACGAGTTGTCGCCCAGGCGCATGCGGATGCAGGCGTGCCGCAACAGGTCGTCCGGCCGCTGGGGCACGCCGTGGCGCGCCAGGTAATCGGGCGACGCGGCCACCACCCAGCGCAGCTCCCCGGTCAATGGCACCGCGACCATGTCCTGGGGCACCGTGCCGCCGTAACGGATGCCGGCGTCGTAGCCGTCGGCGACGATGTCGACCATGCGGTCCTCCACCGAAAGTTCCAGTTGCAGGTCCGGATATGCCTCGGTGAAGCGCCTGAGGACCGGCCCCAGCAGCAGCCGCGAGGCATCGCGCGGCACGTTCAGGCGCAGCCGGCCCACCGGCGAGGTGCGATAGGCATCGAGCTCGCCGAGCGCCTCGCCGATCACCTGGAAACCATCCTCCAGCTTGGCCGCCAGCGCGCTACCGGCATCGGTCGGCACCACCGAACGGCTGGTACGGTTGAGCAGCTTCACCCCGAGCCGCGCCTCGAGATTGCGCATGCTGTGGCTCAGCGCCGAGGTACTGACACCCAGCTCCTGGGCTGAGTGACGGAAGCTGCGGCGCCGGACGATGGTCATGAAGACGTTCAGGTCGGCGAGTTCGGAACGGGTGAAAGCCGGCATTCCAGGGCTCCTGGCAGTTCTCGGAGGTCAATGCAGCATTGAGCCACATTCAATCTCGGGTGATCTAGAGTAATCGCTCCGTGCCGCCGAGCGCATTGCCGGCAAGCGTTTTCCCGATCTGCAGGAGTATTTCCATGAGCGTTGAAAGCATTCGCATCGAGGGTATCGACACGCCGGTCTCGCGCATCGGCCTCGGCACCTGGGCCATCGGCGGCTGGATGTGGGGCGGCGCTGACGACGCGACGTCGGTGGAAACCATCCGGCGTGCGGTGGAATCCGGGATCAACCTGATCGACACCGCGCCGGTCTATGGCTTCGGCCATTCCGAAGAGGTCGTCGGCAAGGCCTTGCAGGGCCTGCGCGACAAGGCGGTGATCGCCACCAAGGCGGCGCTGGAGTGGAGCGACGCGGGCATCCACCGCAACGCCTCCGCCGCACGCATCCGCCGGGAGGTCGAGGACTCGCTGCGGCGGCTGAAGACCGATCGTATCGACCTGTACCAGATTCACTGGCCGGACCCGCTGGTGGCGCACGAGGAAACCGCCGGCGAACTGGAGCGCCTGCGCCGCGACGGCAAGATCCTCGCCATCGGCGTGAGCAACTATTCGCCGGAACAGATGGACGGGTTCCGCCAGTTCGCTCCGCTGGCCAGCGTGCAGCCACCCTACAACCTGTTCGAGCGCGCCATCGACGCCGACGTGCTGCCCTACGCCGAGCGTAACGGCATCGTCGTGCTGGCCTACGGAGCGCTGTGCCGCGGCCTGCTTTCCGGACGGATGAACGCCGAGACCCGCTTCGATGGCGACGACCTGCGCAAGTCCGACCCGAAGTTCCAGCAGCCCCGCTTCGCCCAGTACCTGGCAGCGGTCGCGCAACTGGAGGAACTGGCTCGCGAGCGCTATGGCAAGTCGGTGCTGGCCCTGGCCATCCGCTGGATTCTCGATCGCGGCCCTACGGTGGCGCTGTGGGGGGCGCGCAAGCCGGAGCAGTTGAACGGCATCGCCGACGCCTTCGGCTGGCGCCTGGACGACGAGGCCATGGCCCGCATCGAGCGGATCCTCGCCGAGACCATCCAGGATCCGGTCGGTCCCGAGTTCATGGCGCCGCCCAGCCGCAACGCCTGATCGGACGGCCGGGGCGGCAACGCCCCTGGCCGCTGGCCTGACGGAGCGGCGGAAGGCAAAATGGCGGTTTTTCTCAAGGACTGCCGGATCAGTTATGGAAAACGTCTACAAGACCCCGGAAGCGCCCCTGGTGGAAACCCGCGGCGCGAAGCGGGCGCATTTCTTCGTCACTTCCCTGGGCAAGATGAGCGTGCTCTTCCTCGTCACCCTGGGGCTCTACGGCGTGTACTGGATGTACAAGCACTGGAAGGCCCAGCAACCGCAGATGGAGCGGCGGATCAGCCCGGTATGGCGGGCGATCTTCGGCATCTTCTTTTTCCACGCCCTCGCCCGGCGGATCCACCAGGCCCTGCCGGAAGAGCGCCAGGCACTATGGAGCCCGAGCGAGGATGCGACCTGGGCGGTGCTGCTGACGGTCGCGGCGAACCTGATCAGCCACCTCACCGACGTGGTCCCCGCGCTGGAGCCCTACTCGCTGCCCTCGCTCCTGCTGCTGCTCACGCCGCTGATCCCGATGCGCAACATCCAGCGCCAGGCCAACCTCGCCAGCGGCGACCCGCAGGGCACGGGCAACGCCGGCTATTCGGGCTACAACCTGCTGTTCATCGTGCTCGGCGCGCTCTACTGGCTGCTGATCCTGATCGGTTCCGCGGTGATCCTCTTCGGCTCGTCCCAGGGCTGAGCCGCCTCAGCCGGGAAACGCCCGGCGCAACAGTTCGGGCAGCACCTCGCCAGCCGGACCGACGAGACAGTGTTCGCGCGGATGGCGGGTGCGCACCGGTTGCGGGTTCACATGCACGACGCTGGCACCGTGCTCCAGCGCCAGTCCGGGTATCCGCGCCGCCGGCTGCACCACGCCGGAAGTGCCGACGCTGAGCAACAGGTCGCACTCGCAGGCCGCGGCGAAAGCCTCGCGCAGCGCCGCCTCGGGCAGCGCCTCGCCGAACCAGACCACGCCCGGCCGGACCTGTCCGCCGCAGGCCGGACAACGCGGCGGCTCGATCCGTCGTCCCTCTTCCGGCTCGACCGAATCGGGCAAGGCGTCCCGGTAGGCTGCCACGCAGATCGCGCAACGCGGCGCGTGCAGGCTGCCATGCAGGTGAAGGACGTCGCGGCTGCCGGCGCGTTCATGCAGGTCGTCGACGTTCTGGGTGACCAGCCGGGTGCCGGCGATCCGTCCGCTCAACGCGGCGATCGCCCGGTGCGCGGGATTCGGCTGGACACCCAGCACCTTCAGGCGGCGCCACTCGTACCAGCCCCAGACCAGCGCGGGATCGTCGGCGAAGGCCGCGGGCGTGGCCAGGGCCGCCGGATCGTAGCGCGCCCAGAGACCGCCAAGGGCATCGCGGAAGGTGGGAATCCCGCTTTCCGCCGACACCCCGGCGCCCGTGAAGATCACCAGGCGGCGGGCGCCGGCGAGCAGTTCGACGACAGCGCGCATCTCGCTCCTCCGCTTACAGCGCGGACAACGCGCGGTATTCGTCCTGGGCATGCTGGTCGGTCATGCCGCTGACGAAATCCTGGAGCATGCGGCAGCGGTGGTAGAACTCCCACTGCCGCTGCAACGGGTCCTCCGCCACACCTTTCATGGCCTCCAGGTAAGCCTTGATCTGCTGGCTCGGCAGGCGCCGAACCAGCAGTTGCGGATGCGGCGCGGCGGCCTGGCGACCTTCGGCGAGGGCCTGGAACTCCTCGGCCGGCAGGCGCAGCAGCGGCGCGTAGAAATCCAGCAGGCCCTGGATGATGCGGTAGCCCTGCAATTCCAGGGTTTCCACCTCCGGATGGCAGAACACCCATTCCATGGCCACGTCCTTGAACGTCTGGACGATGGCGTGCGGCAGGCTGCCGTCCTCCATCAGCGCGCGGCCGAGGGTGCCGGCATGAACCGCTTCGAGGTTGTCGATGAACTGCTGGGCGGCGTGCTGGACCAGCGGGTGGATCATTTTCACCCGCAGGCGGATGAAGAATTCGCTGACCTTGTTGATCGGCTCCCGCTCGGCCTTTTCCAGCGAGTAGTCGACCATCCGCTGGAAGCTCATGTTGTCCGCGTCGCCGGGAATCGGCGCGTCCGGCGAATGGTGGACGGCAAACTTCTTCACCAGCAGATCCGCCAATTGACGGATGTCGAGGATGCCTTTTTCCACCGAGTCTTCGATATCGGCCAGGCAATAGGAGATATCGTCGGCCGCTTCCATGATGTAGGCCACAGGGTGGCGAGTGCCCGGGCGCATGCCGAGGACTCGGCGCAGTTCGTCGACGAAGGCTTCCTCGGAAAGATAGAAGCCCGGCTTCTTGTTCAGGTAGTGGTTCGCCGCCGCCTTGTCCGGCTTCGGCTCGTAGGCCGGACGCACGTACTTGAGCAGGCCGGCGGTCTGCGTGTAGGTGAGGTTCAGGCGCAGCAGCTTCACCACCAGGCGGATGGCCTGGGCGTTGCCTTCGAAATGCTTGAGGTCGGTGAGCATGCGCTGCTGCAACAGGCCGTCGCCCTGGCCCGGCGGTACGCGGCGCTCGAACAGGGCGTCGAGATTGCGTTCGAACCAATCGTTGATGGCGTACTCGCCGAAATGACCGAACGGCGGATTGCCGACGTCGTGCATCAGGCAGGCCATTTCCACCAGGCTTTCCAGCGCGCCTTCCAGCCCGTCCAGGCCGACCTCCGCGGCACGCGGGCCCAGTTGGCGGAACAGCGTGCGGACGATGAAACGCCCGGTCTGCTGCACTTCCAGGGAATGGGTCAGGCGGCTGCGCACCGCCGCGTTGCGCTCCAGCGGGAAGACCTGGGTCTTCTGCTGCAAGCGACGCACGGCGGCGGAATTGACGATGCGCCCGCGGTCGCTTTCCAACTGGTAGACGATGTCTTGCAGATCGGTATTCCCGGCATGTCCGTAGGTTTCCCTGTCATGCGGACGCTGGCGGGATATCCGCTCCTTGAAATCCACGGCCCCTGGCATCTGGCGCTGTTCTCCACTCGGTCGGCTGCGAACCCCGAGCCTAGCGCGTGGCGGCGGTTTAACCAAGGTCGCGACAATCCGTCCCACTACCGTTCGCGATCCGCCCTCTTCCCCGGGCGGCGGCAACTGGCAGAATACCCCGCTCGGCACCAGCGATCCCCGCCGCAGAACGGGGGCGCCGCCGATCATGCGTGCGCCCAGAGAAACAGGAACGTTCAGGGAGGTTCCGCATGAGCATCACATCCACCGACATCTGCCAGGCCGCCGATGCCCTCAAGGGGTTCGTCGGTTTCAACCGCAAGACCGGCCGCTACATCGTGCGTTTCAGCGAAGACTCCTTCGGCATGGACGTAGCCGACGACAGCATCACGCCCACCAGCGAGTTCGTCTGGAGTTCGGTACGCGACGACGTCATGCGCCTGGGCCGCGAGCAGTTGCAGATCCTGCTGGAACAGAACATCAACGAACGACTGAACATCGGCGAGCCGCTACTGGTCTATCTGCGCCGCCAGGACCTGCCGGAAATCACCGCACAACGCCAGTTGCGCTGAGCGCCGTCGATCGCCGCCCGCGCCGGGCGCTGCGCCACGCATTATGCTGGAAGCGTCCGCCGCCGTCCGGCGCCGCGGACGCCATCGGCCATCCGGCGCGCCACGCAGGTGCTGCGTGGGGAGGTGAACGCCATGAGCAAGGGACTGAACGCGAAGAAGGAAACTCGTAGGAAACCGCTGAAAACCGCCCAGGAGAAACGCCTGGCGAAACGAGCGAAAAAACACGCTCCAGCGGTGCCGCTCGGCACCCCATCGCGGAGCTGAGCCAGGCCGGAGCAGAGCCGCAGGCGCAACCGCTCAATCGTCCGCGGCGGGGTCTAGGTCGGGGAACAGCACCTCGGTGAAGCCGAACTTGCTGAAGTCGGTGATTCGCGAGGGATACAGGCGGCCGATCAGGTGGTCGCACTCGTGCTGCACCACCCGCGCATGGAACCCTTCGACGCTGCGGTCGATCGGCTGTCCCTGCGGGTCCAGGCCCTGGTAGCGGATGCACCGATGGCGCGATACCGCGCCGCGCAACCCCGGCACCGACAGGCAGCCCTCCCAGCCCTCTTCCATCTCGTCGTCCAGCGGGGTGATCCGCGGGTTCAGCAGGATGGTCGGCGGCACGGCCGGGGCGTCCGGATAGCGCTCGCTGCGCTCGAAACCGAAGATCACCAGCTGCAGGTCGACGCCGATCTGCGGCGCGGCCAGCCCTACCCCGCCGACGTGATGCATGGTTTCGAACATGTCGTCGATCAGCCGTTGCAGCTCCTCGCTGCCGAACAGTTCGGACGGCACCGGCTGCGCGATGCGCAACAGGCGCTCGTCACCCATCTTGAGGATTTCCCGGATCATGCCGCCCCCTGATAAAGGTCAGTAACGCCCTACATGCTCAGCCAGAAAACCAGACAGGACAAGACGCAAAGCGCTTCCATCTCCGGCAATTGCGCCATTGATTTGACACCGAACGGCTTTCTTTCCCGGCACATCCGGTAATATTCGCCGCACACCGACTACACTGGCCAGTCGTGCCACCCCGCTACGTTTTCCTGGAGGAAACCTTTTTGCCTTCGTTGCCCACCTTGCAGCCCCTCGACCTCTACAGGCGCACCCTGGCCTGCCTGGTCCTGGCGGTTTCCTGCCTGGGCGGCGGAGGCCTGTGGGCGGACGACGCACGGACGTCGGTCGAGCAACGCAGCAATGCGGTCAGCCAGGTTCTGCTGGGCATATTCAGCTACGTGCGCTGGCCGAAGGAGCCGGCGGTCCTGCAACTCTGCGTGGTCGGACCGACCGAGTACGCCGACGGCCTGCTCCGCGGCATGGTGCAGGCCAATGGCAGGCGCGTGCATGCGGAACGCCGCGCGGTGGACAACCCGGACCTCGGCACGCTCTGCAACGTGATCTACCTCGGAGTGGTCGACGAGCGCGAGCGCCAGCAGGTGTTCCGCAGCCTGGCCGGGCATCCGGTCCTGTCCATCAGCGAGCGTGGCACCGAATGCAGCGTCGGCAGCATGTTCTGCCTCAACGTCGGCGGTCCGCGCATCACCTTCGAGGCCAATCTCGACTCCATCGCCCGCAGCGGCGTACGCGTGCACCCGAGCGTATTGAAACTGGCAAGGCGGCAGGCCACTCCGTGATGAACCGTCGTCGTCGCTATACGGGTTCCAATCCATCGCTGCGCCGGGTGCTCTATCGCGCGCACCTGGGCGTGGCGCTGGTCGCGGTATTCACCGCCGGGCTGGCGGTGACCCTGGTCGGCCTGCTGACCCTGCGCGCCTATGCCGACCCCAACCAGCAACTGATCGCCCGTTCCATCAGCTATACCGTCGAAGCCGCGGTGGTCTTCGGCGATGCCCAGGCCGCCGAGGAGTCCCTGGCGCTGATCGCCTCCAGCGAAGAGGTCTCCAGCGCCATCGTCTACGACCGCCAGGGACAGACCCTGGCCAGTTGGCATCGGGAAAGCACCGGGCCGCTGCACCTGCTGGAACAGCAACTGGCGCACTGGCTGCTCAGCGCGCCGACCGAACAACCGATCCTGCACGACGGCCAGAAGATCGGTTCGGTGGAGGTGAAGGGCTCCGGCGGCAGCCTGCTGCGCTTCCTGCTCACCGGTTTCGCCGGCATGGTCCTGTGCCTGCTGCTTACCGCCCTGGGCGCCTTCTACCTGTCGCGGCGGCTGGTACGCGGTATCGTCGGCCCGCTCGACCAACTGGCGAAGGTCGCGCATACCGTGCGCCGCGAACGGGATTTCGAGAAGCGCGTACCGGAAGCCGGCATCGCCGAGCTGAGCCAACTGGGCGAGGACTTCAACGCCCTGCTCGACGAACTCGAATCCTGGCAGGCGCGCCTGCAGGACGAGAACGCCTCGCTGGCGCACCAGGCCCACCACGACAGCCTGACCAGCCTGCCCAACCGCGCCTTCTTCGAAGGCCGCCTGAGCCGGGCGCTGCGCGATGCCAACGAGCATCGCGAGCAATTGGCGGTGCTGTTCATCGACAGCGACCGCTTCAAAGAGATCAACGACCGCCTCGGCCATGCCGCCGGCGACACCGTGCTGGTCAACATCGCCATGCGCATCCGTGGGCAGTTGCGCGAAAGCGACCTGGTGGCGCGCCTGGGCGGCGACGAATTCGCCGTCCTGCTCGCACCGCTGGCGTCCGGCGCCGACGCCCTGCGCATCGCCGACAACATCATCGCCAGCATGCAGGCGCCGATCCGGCTCAGCGACGGCAGCACGGTGAGTACCTCGCTGACCATCGGCATCGCCCTCTATCCCGAGCATGCGGATACCCCGGCGGCGCTGCTCCACGACGCCGACATGGCGATGTACATCGCCAAGCGCCAGGCCCGCGGCAGCCGGCGCCTGGCGGAACTCAACGACCCCCGCATCCTTCAGGAAGAAAAGGAGATAGACAGTGCTACCCCAGAGGCTCCACCCAAGTAGATTGCTTGCCCTCGCCCTGTTCAGCCTTGTGCTGGGCCTGGCCGGTTGCCAGACCAAGCCGCCGCAGACCGGCCTGAGCGCCGAGCAGATCGCCGTGCTCCAGGAGCAGGGCTTCGAACTCCGCGACGAAGGCTGGGAGTTCGGCATGTCGAGCAAGGTGCTGTTCGGCAACAATCTAGACCGTCTCAATCCCGACAGCCGCAACACCCTGACCAAGATCGCCCGCGCCCTGCTCGCGGTAGACATCGACAAGGTCCGCCTGGAAGGCCACACCGACAACTACGGCGACGAAGGCTACAATCAAAAGCTCTCCGAACGGCGCGCCGAATCGGTGGCCGCGGTATTCCGCGAAGCCGGCATGCCGGCGGCCAACATCGAGGTCCGCGGCCTTGGCATGAGCAAGCCGGTGGCCGATAACAAGACCCGCGCCGGCCGCAGCGAGAACCGCCGCGTCGCCATCATCGTTCCCGCCGAGTAATCCTGCGCTCGCGGGCTGCGTACGGCCCACCCGTACCTGGCCCGTCCATCGCCCGGCCCCGCCACTACCCCGCTTCCGGCCTATGTTGAAGGAAGAAGCCAGCAGACCGGCGTACCGGCCGCCGCTGCCGCGGATGCTAGACTGAATGCTGCGCAAGAAACCGACAATCCCGGCCGACCTGCCGCTTGCGGGTGCTCCGGGATTCACCGACAGGGGGTATCGACCTTTGCCTGTTCGCCCAAGGAACAGGCCGTCAGACGATGGGAGGCATGCCATGAACCGGCATTACTACATCAGCGACAACCTCGACGAGCTGGAACGGCTCGAAGCCGAACTGGAAGCCAGCGGCATCGCCACCGAGCAGATCCACGTCCTCAGCGAAAAGGACGCGGAGACCGGCCAGCGCCATCTGCACGAAGTCTCTCCGTTCATGAAGAAGGATGTGGTCCGCTCCGGCCGTGTCGGCCTGCTGGTCGGCCTCGTCCTGGCCATCGTCGCCGTGGCCTTCGCCTATGCCAGCGGCTGGACGGAAACCGCCGCCGGCTGGATTCCGGTGATCTTCCTCGGCGCCATGCTCTGCGCGTTCTGCCTGTGGGAAGGCAGCTTCTTCGGCCTGCAGCGCACCAACCGCGCCTTCCGTCCCTTCGAAGAACGCCTGCACCAGGGGCAGCACCTGTTCTTCGTCGATGTGAAGAACGCCCAGGAGCCGATCCTGGTCAACGTGGTCAGCCACCACCCGCGCCTGCAGGACGCCGGCACCGGCCCCGCGGTCTCTCCGCTGCTGCTGGGCTGGCAGCAACGCTGGCGGCAGTTCCGGCGGATGGTCTGAGCGGCGGGGCCTGCGCACCGCGCAGGTCCTGCGGCGTCCCTCCGGCTGCTAGAATATCCGGCTACCCGCCCGCCATCCCGGCCGGCGCGGCCCGTCAGGAAACTCCATGAAACTCGATAAAGCGGCAGCCATCGCACAGCTCAACCAGGCCTTGGGCATGTCCGTGCTGGATGCCGGCAACACCCTGCTCGCCCGCTTCAACAAGAGCAAGAACGTCTGGTGGTTCGATATTCCGCTCAGCCAACTGAAGGCCGGCAAGTTCCTCAACCTGCTGCTGGCGAACCCGGCCGGCGATGCAGTGGAGCACCTGAAGGTGCCCACCGGTTTCCTTCGCCAGCAGCAGGACAGCCTGGAACTGCGCGACAAGAACGCCCGCCGGCCGACCCTCAGCCTGGAGCTGAGCGCGGACCCCGGCAAGCGCCTGCGCGACGTCCGCCCCGGCGGCGCTGGCCTGGACTTCGCCCCGTTCCTCCAGCCCTGAGCGGAAACCTCAGCGCGGCAGTTCGATGCGTTCCGGGTGGATCAGGATCAGGCCTTTCTTGTAGAGGCCGCCGATGGCCTTCTTGAAGGTCCCCTTGCTGACCCCGAAGAGCCGGTGGATATCTTCCGGCGAACTCTTGTCGCTGAGCGGCAGGCTGCCGCCGGCCTCCAGCAGCCGGGCGAGAATCTGCTGGCTCAGCTCGACGGCGGCCTCGGCGCCGACCGGCTGCAGGCTCAGGGCGATCTTGCCGTCCGCGCGCAATTCCTTGATGTAGCCCTGTTCGCGCATGCCGCTGCGGAGGAACTTGAACGCCTCGTTCTTGTGGATCAGGCCCCAGTGCTTGCCCTCGATGATCGCCTTGAAGCCCATCTCGGTACGCTCCACCACCAGCAGGTCGACCGCCTGGCCGACGCTGTAGCGCGGCGGCAGGTTGTCCAGCTGGCGGTCCAGGCGTGCGGTGGCGGTGATGCGGTTGGTGCGCTTGTCCAGGTAGACGTAGACCACGCAGTAGTCGCCGACCTGCAACGGACGCTTCTCTTCCGAATGCGGCAGCAGCAGGTCCTTGGGCAGGCCCCAGTCGAGGAACAGGCCGATCCGGTTGATCTCCACGACCTTCAGGCTGGCGAAACCGCCGACCTGGACCTTGGGCGTCTGGGTGGTGGCGATCAGGCGGTCGTCGCTGTCTAGGTAGATGAACACGTTGAGCCAGTCGCCCACTTCGCTGGGCTGGTCCTTCGGCACATAGCGCTTGGGCAGGAGGATCTCGCCGTGCTGGGTACCATCGAGATAGAGCCCGAACTCCGTGTGCTTGACCACCTGCAGTGAATTGAAACGCCCGATGACCGCCATGTTGTCTCCCCCTGTCGAAGGGGCGGCATTCTACCGGGCGCCACGCATGCGGGCGGAAGTTTTTGCCGGTACGCCGACGCCGCTCATCGCCTTGCCGGCCATTCGCGCCGAAACATCCTGAACCACGCGGACATTTCCCAAATGCCGACTGTCTACTGGCAGTAAGCACAACGATGTTTCAAAATCGTGAACCCTAAAGACTTTTTTGGAACATCCTTATCAAGGATTCTCGCTGCCGCTCATCAGGAGTTCCTGTGCGTCCACTCAGCCGTTGGCTCTCATCTTGCGGCTCGCTTCTGGCGCTGGCCGCGCTGTTCCTGGTCGTTCCCCTCGCCGGCCGCTACTGGCTCGGCTGGTCGACGCCGTTCGGCTATCTCTCGGACCTGGCCCTCGGCAGCCTGCTGGTGCTGCTCCTGCATCGACGCTCCCTGTGGTTCGCGCTCCCGGTCATGCTGCTCTGGTGCCTGTTCCTGATCGGCAATGCCGAACTGGTCGGCGCGGTCGGGCGCATGCCGGAACCTTCCGACCTCAAGTACCTGCTGGATCCGCAGTTCGTCAGCAGCTCCACCCAGGGCGGCGGCCTCGCCCACCTGCCACTGGCGCTCGGCCTCGGTGGCGCGACATTGCTTTGCGTGCTGCTCTGGCGTCGCCGCGGTCCGCGCCTGCCGCGCTATGCCTACGCGCTGCCGGCGGCGTTCCTGGCGGCGCATGTCGGCCTGCAATACCTGCGTCCGAGCGACGCCGACCAATGGCAGCAGTACAACCTGCCGCACAAGCTGCTGGCCAGCGCGCTCAGCAGTGGCCAACTGGCGGTCGAAGACTGGCTCGCCGACGACCGTCCGGACACCCCGCCGGACGTCGCCGGGCTCAACCAGCTCGACCTTTCCGGAACGCCGCTGCTGGCCGGCGGAGGGCGCGCGCGCAACGTCCTGATCGTGGCCATGGAGGGAATCCCCGGCGCGTATATCGCCGCCAACCGCGCCGCCATCAACAGCAGCTACCACGAAGCGCCGATGCCCAGGCTGAGTGGCTGGGCCGAACGGGCGATGACCACCCCGGACTACGTGCTGCACAGCCACCAGACCATCCGCGGCCTCTACGCCATGCTCTGCGGCGACTACAGCAAGCTCGACTCGGGCACGCCGAAGGGCGTCGAGCTGCTGAACAACCCGGCCCGGGCCAGGGAGTGCTTGCCCGCCCAGCTGCGCCAGCACGGTTTCAGCACGCACTTCCTGCAGGGTGCCGGCCTGCGCTTCATGGCCAAGGACAAGGTCATGCCGCAGATGGGCTTCGACAAGACCCTCGGGCGCGACTGGTTCCGCAACACGTCCTACCTGGAGTTTCCCTGGGGCATGGACGACAAGGCCTTCTTCGAGGGCGCCGCGACCTACGTGAAGCAGCTGCGCCAGCAGAAGAAACCCTGGATGCTGACCCTGCTCACCGTCGGCACCCACCAGCCCTACTCGGCGCCTGCCGACTACCTGGCCCGCTACCCGAGCGCCAAGCAGGCCGCGGTGGCCTATCTCGACGACGCGATCGACGCCTTCCTCGCCGACCTGGAGAAACAGGGCGTGTTGCGCGACACCCTGGTGGTGCTCACTTCCGACGAATCCCACGGTGTCGACCAGGTGCGCCTCGCCTCGGCCTGGGGCTTCAACCTGGTGCTGGCACCGGAACAGGCGGCGCTGCCGCCGATCAAGAGCGGCGTCTACGGCCACGTCGACCTCGCCGCGTCCGTCCTCGACTATTTCGGCTACCGCGTGCCGGCGGGGATTTCCGGGCGCTCGCTGTTCCGCGACTACGCCAGCGGCCGCGAAATGATGTCCTACACCAACGGCATGCTGCGCCACCACGACGGCAAGGACACCTTCGTCGAATGCGATTTCCAGCAGGTCTGCCGGCGCTACCGCAGCGAGGGCTTCATCGCCGACGAAGCCGAGTTCCTCGGTCGCTTCAGCGGTCGCCAGGCACGCCTGGTCAGCCAGCGCGCCGCCGTCCTCGACCACTCCGTGCAACAGGCCGGCCAGTTGGGCCAGGAGTTCCAGTTCGCCACCCACGAACGCATCCGCCTGAAGCCGGAAACCCACAACGACTGGACCGACAACCTGATCGGCGCGCAATACCTGGAGATGCCGAAGAACAGCAGGACCACGGTCACCCTGAAGATCCGCGCCTTGCAGATGGACCGCAACGGCGCCCGGGTGACGCTGAAGACCAAGGAGTTCGAACGCGACGTTCCCATACCGGTACCGGACATCCCGCGCCTGCTCAAAGGCAAGCCGCTGGACATGAGCTTCACCTTCGACAACCCGGAAGCGCGCAAGGCCTTCTCCTTCCACTTGCTCGCCGAGGGCCGCGGGATCATCGAGATCAGCGACTTCCACGTGGTCACGGCGGCCAACCCGGAACCCGTGGAAAGCCGCAGCCAGGTCGCCGAAGCGGCGAAGGAACAGCCGCTGCTGAGCACCCTGAAAAGCCTGTTCGCCAACCGCCCCGAAACCGAGGAAGCGGAACGCGCGGACGCCCCTCGGGAGCGCACCGTCATCCCCGAGCAGAAGGCCCTGATCCTTTCGCACTGACCGCGCCGGAGCGGCCCACCCGGCCGCCGCGCGCTCCCCGCTGAACCCAGCGCCGTCGCGGGCGTCGAAGATTCGCAAGCAACCAGGCGAAACGGAGAACGGCATGAAGCACCTGGCATTCCTCGCCCTCGGCGGACTCCTGCTGGCGCCCCTGGCCGAAGCGGCCAGCTTCGATTGCGAAAAGGCTGAGCGAGCGGACGAAAAGGCCATCTGCGCGAACCGGGCGCTGAACGACAAGGACGTCGAGATGAGCGTCAAGTACCACTTCCTCCGCGGCCTGTTCGCCATGGGCGGCCGCGGCGCCATGCAGGACCGGCAGCAGGACTGGCTGCGCCAGCGCCGGCGCTGCGGTGGCGACACCGACTGCCTCTCCCGCGCCTACGCGCAGCGTATCGACGAGCTGGACAAGCAGTACGCGGGCATCGACAAGCCGCTCTGAAGCTAGCGTCCGCCGGCAGCGAACTGCAGTTCCGCCAGGCGCGCATAGAGCGGGTTCTCGGCGATCAGCCGGGCATGGCTACCAATGGCCACCAGCCGCCCCTGGTCGATCACCGCGATGCGGTCGGCGCTCTGTACCGTGGCCAGGCGATGGGCGATCACCAGGGTGGTACGTCCGCTCATCAGGCCTGGCAGGGCCTGCTGGATCAGGTGCTCGCTTTCCGCATCCAGGGCGCTGGTCGCCTCGTCGAGCAGCAGCACCGGCGCGTCTACCAGCAACGCCCGGGCGATCGCCAGGCGCTGGCGCTGGCCGCCTGACAGGCCGATGCCGCCCTCGCCCAGGTGGGTGGCGTAGCCCTGCGGCAGACCCAGGATGAACTCGTGGGCATGCGCGGCACGCGCTGCGGCCTCGACCTCGGCGGCGCTGGCATGCGGACGGCCGTAGCGGATGTTTTCCTCGACGCTGCCGAAGAACAGCGCGGGGTTCTGCGACACCAGGGCAAAGCTGCGGCGCAAGTCGGCCGGGTCCAGTTCGACGATCGGCTGTCCGTCCAGCAGCAGCCGTCCCTGCTGCGGATCGAAGAAACGCAGGAGCAGATCGAACAGGGTCGACTTGCCGGCGCCGGAAGGTCCGACCAGGGCCAGGGTTTCCCCCGGTTCGACGGCCAGGCTGATGTCGTCGATGGCCCAGTGTTCGGGACGGGTCGGATAGGCGAAGCGCACCGCCTGCAATTCGATCCTCCCGCTCACCCGTGCCGCCAGCTTGCGTGGTTGCGCTGGCGAGCGGATCTCGCTGCGCGCCCTGAGCAGCTCGGCGATGCGCTCTGCGGCGCCGGCGGCGCGCTGCAATTCGCCGATCACCTCGCTGAGGGTGCCGAAGGCCATACCGACGATCAGGCTGTAGAAGACGAACGCGGCCAGTTCGCCGGCCGAGATGCTGCCGGCGATCACGTCGCGGCCGCCGACCCAGAGCATGACGCCGACCGCGCCGAGCACCAGCACGATCACCACGGTGATCAGCCAGGCGCGCTGGGCGATGCGCTTGCGCGCGGTGTCGAAGGCGCGTTCGACGGTGCCGGCGAAGCGCTGGCGATCCTGCGCCTGGTGGTTGTAGGCCTGCACGGTCTTGATCTGACCGAGGGTTTCACCGACGTAGCTGCCGACGTCGGCCACCCGGTCCTGGCTTTCCCGCGACAGGCTGCGCACGCGGCGGCCGAACAGCAGGATCGGGGCGATCACCAGCGGCAACGCCAGCACCACGATGCTGGTCAGCTTGGCGTTGGTGACGACAGCAGCACCCCGCCGACCAGCATCAGGGCATTGCGCAGGGCCATCGACAGCGAGGAACCGATCACCGTCTGCAGCAGCGTAGTGTCGGCGGTCAGGCGCGACTGGATCTCGGAGCTACGGTTGGTTTCGTAGAAACCGGGATGCAACTCGATCAGGTGGTCGAACACGCGCTTGCGGATATCGGCGACGAAGCGCTCGCCGATCCAGGACACCAGGTAGAAGCGCACGAAGGTGCCCACGGCCAGGCCGAGCACCAGCACGAAGAACAGCAGGATGTAGCGATTGAGCAATTCGGGCGAGGCGGTGAGGAACCCCTGGTCCACCAGCAGGCGGATGCCCTGGCCCAGGGACAGGGTGATCGCCGCGGTGAACAGCAACGCCACCAGGGCCCCGAGCATGCGCCAGCGGTAAGGCGCCATGAAGCGCCAGGCCAGGCGCAGGGCGATACGTTGGCGGGAGGAGAGAATGGCTGGCATGCGGCGCTCGCTCGGCAGCTGGGGTTCCGCAGGTTAGCACCGGGAACGCAGCGAGGCGATGCATGCCCCGGCCGGCAGCGCGATGATATCGACGTATATATCCGGGCAACTTAGCCGATAACTAATCGTGAACTTTTCATTATTCTCGATATAGGTGAGATAGAGGCCCGGAGAACTTTCTCGCATCAACTAATGCAAACATTGGAATTCATGCCGGGATGCGCGAAGGGAGTTATCCACCTGGCGGTATCCTGCGTCGCCCGGGATCGGCGGAACATCCAGCCGCGGAGACCTCGAGCAGTTCGCCGCCGGATCGCCAATGCCGCAGCGCCTCGCTCGGGTATTGCCTAACGGACTTTATAGAAAACAGCAGGTTACGTCCGAAATCTGATCGACAATATTCAAGATGAAATAAAACGCCGCTTCGGTTATAATGAACGGCCATATTTAATGCAGAGACAGGTCCCCGGATATGGCCATCATGAAGAAAACCGTCGCGCCGAAAGCCGCCAAGCCGGCTCCCGCGGTCGAAACCCGCGAGTCCATCGAAGCGCAGGTCGCCGCCTTCCTCCAGGCCGGCGGCGAGATCCAGAAGATCGCCAAGGGCGTCAGCGGCCAGGTCTACGGCCCGTCGCGGCAGATCACCATCAGCAAGAAGCGCTGATCGCCCGCCCCTCGCCGGGGACTACGAAGGGGATGGCAGGCCGGCACGCAGATGTGCCACGCTCCATCCCCTTTTTCATTGCCTGAATCCCGAGCCCTTCATGCCTGGCCATCCCGATCCACTGCACGGCGTCACCCTGGAAAAACTGCTCACCGAACTGGTCGCCCACCACGGCTGGGCGGAGCTTGGCAAACGGGTCGACATTCGTTGTTTCAGGAACGACCCGAGCATCAAGTCCAGCCTCGCCTTCCTGCGCAAGACGCCCTGGGCCCGGGAAAAGGTCGAGGCGCTCTACGTCCAGCTCAAGCGCAACCAAGGCTGAAGGCTAGCGCGCCAACCCCAGGCGCAGCAATTGCCCGTCCTTCTGGTCGGTGAGCAGGTAGAGATAGCCGTCCGGGCCCTGCCGCACGTCGCGGATGCGCACCCCGAGATCGCCCAGCAGGCGCTCTTCGTGGACGATCCGGTCGCCATCCAGTTGCAGGCGGATCAGTTCCTGCGTCGCCAGCGCGCCGATGAACAAATTATGCTGCCAGGCCGGGAAGCGCTGCGCATCGTAGAACGCCATGCCGCTGATCGCCGGCGACTTCTCCCAGACATGGTGCGGCGCCTCGGTACCTTCGACGGCCTTGCCCCTGGCTTCGGGGATCGGCAGCAGGGTGTAGTTGATTCCATGGGTCGCCAGCGGCCAGCCGTAGTTCCCGCCGGCCTGGGGTATGTTGATCTCGTCGCCGCCGCGCGGGCCGTGCTCGTGGGTCCAGAGCCGGCCGGTCCAGGGATTCAGCGCGGCGCCCTGCTGGTTGCGGTGGCCATAGCTCCAGATCTCCGGCCGCGCGTCGGCACGGCCGACGAAGGGATTGTCCTTGGGAACGCCGCCGTCCGGATACAGGCGGACGATCTTGCCCTGCAACTTGTCCAGGTCCTGCGAGGTGCTGCGCTGGTTGTTCTCGCCGAGGGCGATGAACAGGTGGCCCTTGCCGTCGAAGACCAGGCGCGAGCCGAAGTGATGGCCGCTGGAAAGCTTCGGCAACTGCCGGAAGATCACGTGGAAGCCCTCCAGCCGTCGCTTGTCCGCCGATAACCGGCCACGTCCCGCCGCCGTTCCGGCGCGGCCGTCCTCGCCGGCCTCGGCATAGGTCAGGTAGACCAGCCGGTCCTCGGCGAACCCCGGCGACAAGGCGACGTCGAGCAGTCCCCCCTGGCCGCTGGCGAAGACCCTGGGTACGCCTTCCAGCGGCGCCGACAACTGTCCCTCGGGACTGACGAAACGCAAGCTGCCGGGCCGCTCGGTGACCAACATGCCCTGGTTGTCCGGCAGGAAGGCGACGGCCCAGGGATAGGCCAGACCGCCAACCACCGGGGTGACCTCGACGGCGCCCAGCTCGCTGTCGTGGCGACCGGCGTCCACCGCCTCGGCCGACGGGGCGAGCAGCGCGACGGCGCTCAGCAGGATGGCATTCAAAGACAGGCCCGGCATGCGTTCTCTCCTTCCCCAAGCGAAAAACACCACTCTAGTCGCAGATCCGCCGCGCCTGGCGGTCCGCACACGGGCTGTAACAAACCCGCCCCTCAAAGCAAGGCGACCATTTCCTTGAGGGTCACCGCCCAGGTGCCCTTGGCATTGATATAGCGATACCCGAACCGGGAACCATGCGCCTCGCTGGTGATCACCGCGTTCCAGGCCTGCCCGCGCGGCAGGTCGTGGGCCGGGTCGAGGAGCAGGAAGGCGCGCTCGCTCATGCCGATGGCCAGGCCCCAGTGGCGGATATCGCTGCCCTTGCGGCCGTGGAAACCGAGCACTACCGGAAAGCCGGCCTCCAGGTATTCGCGGGTGTGCCGGACCAACCTGCGCCCCTCGCCCTTGAGGGCGAAATGCTCGGTATCGTTGATCTCGGCCAGCAGCTCCAGCAGGTCGACGCCGGTGGTGCCGACGCGCAGCAGCGGGCCGTGCTGGTCCAGCGCCTTCATCAGGCGCCCGTAGCGACTGCGACTGTCGACCCGCTCCAGGCCCTTGGCCTGGCGCCGGCGCAGTTGGCCGCGGACCAGCATCGCCATGACCAGGCAGTAGGGCCCGCAGGCGCCGTCCATGTCGCCCTGGCGCAGATGGACCTTGTCGCCATGGACGTTGCACAGGCCGCCGCTGCCATCCTCGTCCAGGTCCCATTCCAGGCCATCGATCAGGCGTGACTGCATGAGGGTCTCCTCTCCGGTTCCTTAAGTTGGGACCGAGCGGGCGCCGAATCATTCCTCGGCGCCCATCGCCACAACGAGTAAACTGGCGGTCTTTCATTCCAGTAGCCTCGCCATGACCGACCCGATTCGCCTGTCCAAACGCCTCGCCGAACTCACCGCCTGCTCGCGCCGCGAAGCCGAGCTGTACATCGAGGGCGGCTGGGTCAGCGTCGACGGCGAAGTGATCGAGGAGCCACAGTTCAAGGTGCTCGACCAGCGCGTGGAGCTGCTGCCGGGCGCCCGCGCGGAAACGATTGAACCGGCCACCCTGCTGTTGCACAAGCCGGCCGGCTGGCGCCACGACGATTTCGAAGGCCTGCTCGCTGCGGGGCGGCGCTGGAGCGATGACCCCAGTCCCTTGCGAGCGCTGAAAAAACACTTCGCCCGCCAGCGTCCCACCCTTGCGCTGGACAGCGAGGCTTCGGGGCTGGTGGTATTCAGCCAGCAGCACAGCGTACTGCGCAAGCTGGTGGACGACGGTGCACGGCTGGAGCAGGAATACCTGGTCGAGGTCGCCGGCGACCTGGCCGCCGGCGGCCTCGAGCGCCTGCGCCACGGCCTCGCCTACCAGGGCCGCAGGCTATCGCCGTGCAAGGTCAGTTGGCAGAACGAAAGCCACCTGCGCTTCGCCCTCAAAGACGTGCTGCCCGGCCAGTTGCGCTTCATGTGCGAAAGCGAGGGGCTGGAAGTGCGGAGCATCCGCCGCCTGCGCATCGGCGCGCTGTCGCTGGCCAGGCTACCGCTCGGCGAATGGCGCTACCTCGGCCTCCACGAACGCTTCTGAGCGCTCATTCGAGGCCACGCAGGGCGCGCCCCGGCGACTGCCCGCAGACCCGCCGGTACATGGCGATGAACGCGCTGTCGCTGGCGTAGCCCAGGGCGTGGGCGACCTCGGTCACCGAGCGGCCTTCGGCCAGGCGCCTCCGCGCTTCGAACAAGCGCGCCTGGGTTCGCCAGCGGGAGAAACCCAGGCCGGTCTGCTCGGTGAACAGACGCGCCAGGGTCCGCCCGCTGGCGCCGACCTCACGTCCCCACGCCTCGATGCTCCAGTCCAGCGCGGGTTGCGCCAGCAGCGCCTCGGCCACCTTCAGCGCCCGCGCATCGCGCGGCATCGGCAGGCTCGCGGCGTGTGCCGGCGCGCTCGCCAGTTCATCGAACAGTGCGCGCAACAGCGTCAGGTGCGGCCCTTCCAATTGCAAGTCGGCTGCCCAGCCGGTCATGCGCAGGATCAGTTCGCGCATTAGCGGCCCGACTTCGAGGACCTGGACGCTGTCCGGCAGCTCGGCGAACGCCGAGGGTTCGAAGTACAGGCTACGGTAGGCGAAGCGCCCGTGCAGGACCGTGCGATGCGGCACGCCGGCCGGCAGCCAGGCGGCCTGGAGCGGCGTCAATTGGCAAATGCGCTCGGCGAAATACAGCGTGACGCTACCGGCCGCCATGTACAGCAACTGCGCGCGCCGGTGGCAATGCCAGTCGCTGCGGTGGCCGGTGCTGTCGACCTCGAGGCCGACCACCGGGCAGCGGGCGAGATCGGGATCCTCGACCCGTTCGTAGGGATAGCGCGGCACCTTGTCCTCTTCGCGATGTTTTCCGTCCTGACCGCAGCATTCTGCCAGGCGCAGGCGGCCTAGGCTTGGCTCTTTTTTCCGGAGCCATCATGCCTGACCGTCCTCGCCCTCCCCTGCTGCTGGTGCTCGCCCTGCTAGCCCTGCCGCAAGTCGCCGAAACCATCCTTTCCCCCGCGCTGCCGGCCCTGGCCAGCCACTGGCGACTGGACGACGCTACCAGCCAGTGGACCATGGCGCTGTTCTTCGTCGGTTTCGCCCCCGGCATCTGGCTCTGGGGCTGGCTGGCCGACCGCCTCGGCCGGCGCCCGGCTCTGCTCGGCGGGCTCGGCCTGGCGGCCCTGGCGACCTTCGGTGCCTGGGCCAGTACCGACTATTCCTACCTGCTTGCCTGTCGCCTGGTCCAGGGCCTCGGCCTGGCGACCTGCTCGGTGACGGTGCAGGCCAGCCTGCGCGATGTGCTGCAAGGCCCGGCGTTGATGAGCTATTTCGTCACGCTCGGCGCGGTGCTGGCCTGGTCGCCGGCAGTCGGCCCCCTCGGCGGCCAGTGGCTGGCCGACCTCGGCGGGCACCCGGCGGTGTTCGCCACCCTGGCGGTGCTGCTCGCCTCGCTGGCGGCGCTGGTCGTCCCGGCCTGGCCGGAAACCCGTCCGCTGCTGGCGGGCACGCCCGAGCCCGCGACCCTGGCGATCTTCCGACGGGTCCTGGCCGACCGCCCGCTACAAACGCGCGCACTGCTGGTGGCGGTGCTCAATGTGCTGGTGTTCTCCTTCTACGCCGCCGGGCCGTTCATGGTCGGCGACCTGCCCGGCCTGGGCTTCGGCTGGATCGGCCTGGCCATCGCCATTGCCGGGAGCCTCGGCGCCTTGCTCAACCGACGCCTGCCGCGCACCTGGAACAGCGCTCGCCGGGTACGCCTGGGCCTAGCGCTGGCGGCCGCCGGCGCGACAGCGCAGACGCTGTTGGCCGCCGTCGGATACGCCGAAGGCCTGTACTGGGCGCTGCCAGCCCTGCCGATCTTCATCGGCTTCGGCGTGGCGATTCCCAACCTGCTGGGTCCAGCGCTGCACGCCTACGACGATTGCCGGGGACGCGCCGGAGCCCTGTTCGGGCTCGCCTACTACCTGCTGATCGGCCTCGGACTGGGCGCGTCCACCCTGCTACCGTTCGACCGTCCCTGGCCGCTGGCCGCGTACTGGAGCCTGCTGGGCCTGGTCGCACTGCTGCTGGCCAGGCGGCTGCCGGAATGAAAGCGGCGCCAGGTACGCCCGTGCAAACCGGACGACCGGCCCGGAAAGCCGGATAGGGCGGCCGTCGCGACGCTGCTATGCTGTGATGGCACAGCGCCCATGCGGACCCGCAGAACGTGGCCAGAACGACGCTCGAATCGATCCAGCACGCCATCGAGGTGAATTCGTCCCTGGCCCTTCCCATCGCCCTGGAGAATCTCTCGCGTCTGACCCACCTCGCGCTGCTGACCGTCCCCTTCAACCTGATCCACATCCTGGTGTTTTCCCTCAAGGACTTCCGCCCGGACCTCGGCCATCAGCTCTGGCGCCAGGAAATCATGTACGCCCATGGCGCCATGGCCCTGCTCTTCGGCGGCATCGGCCTGCTCGCGCTATGGCTGCGCCGCCAGCCGCCCAAGCTGTGGCGCATGCGCCTGCTGATCCTGCTGGGCGGCGCAGGGATCATAGGCTTCGGCGTCGCCATCGCCTGCATCGACCAGCGCATCACCAGCAACATCACGCCGCTGCTGCTGGCCTGTTTCGCCTGCGCCATGTTCATCCTGATCCGCCCGGCCTACGCGGTGCCCTTCTACGGTCTGGCGATGCTGGCCTTCGAGGTGGCGATGGACCACGCCCAGGCCGACCCGCAACTGCGCCTGTCGAACCAGGCCAACGGCCTCACCGCGTTCGGCCTCGGCCTGCTGCTGTCGCTGATCCTCTGGCACGGCCACGTGCGCAACCTGCGCCAGCAACGCAAGCTGGAGTTGCAGCGGCAGGAGCTGGAGGAGAAGAATCGCCAGTTGGAGTACCTGGCCGGTCACGACCCCCTGACCGGCCTGTTCAATCGTCGCGAGTTCGACCAGTTGGTGCTCATGGAGCTCGCGCGCATCGCTCGCCAACCGCAGCCGCTGAGCCTGCTGATGGTCGACCTGGATCACTTCAAGTACATCAACGACCGCTATGGGCACCCCTTCGGCGACGAGGTCATCCGCCATGCCGCCAACCTGCTGCGCGGCAATACCCGTAGCAGCGACAGCGTGGCGCGCCTGGGCGGGGAAGAATTCCTCCTGCTCCTGCCCGACACCGCCGAGCAGCAGGCTCGCAGCCTTGCGGAAAAACTCCGCGAACGCCTCGAAGGTACCCCGCTGGCGACGCAGGACGGCGTGCTCTGCCTGACCGCCAGCTTCGGCGTGGCCAGCCTCGACGGAGGCGGCCAGGCCAGCTACGAGCAGCTCTACAGCGCCGCCGACCAGGCTCTCTACCGGGCCAAGAGCAGCGGTCGCAACCGGGTGGAAGTGATTCGCCTGGCCAGCCTCGCGGAAAGCCTGCGGTAACAATTGATCGGCCGGCCCTGACGAGCGGTCGGTCAGCCGCCCGAACCTTGGTTAAGATGGTCCGTGGCGCTCTAGCTCGCCGCTCTTCCTGCCCTTCCGACCTGCCCGACCTCGCCCGGCCCCATGCCGCGGCCTTGCCGTTGGCGTCGTGCGGGAAGACCGGCGCAGCGCCGTTGTCCGCATTACCAGGGGAGAACCATGCTCAAGCACCTGCTCGTGCTCACCTGTGCCCTGCTCGCCAGTTCCTCGGCCCTGGCCCAGGTGATGGCCCGCGACCTGGGCGATTTCGAACTCAAGCTGGCCACCAGTCCGACCCGCAGCATGGCCCAGGGCCTGGTCACCCCGGGCAGCTCCGGCAGTTTCCACGGCGGCCTCGACCTAAGCCACGAAAGTGGCTGGTACATCGGCAACTGGACCTCCAACCTCGACCCCGGCAAGCCCACCGAGATCGACTCCTACGCCGGCTTCAAGCGCCCGCTGAACAACCGCCTGGGCTACGAAATGGGCCTGATCCGCTACAGCCGCCCGGAGCAGCCGGCCAACGACGCAGCCGAACTCTACGGCGGCCTGTCGATCTTCGGCAGCCGGCTCGGCGCGGCCCTGAGCAGCGACCCGGGGCGCAACGACACCACCCTGTTCGCCGACCTCGGGGTCAACCCGCCGTTCGGTTTCGACGTCACCCTGAAGTACGGCAACCATCGCCTGGACAACCCGGCGAGCCTCAGCGGCGGGGGCTACGTGAGCGTCTTCAACGACTGGTCGGTGAACCTCTCGCGGCCCTGGCTGGGCATCGACCTGAACCTGTCCTACAGCGGCACCAGCCTGACCGGCAGCGATTGCAGCGCCTACTCGGGACACAACAGCTACTGCGACACCACATTCATGCTGAAGGCGTCGCGTCCGTTCTTCTGAGTCGTCAGTCGTCCTGGCGGCGGGTACGCTGGGCGAGTTCGTCGAGCTGTTTCTGCTCGCGCTTGTCCTCGGCCTGGCGCGCCTCTTCCAGGTAGCGCTCGACCAGCTTGCGCAGCCCTTCCAGGCGGGCGTATCTCTCCTGCCAGTTGAGCCGCGCCTTGTCCACCGCCTCGCGGTGCCAGGTCACGCTGTTGGCCTGCTGGGCGACGGCGGTCTCCAGTTGCGAGAGGAAGCGCTGGTAGTTCATCAGCCACTGGCCGCTGACGCCCTTCTGGCCCTGGCTGATCCATTGCTGCTGGTAGTCGTTGCGGTAGCGTTCCAGCTCCGCCAGCTTCTGCTGTGCCGCGAGCAATTGCTGCTGGCACCTGCCCAGCTGGGTCGCGGCATCCCGCTCGGCCTTGCTGGCCATGTCCACCACCGGCGCCAGCCGCGCCGCGCGCTTCTCCATGCCTCAGCGCGCCTCAGGCCTGCCCGCCGGCGAGCAGGCTCGCCAGCCGCGCACGGCTTTCCGCCAGGCTTTCGCTTTCGTCGAGGCCCTGGCGCAGGAACTGGCGCATGACCGGGAAGCGAGCGATGGCCAGGTCGGTCTCGGGATCGCCGCCGGCCACGTAGGCACCGACGCTGATCAGATCGCGACTCTGCTGGTAGCGCGACCAGAGCTGCTTGAAGCGCTGGGCGTCGCGCAGGTGCTCGGCCTCGACCACCTGCGGCATCACCCGGCTGATCGAAGCTTCAATATCGATGGCCGGATAGTGGCCTTCCTCGGCCAGCCGCCGGGACAATACGAAGTGCCCGTCGAGCACGCCGCGAGCGGCGTCGGCGATCGGGTCCTGCTGGTCGTCGCCCTCGGAGAGCACGGTGTAGAACGCGGTGATCGAGCCGCCACCGGCTTCGGCATTGCCGGCGCGTTCCACCAGCTTCGGCAGCTTGGCGAACACCGATGGCGGATACCCCTTGGTCGCCGGTGGCTCGCCGATGGCCAGGGCGATCTCGCGCTGGGCCTGGGCGTAGCGGGTCAGCGAGTCCATCAGCAGCAATACGTTCTTGCCCTTGTCGCGGAAGTACTCGGCGATCCGCGTGCAGTACTGCGCGGCACGCAGGCGCATCAGCGGCGCGTCGTCGGCCGGCGAGGCGACCACCACGGAGCGCTTGAGGCCTTCCTCGCCGAGGATCTCGTCGATGAACTCCTTCACCTCGCGGCCCCGCTCGCCGATCAGACCGACGACGATGATGTCGGCCCTGGTGAAGCGGGTCATCATCCCCAGCAGCACCGACTTGCCCACCCCGGTACCGGCGAACAGGCCGAGGCGCTGGCCGCGGCCGACCGTGAGCAGGCCATTGATCGAGCGGATGCCGACGTCGAGAGGTTCGCTGATCGGGTGGCGCTTGAGCGGGTTGATCGTCGGGCCGTCCATCGGCACCCAGTCTTCGGCGCGCATTCCGCCCTTGCCGTCGAGGGCGCGGCCAGCGCCATCGAGCACCCGGCCGAGCATCGACATGCCCATCGGCAGGCGCCCGGTGTCCGGCAGCGGCACGACCCGCGCGCCAGGCGCGATGCCGGCGAGGCTGCCGACCGGCATCAGGTACACCTTGCTACCGGAAAAGCCCATCACTTCGGCCTCCACCTGCACCGGGTGGTAGCCGCTTTCGTTGATCACGTTGCAGCGGCTGCCGACCGCGGCCTGCAAGCCTTCGGCTTCGAGGGTCAGGCCGACCATGCGCAGCAGGCGGCCCTCGACCACCGGCTGCGCCGGCAGCGAGACAGCCTCGGTGTAGCCCTCCAGGCGCCTGGCGAAACTGGTTCGCTCAAGGCGCATCGACGTCTCCGGGGGCGTCGAGGTCGATCCGGATGTCGCTGGCCAGCGGATGGGTCGCCTGTTCGCGCTGTTGCTCGAACAGTTGCTTCACTGCCTGCGCCAGGCGCGTCTCGATGGTCGCGTCGATGCGACTGTGCTCGGTCTCGATGCGGCAGCCGCCGGGCAGCAACGAATCGTCCTCGAGAATCCGCCAGCTCTCTTCGTGGCGCTCGCGCAGCGCCTTGACCCGCTCGAAGTCCTGCGGGTTGACATGGATACGGATGTTTGCCGCGCCCATCGGCAGCAGCTTCAGAGCCTCGCGCAGGACCTGGCGGACATGGCTGGAGTCCATGTGCAGTTCGCGCTGGATCACTTGGCGGGCAACGTGGTTGACCAGGTTGACCATGCCCTGCTCGATCAGGGCGTCCTGCTCGGCGATGGGTTCCAGAAGCTGCGTCATCAGACGCTCGAGACTTTGCAGGCGCTCCTTCAGCGCCTCCTCGGCTTCCTGCCGCGCCTTCAACTGGCCGGCGTGGAAACCGTCGCGCTCGCCGGTGGCGAAACCTTCGTTGTAGGCGTCCTGGCGGATCGCCTCGATTTCCTCCAGCGTCGGCGGCTTGACGGTCTCCAGCTCGACCTCTTCCACCGCCGGCGGCGCCGGCGCGGGTTCGGCGACCGCGGGCACCTGCGGCGCGGCAACGGCCGGCTCGTCGCGCGGCTCGTCGAAGCTCGGCAACGACCAGAGGCCGAAGGCCGCCACGTCCTTGCCGCGGATCAGTTCGCTGGGATTGTCTTTGTCCTTGTCGTGGGGGACCACCTCAGATCATCTCCTCGCCACCCTTGCCGCCCAGCACGATATCGCCGGACTCGGCCATGCGCCGGGCAATGGTGAGGATTTCCTTCTGCGCACCTTCCACTTCGCTGACCCGTACCGGCCCCTTGGCCTCCAGGTCGTCGCGCAGCAGCTCGGCGGCACGCTTGGACATGTTCTTGAAGACCTTCTCGCGGATCGCCTCGTCGGAGCCCTTGAGCGCCAGCACCAGTACGTCCGAGGAGACTTCCCGGAGCAGCGCCTGGATGCCACGGTCGTCGACGTCGGCGAGGTTGTCGAAGACGAACATCAGGTCCTCGATCTGTCCGGACAGGTCTTCGTCGACCTCGCGGATCGAATCCATCAGCTGGCCTTCGATGGAGCTGTCGAGGTAGTTCATGATGTCCGCCGCGCGCTTGACCCCGCCCATGGTGGTGCGGGTGGCGTTGGAATTGCCGGCGAACTGCTTCTCCAGGATCAGGTTGAGTTCCTTCAGCGCCGAGGGCTGCACGGTGTTCAGCGAGGAGACGCGCAGGACGATATCCAGGCGCACCTTGTGGTCGAAATGGCTGAGCACCTCGGCGGCCTGGTCGGGATCGAGGTAGGCGACCACGATGGCCTGGATCTGCGGGTGTTCGTAACGGATCACGTCGGCCACGGCACGCGGCTCCATCCACTTCAGGCTGTCCAGGCCGCTGGTGCTGCCGCCGAGGAGGATGCGGTCGATCAGGTTGTTGGCCTTGTCCTCGCCGAGGGCCTGGGTGAGCATCTTGCGGATGTAGCCGTCGGCACCGACGCCGAGGCTGGTCTGGTCGCCGACCACTTCGACGAACTCGCCCATCACCTGCTCGACCTGTTCGCGATGCACGTTGCGCATCGACGCCATGGCCACGCCGACCCGCTGCACCTCTTTCGGCCCCATGTGCCGCAGCACCTGCGCCGCGTCGGTCTCGCCGAGCGACAGGAGCAGGATGGCGGCCTTGTCGACCTTGGTCAGTTTGGCGGCGAGACGATTCTCACTCATGGCGCTTACTCATCGGCGTTGATCCACTCTTTCACGACCTGGGCGACGCGGCCCGGGTCCTGTGCGACCAGGTTCTTGATCGCGTTCAATTGCGCATCATACCCCTCCGTGGGGCTCGGCAGGAGGATGCTCGACGGCCCGCCGATGCTCACCCGGTCGTCGGCCAGCGAGCCTTCCAGGCCACTCTCGCCCAGCGCCAGGTCACCGTCGCGACCGCCGCCGCCGGCCAGCGACTTGCCCTTGCCGCCGCCGGTGATGTTGCTCAGCACCGGACGCAGCACACCGAACACCAGGACCAGGATGAACAGCACGCCGAGCACCTGCTTGACGATGTCCCAGAACCACGGCTGCGAGTAGAACGGAATGCTGTCGATCTCTTCGGCCTGGGCCGGGGCGAACGGCGCGTTGATCACGCTGACGCTGTCGCCGCGGCTGGCGTCGTAGCCCACCGAATCCTGTACCAGGCGGGTGAAGCGCGCCAGTTCGTCGGCGCTCCAGGGCTGGTGGCTGACCTCGCCGGTCTTCGCGTCGACCTTCATCTGGTCGTCCAGCACCACCGCCACCGACAGTCGGCGCAAGCGCCCCTGCTGCTGCTTGGTGTAGCTGATCGAGCGGTCCAGTTCGTAGTTGCGGGTGGTCTGGTCGCGCTTGTCGGTCGGGTACGGCGCCAGCTCCGGCTTGCCGGTCTTCGGATCGATGATGGTCTGGCCGTTGGCGTCCTTCAGCGGCTGGCCCGGCGCGACGTAGTCGGCCGGCGCGCTGGCGGTGGCCTGCTGCGGCGCGCTGGCCGGGCCCGGCGGCTGGTTCGACAGCGCCCCCGGCACGCCCTGCGGGCCGGACGAATTCTGCCGTTCCTCGTTGTTGCGTTGCTCGCTGCGCAGGGCCGGCTGGTCCGGGTTGTACATCTCCGAGGTCGACTCGACCGCGCTGAAGTCAACGTCGGCGGACACCTCGGCCTTGTAGCGACCGTTGCCCAGCACCGGTTGCAGGATATTGTGCACGCGCTGGGTGAGCAGGCCTTCCATGCGCCGGGTGAAGTCGAACTGCTTGCCGGCCATGGTCAGCTCGGAGAGTTCCTGCTGGTCGGAGAGCAGGTTGCCCTTCTGGTCGACCACGGTGACCTGCGACTTGTCCAGCTCCGGCACACTGGTGGCGACCAGGTTGACGATCGCCATCACCTGGCTCGGCTCCAGGCTGCGACCCGGATACAGCTCGACCAGCACCGAGGCGCTGGGCTTGCGGTCGTCGCGGACGAACACCGAACTCTTCGGGATCGCCAGGTGCACGCGGGCGGCCTTGACGTTGTTCAGGCTCGACACGGTGCGCGCCAGCTCGCCTTCCAGGCCGCGGCGGTAGTTGGTGGCTTCCATGAACTGGCTGGTGCCCAGCGCCTGTTCCTTGTCGAGGATCTCGAAACCGACGTTGTTGTCGGTCGGCGCCACGCCGGCGGAGGCCACCTTCATGCGTGCCCGGCCGAGGTCGTCGGCCTTGACCAGCAGCGCGCCGGAGTTGGGTTCGACCTTGTAGGGAATGTCCGCCGCGGTCAGCGCTTCCACCACACGGTTCGCGTCGACCCCGTTGAGGCTGCCATAGAGCGGCTTGTAGTCCGGCTGCTGGGACCAGAGCACGACGGCGAAGCCTATCGCCACGCTGGCGGCGAGACCGACCAGCAGGCCGATCTGGCGCAGCATGGTCATCTCGGAAAGGTTGTCGAGGAACGACAGTCCCGGGAAGGATTTCTTCAGCATCCCGGCACCGCCGCTCTTGGCGGGAACCTGGCTGTCGATCAGTGCATCGGCCATGAACTAGTTATCCTCGCGCCGCTCAGACCGGCATCTGCATGATGTCTTGGTAGGCCTGGACCAGTTTGTTGCGCACCTGGGTCATGGCCTGGAACGACACGCTGGCCTTCTGGCTGGCGATCATCACGTCGGTCAGGTCGACGCCGCTCTGGCCGACCTCGAAGGCGTTGGCCATCGCGGTGGAGGCCTGCTGGGTCTCGTTCACCTTGTCCACGGCCTGGGAGAGCATTTCCGAAAAGCTCGGCGCCCCCGCTTCGGCCGGCGCCTGAACCGGTTTGGCCTTGGCCATGGCTTCCATTTGCATGGAGCGCATTTCCAGCATCAGACGATTGAACTCGACACCCTGACTCATGACTCTTCCTCCAACAGCCGCGGCTTTTTTGACGCCGCCCGGCACTTTGCAGAGGAGTTAGCAACAAGGGTGCCAAGTCGACCCCAAGGCCCGGCATCGGCGTTCGCCGCCAATGCCCGCGACCGCTGCAGGGTCCGTCCCTGCTCCGGTTATCGGCAGGCGCGCACGCTCGAACAGCCCCGGGCGACGACCGGCGGCGGACGCAAAAGGCCCGCACGAGGCGGGCCTGGGGAACATGGCGAGCACTCAGATGGCGTAGAGATAGGCCTCCACGTCCATCCCCGCGTCGCGCATCTGGGCGAGCTTGTAGCGCAGGGTCCGCGGGCTGATGCCAAGGCGCTCGGCGGCCTCCTTGCGGCGGCCGCGCTCGGTGCGCAGGGTATCGATGATCACCTGGAATTCGCGGCGGCGCAGGTCGTCGCCCAGCGCGCCGCTAGCGTCCTGGCCTGCGGCCGGCGACGGAATCTCGACGCTCGGCGGGATGGCCGGTGGCATTGCCGGCATGGGCACCAGCACCGGGGCCGCGAGCGGCATGCCGATCGGCGCGGTGAGGCACAGGTCGGCGGGCTGGATCAGGCCGCCCTGTTGCAGGATCAACGCACGCTGGATGGCGTTGTCGAGTTCCCGTACGTTGCCCGGCCAGGCATGCCGGACCAGGCACTGGGCGGCCTCGGGGCCGAGCGCCACCGCGCCGAGGTTCATCTTGCGGCTGTGCTTGCGCAGCAGACGCTCGGCCAGCGGCAGGATGTCCGCAGGGCGTTCGCGCAGCGGCCGCCAGGCCAGCGGGAAGACCGACAGGCGATAGTAGAGGTCCTCGCGGAAACGCCCCGCCGCGACTTCCGCCGCGAGGTCGCGGTTGGTCGTGGCAAGCACGCGGATATCCAGGTTGATCGGTTTGCGCGCACCGACCCGCTCCACCTCGCGCTCCTGCAATACGCGCAACAGCTTGGCCTGCAGGCCGAGGGGCATTTCCGATATCTCGTCGAGAAGAATGGTGCCGCCGTCGGCCAGCTCGAACTTGCCGGGCTGGGCGGCAATGGCGCCGGTGAAGGAACCTTTCTCGTGGCCGAACAGGGTGGCCTCGAGCATGTTGTCCGGGATCGCCGCGCAGTTGATCGCGATGAACGGCTTGCCGGCACGCGGCGATTGCTGGTGGATATAGTTCGCCAGGACTTCCTTGCCGGTCCCGGACTCGCCGGAGATCAGCACGGTGGAATCGCTGCGCGCGACCCGCGCGGCCAGTTCCAGCAACTGCCGGCTGGCCGGCTCCAGGGCCACCGGACCATCCTCCTCGCTGCCCGGCAACTGGCCCAGCGCATGGCGTGCCACCAGGTCGAGCAGCGCCCGCGCCTCGAACGGCTTGACCAGGTAGTCGGCGGCGCCCTGGCGCATCGCCTCGACGGCGCGATCGACCGCGCCGTAGGCGGTCATCAGCAACACCGGCAGGTGCGGGTAGCGTGTACGGATCAGGCCGAGCAACTGGTGCCCGTCCATGCCCGGCATGTTCACGTCGCTGATCACCAGGCTGAAGGCTTCGCGGGCCAGGACCGGCAGCGCCGCCTCCGCCGAGTCCACGGCGACGAACTCGTGACCGCCCAGCAGCAGGGTGTCGCTGAGGGCTTCGCGTAGTGCGCGGTCGTCTTCGACCAGCAGGACTTTGGCTGCCATGGGGTTACTCCTGAATCGCAGAAAGAGGCGCCGCCGGAATCAGCGGCAGGATCAAGGTGGCGCAGGTGCCGCGCCCCGGCCGAGAGCGCAACTGCAATTGCCCCTGGTGGGCGCGCGCCACGGCCTTGACCACCGCCAGGCCGAGCCCGGTACCGGTGGTCTTGGTGGTGAAGAAGGGTTCGCCCAGGCGCGCCAGGGTCGCCGGGTCCATACCCGGTCCGTTGTCGCTGACGCTGAGGCGCAGGCTGTCGGCGCGGGCATAGAGATGCACCTTCAGGCGCAGTTCGGGCCCGCAGGCCTGGATCGCGTTCTCCACCAGGTTGAGCACGGTGCCCACCAGGGTGTCGCGATTGCACAGCAGCTCGCCGCCGCGCGCCTCGCACTGCCAACGCACCTGGAGCCCCTGGACATGGACTTCGGCCGCCGCGCGCAGGCTGTCGAACAGCGCCTTCGGCGCCACCCGGTCGGTCAGCGGCAGCTCGCCGCGGGCGAACACCAGCATGTCGCGTACCTGATGCTCCAGTTCGTGCAGGCGCTCCTTCAGGCGCCCGGCGAAGCGTTGCTGCTGGTCGGTCGGCAGCGCCTGCTCGCTGAGGTGCCCGGCATAGAGCAACGCCGCCGACAACGGCGTGCGGATCTGGTGGGCCAGCGAGGCGACCATCCGCCCCAGCGCCGACAGGCGCTCGTGGCGCGCCAGTTGCTCCTGGAGACGGCGGGTATCGGTAAGGTCGTTGAGCAGGATCAGTTGACCCGGTTCGCCGTTCAGCGAGCGGGTGGCGATGGACAGGCGTCGCCCGTCGCGCAGGGAAATCTCGTGACCGTCATCCTCGCGCGGAGCGAAGCAGCGGGCGATCACCTCACGCCAGAGCATGCCCACCAACGGCTCGCCAAGCAGGCCCAGGGCCGCCGGGTTGGCCTCGCGGACCACGCCATGGGCATCGATGACGATGACGCCGCCGGGAAGCAGGTCGAGCAGGCTCTGCAAGCGGTTCGCCAGGCGCTCCTTTTCCGCCAGCTCCTCCATGCGCTGCGCGCTGACCAGGGCCAGTTGCCCTTTCAGCTCGGTAACGCGCTCCTCCAGCAGGCTGTAGGACTCGCTGAGCTGGCTGGACATCTGGTTGAACAGCGCGAAGGCCTGCTCGAGGCCGGCGCGGCTGGTGGCCTCGGCCGTATCGGCTGGCTGCTCGGGGAAGGCGTTGAGGGCTGGTTGCATTGCGTTTCTCTCGGTCGGCGCGACGTCATGGTTCTGTCGGTCGACGGAGATATAGCAATACCCGTGCCTAAATTTTTTTCATTTGAAAATCAAAGCGTTGCGAAACGACCTGTCAATCATCCGACAGGTCGTCGTCGCGCCGGCTCATGCCGTACTTGCGCATCTTCTCCACCAGCGTGGTGCGACGGATGCGCAGGCGTTCGGCGGCCCGCGCGACCACTCCGCCGGCGTCGTCGAGGGCCTGCTGGATCAGGCCCTGCTCGAGGTTGGCCAGGTAGTCCTTGAGGTCCAGGCCTTCGGCCGGCAGCATCGCCGGCGCGTCCATTCCCGGCAGCCCGGCGTTGATCGCCGCGCGCTCTTCCAGCTCTTCGCGCAGGCTGCTGGCGAGTTGCTCGTCCTCGTCGTCGACATGGCGGAATTTCTTCGGCAGTTCGCCGACCCCGATCACCCCGTAGGGATGCATGATCGCCAGGCGCTCCACCAGGTTCGCCAGTTCGCGGACGTTGCCCGGCCAGTCGTGGCGGCAGAGCGACATGATTGCCGCCGAGTTGAAGCGGATCGACCCGCGCTTCTCATGCTCCATCCGCGAGATCAGTTCGTTGAGCAGCAGGGCGATGTCTTCCACCCGCTCGCGCAGCGGCGCCATCTCGATGGGGAATACGTTGAGGCGGTAGTAGAGGTCTTCGCGGAAAGTGCCGTCCTCGATCATCTTCTCGAGGTTCTTGTGGGTCGCGGCGATGATCCGCACGTCGACGTTCTGCGTCTTGTTGCTGCCAACCCTTTCGAAGGTGCGCTCCTGCAGCACGCGCAGCAGCTTGACCTGCATCGGCAGCGGCATGTCGCCGATCTCGTCGAGGAACAGGGTGCCGCCGTTGGCCAGCTCGAAACGTCCGGCACGACTGGTGATGGCACCGGTGAAGGCGCCCTTCTCGTGGCCGAACAATTCGCTTTCCAGCAGTTCCGCCGGGATCGCCCCGCAGTTCACCGGGACGAAGGGCCCCTCGCGGCGCTTGGAATGGTAATGCAGGTTGCGCGCCACCACTTCCTTGCCGGTGCCGGACTCGCCGAGGATCAGCACGCTGGCATCGGTATCGGCGACCTGCTGCATCATCTGCCGCACCTGCTGGATCGCCCGGCTGGTGCCGACCAGGCTGCGGAACAGGTTCGGCTCGCGGGAACGGCCGCGCTCGCGGGCCTGGTCGTACATCTCGCGGTAGACCTGGGCGCGATGCAGGGAATCGAGCAGCTTGTTGTAGCTGGGCGGCATCTCCAGGCTGGCGAGCACCCGGCGGCGCAGCTCTTCCGGCCAGTCGGCCGGGGCCGGCTCGCCGATCAGCAGGATCGGCAGGTACTCGTCCCAACTGGCCAGCTGCTTCAGCAGCTCTACCGCCCCGCCCTTCGACTCGACGCTGCCGAGCAGCACGCACAGGGCTTCGCGACTGTTGCTCAGGCCCGCCGCTACCTCTCGCCAATCCTCGCTGTTGCAGGTCAGCTGATCTTCGCCGAGGAAGTTGAGAATGACTGCCAGGTCGCGACTGCGATCGAGATTGTCGTCAATCAGCAAGAGTTTGGTTTCGCGCCACATTTTGATCAGCTGCCTTGCATCGAATGGGTCTCGCTCGACCCGAAAGAGGGCTGGGACTAATGCCTATTTCTAATAAGCAGCCAGCATTTGGCCACTAGTTAAGTCAAATGTGAACGATTAGTCAATTTTATGGCGTGTTTTTTTTGCTGTTTCCGACAGGGAGAGGCAATAAAAAACCCCTACAGACCGCATGGAAAGCAGTACTGGCAGGGGTTTTGGGGGATATGTAAATTTTTCCGAAAAGCCTTGCGCCAAAGTAACGGCACAAAGCCATGAAAAACTTATCCGAACATCTGGTAGACCTTGGCGCCTTGCTTCGACTGGTTCAACTGGATCAGATCGGTGGCCAGCTTGCGCTGCTCGCCCTGGCAGACATCGATCAGCTCGCGATACAGCGCCAGCAGCTCTTCCATCCGCGCCCGCAAGGTGGCTTCGTCCTGTACATCGAGCATCGCCTCGTCGACGGCCTGGCGGCAACGCTGGTCGAGTTCACCGATGGCCTCCCAGTTCTGGCTGGCCAGGGCAACGCGCAGGGCGCTACCGGTTTCTTCAAGGATCTGTACAGCTGCACTCATTGCTTGGTCCCTCTGGGGATGCCTCTCAGGGGGCAATCGCATCCCAACCGGATTTGATGTTGCGCAACAGCTCGGAAACTTCCTCGAGCTTGCCCGCGTCGTTCTTCAAGTTGGCTTCCGTCAGTCGCATCGACATGTAGGCGTAAAGGCGGTCGAGGTTGGCTGCCAGCTCGCCGCCCGCCTCGAAGTCGAGCCCTTCGCGCAGGCCACCGACGATGGCGATGGCCTTGCCGATCAGCTCGCCCTTCAGCGCCACTTCGCCGCGCTCCAGGGCTCCGCGGGCCTGCGCCATCCGGGTCAGGCCGCCTTCCATCAGCATCTGGATCAGGCGATGCGGGCTGGCATCGATAGCCTGAGCCTGGGTACTGACATTCTGGTATTGCCGCATGGCTGCCATTGCGTTCATCGACGGTTGCCTTGTTCGGTGACTGATACGCTCTATATCGGTCGGCTACCGCGATTCTTTAGCGCCGTTCGCTGTCTTCGCCCTGCGCTTCGGCGCTGCCAATGGCATCCCAGGCCTGCTTGATCTGGCCCAGCAGCGCCTCGACCTCGTCCAGCGGACGCGGTGTGTCGTCCAGCGCGACACCAGCCAGGCGGCGGGTCATGTAGTCGTACAACGCATCCAGATTGCCGGCTATCTCGCCGCCCTGCTGGTGATCGAGGCCAGCCTGCAAGGCGCCGATGATCGACAACGTGGTGCCTACCGCTTCGCCGCGCAGCGCCGGGTTGCGCTCCAGCACCGCGCGCCGGGCCAGGGCGATGCGTTCGAGCGCGCCGTCCAGCAGCAGCTTGACCACCTGGTAGGGCGGGACGTCCTGTGCGCTGCCTACCTGCCGGTAGGTATCGATAGGACGCGACATCAGCTTTTCTTCACAAGGCCAGGCAGGCTGCTAAGAGCCTGGGCCATGCGTCCGCTGGTCTGGTTGAGCTGGCCGATCAACTGGTCCATGGCGGTGAACTGCTTGAGCAAACGATCCTGCAACTGCTCGACCCGGCGATTGAGCGCTTCGCGCTGGGTATCCACCGACTTGATGGTGTCCTGCAATCCATCCAGGCGCTGCTGGAGCACACCGCCGGTCTGGGTGTAAGGCGTGAGCTTGTCGTCGAGACGCTTCATCAGGCCGGTATCGCCGGTGAACAGAGCGGAAACCGACTCGAACTTGTCCTTCAGAACCTTGTCGAGTTTCTTGTCGTCGATTTCCAGGGTGCCGTCTTTCTTGGTGGTGATACCCATGTCGGCGAGCATGCGAACATCGGTACCTTGCCCCGGCTGGACCATCTCGTTGCGCATGGTGGTGAGCAGGTTGCGCACGCTGCTGTCACCGACCAAGGCACCGACCACGGGAGCCTTGTCGTCGCCCACCTTGGTCACGCCGGTCAGTTCCGAAGTCACGCCGACCAGCTTGTTGTAGGCCTCGACGAACTTCTTGATGTTGTCCTTGACGCCGCCACGGTCCTGCTCGACCGAGATGGTGATCGGCTTGTTGGTGTCGGTGACCGTCTTCAGCTCGAAGGTGACGCCGTTGATGACCTTGTCGACCGTATTGGTCGGACTTTCCAGGGTCAGGCCGTCGATGCTGAACTTGGCATTCTTCGCCTGGGTGATATAGCCGCTGCTGCTGGAGGAGCTACCGTCCAACTGGGACAGGGTCAGCTTGCCATCGGCGCCGACGCTGCCGATGTTGAAGTTCTCCAGGCCGGAACTGCCCTGGACGAACACGTCCTTGCCGGCGCCGGAATCCTTGCCGGTGAAGACCAGTCGCGAGGTTCCGTCTCCAGGGTTGTTGACGATGTTGGCGGTGATGCCCTTGTCCTTCAGCTGCGCGTTGAGCGAGTCGCGCACTTCGGCGAGGGTCGCGCCCGCCGCGACGTTTACCGTGACACCGGCATCGTCGGCACCCTGCTTGATGGTCAGGGTTCCGCCGGAAGTGGTCTTGTAGCCATCGGCAAACGACGCGGTGGCCACCTTGCTGACGCTGGCCAGCTGGGTCACTTCGAGCTTGTAGATACCCGGCAGGGCGTCCTTGGTCGCGGTGGCGGTGGCGAACTTCTCGTCGCTGGTACTCGCCGAGCGCTTCTGGAACAGCTCGGGCTTGTTCAGTTCCTTGAGGATGGTCTGCAGGTCGGAGATCGCGCTCTTGAGCTGGCCGATGCCGGTGAACTTGGCGGTGGTGTCGCTTTCCAGACGCTTGAGCTGCGCCTCCTTCGGCGCCTTCTCGGCCGCCACCAGGGTGGAAACGATGTTCTTGATATCAAGGCCCGAGTTGTAGCCGTTGATCGTCGTACTGTTCGCCATCTTGCTTCACCTCGTCAGCTCATTGACGCTTTGTCCTTCCAATTCCAACAGACACTCAAAAGACGTGCCAATTCCGCTCAGGCTTCCGCCTTGAACAGCAGGCTGCGCGCTTCGTCCAGTCGCTCTGCCAGGCGCAGGGCCTCTTCGGAAGGGATTTGCCGGATGACTTCTCCGGAAGTCGAATCGGTCACCTTGACCACTACCCGCCCCGTGGAGTCGTCCAGGCTGAAACTCAGATCACGACGGATGCTCTGGGTGAACTTCTCGATGGAGGAAACCGCCTCCTCGACCGCAGCGCGTTGCTCCTTGTCGCCCATCCTGACGTCGCCCGTCCGTTGCGCGCTTGCGCTGGCGGCCGCCTCGCCGGCCTGGCCGGCCGGGCGTGCGCCATCGGAAGAAGACGCCGAGCCGAACAGCCGGATTACCGGAGCAGCCGTCGAATTGTTGACATTGCTGACGTCCATCGTCGCTACCTCTCAATGAGATACGAGGGGAAGCGCGCCAGCGCTCCCCCTCGTGACTTCACCTTGACCTCGCCGAAGCTTAGCGCAGCAGGCTCAGAACCGACTGCGGCAGCTGGTTGGCCTGGGCCAGGATCGCGGTGCCGGCTTGTTGCAGCACTTGGTTCTTGGTCAGGTTGGCGGTTTCGGCTGCGAAGTCGGTGTCTTCGATCCGGCCGCGAGCAGCCGATACGTTCTCACCGATGTTCTTCAGGTTGTTGATGGTGTTGTCGAAGCGGTTCTGCACCGCACCGAGGTCGGCACGCTGGGCGTCGATCTGCTTGATCGCCTCGTCGATCACCAGCACGGCGGACTGAGCGCCCTTCGCGGTGGAGATGTCGATCTTGGCGACGGTGTCGTTGGTCTTGGCGAAAGCGGTAGCGGAAGGGGTTACGCCAGCCGCGGTGCCTACGCCGGTGCTGCCGGTGTCAGCGATGACAACGCCGGAAACCGCGCTAGTGATCGCACCGGAGCCATCCTTGCCAGCTTTGGAAACATAGCTGATGGTATCGCCGTCGCTGAAGGCACCGATGCCGACGTTGGCGTCGTTGACCGCAGCGGCGATCTTGGCAGCCGCCTGCTCGGCGGTTTCGTTGCCCTTCATGTCGACCTTGACGTTCACGGCGCTGCCGCCGGTGATGCCGATCGCGATGTCGACGGTGCCCGAAGCGGTTGCAGCAGTGACCGCGCCGCCGCCGTCAGCCTTGAAGTAGGTGCCGTTCAGCGACTCTGCGCTCATCTCGTCGATGCCGACGCTGATGATTTCGTTGGCGGCCGAACCCACCTGGAAGCTGGCGACGCCGAAGGAACCGTCGAGCAGCTTGCGGCCACCGAAGGTGGTGGTGTTGCTGATACGATCCAGTTCTTTCTGCAGTTGCTTCACTTCGCCGTTCAGAGCGGTACGCTCGGAGTCGCTGTTGGAGCCGTTGGCCGACTGCAGGGACAGGTCACGCATACGCTGCAGGATGTTGGTCGACTGCTGCAGGGCGCCTTCAGCGGTCTGCGCCAGGGAGATACCGTCGTTGGCGTTCTTGGTAGCCACGTTCAGGCCGTTGACCTGGCTGGTCAGACGGTTGGCGATCTGCAGGCCGGCGGCGTCGTCCTTGGCGCTGTTGATGCGCGAACCGGTGGACAGACGCTGCAGCGAAGTGTTCAGCGACGCGGAAGAGTTGTTCAGGTTCCGCTGAGTGTTCAGCGAAGCGATGTTGGTGTTGACGGTCAAGGCCATCTTGATGCCCTCCAAGGACGATATGTTTGCCTGAGCTTGCGACCTCGGGTGGGCATCGCCCAGGCACCCCTAAAGTTCGCATTCGTGATCTTTATCGGCGCTTCCCTGAGGAGCTTTAGGTTTTTTTTTGACCATCCTCGTTTTTCATGCATCGGCCCCGTCGGAGGGGTTCGCGCAAGGCCTCCCGAGCGCTGCGGACAGCGACGGAAAGCCCCGCCGGCCGCTCAGTCCGGCATCCAGGCACGATACCAGGCGCGCAAACGCTCGCCGTCGAGCATCCAATCCGCCAGCACCCGTTCGCGTAGGTTATCCCCTGCCCTGGCTGCGGCATCCAGGTCGCGGGTATGCATGCGGATCGCCTCCACCCAGTCGCGGAAACGGTTCTTCACCCGCGTCACCGGCAGATCGTCCTGGTAGCAGCGCACGTCGCTGCAGACCACCGGGAAACCGCAGGCGCCGTATTCCAGCAGGCGCAGATTGCTCTTGCACTCGTTGAACAGGTTCTGCTCCACCGGCGCCAGCGCCAGGTCGAGATCGAGAGCCGCCAATGCCCGCGGATAGCGTTCGATAGGCACCCCCGCATGCACTTCCCTGACGAAGGGACGGATGGACGGCGGGCACATGCCGAAGAACACCCAGTCGACTTCGTCGGCCAGTTCCCGGACCACATCGGCGATCAGTTCCAGGTCGCCGGTATGGCTCGAGCCGCCCGCCCAACCGACACGTGGCCGCTCGCCGCGCCGCCGCTGCGCCCGCAGCCCCTGCCACCACCCCACCGGCAGGCGGTTCTCGATCACCCGGATATCCGGGTGGAGACCGGCGAAGGCCTCTGCCAGGGCCGGCGTCGACACCACGAAGCGGTCGACGTAACCCAGCCCGCGACGCAACGTGCGCAAAATGTCCTTCGGCAGGTGCTGGCGATGGGCGCTCTTGAGGGGCACGTTGGGCAGATAGTCGTCCAGCTCGTAGACCTTGAAGGCCCGCGAGAACGCCTGCATCCGCCGCATGGCCTCGAGACGCTCCTCGCCGACCTGGCGCTGCAGCACCAGTACGTCCGGGTCGTAGCGCTCCAGATCGGCCACGTGCATCAGGCCGATCGACAGCGCGCCATCGATGGATGCCGACTCGCGCAACGCGCTGAACGGCTGGATCACCCGGTAATGGCCGCAGCCGAATAGGTCGGCGGGGTGCGCCAGGACAGTGGGCAAGGGCCGCCACCCCTGCAACGGGCGCCAGGCCAGCTGCGGGTCGGCCAGCTTGAAACCGCCTTCGGCCTGCAACGAAAAGCCCGGGTTATAGGCGGGATCGCGTGCCAACAACGGTAGCCAGCGCGCGTACAGCGCATCTTCTTCCTCGACGCTCGCCGCCGTCGTGGCAGGCGCATCGAGCAACAGCCGCGCACGCGGCGTCCATACGTTCAGGTAGCCCGCCTGGACCGCCCGCAGGCAGATGTCGACATCGTCCCAGCGCGTCAGCGCCTCGTCGAAACCGCCCAATTCGAGGAACAACTCGCGGCGCATCAACAGGCATTCGCCAGCCACCGCCGAGTAGTTCTGGTCCACCTGCAGGCGCTGCAGGTAACCGGCGTCCTCGTGCGAACGCCCTTCGAAGGCCCGCCCGGCCGGTCCGCACAAACCGAGCAGCCAGCCGGCGTGGCAGACCCGTCCGTCCGCCGCCAGGAGCTTGGCGCCTACCGCGCCGACTTCCGGACGCTGGCCATGGTTGAGCAACTGCTGCAGCCAGTCCTTGTCGAGGATGCCGCTGCCGGCATCGAGCCAGAGCAGGAATTCGCCACGCGCCCGGGACGCCGCCAGGTTGCGCAGAGCCCCACGGGATAACTGCCTATCGCCTCGCAGCACCCGCACCTGCTCGACACCCATGCCTTCGACGGCGAGCAGCCATTCGCGAACGTCGGCCGCTTCGCCACCCTGTTCCAGCAGAAGGATCTCGTAGTTGGGGTAGGCGGTATTCTCCAGCACGGTTTCTACGCAACGCTGGAGCTGCGCCAGGCGCTCCCCGGCCAGCACCAGGATGCTGACCGGCGGTTGCCCGGCGTGGCCGTAGTCCAGCTCGTAGCGCCCCGGCAGCCGGCTTCCGACTGTCGCCTGCGCGTAGCCACGGGCACGCAGGTGGCCTTCGATCGCCGCACGCTCGGCGGTGCTGTCCTGCAGGCGCAGCGCTGGGCCAGACAGCAGTGGCTCGCTGATGTGTCCGATACAGCCCAGGCCCCGCTGCTCGACGAGACGCAACTGGTAGGCCAGCTCGAAAGCCTCGCCGGCGGTCTCGTCGAATCCGCCCGTGGCAAGCAGCGGCTCGCGGCGGAACAACCAGTGCCGGGACAGGCCGGCGGGGAAACTGAGCAGAAGGTCGAGATTCAGGTCCGGGCGCAACGCCGCGCCCAGCTCGCCGTCATCCAGGCGCATGAGTTCGTCGGCATACACCGCCTGGCAGCTCTCCGGTGCCGCCAGCAGGTCCAGCGCCGCCACCAGCAGGCCGCTGACAGTGAATTCGACGCCCGCTTCGACCAGGAGCAACCAGTCGGTATCAAGCCGGGCAAGCGCCTGGTTGATCGTCGGCACCGGCCCCACCTCTGGATCGAAGAGCATCGCTCCGTTCCGCGGACTCGTGCCCAGCGGCGCGAACAGGTGGCTCTCGACACGTGGATACGAATTGACGTGCTCCAGGCTCTGCAGGGTAAGCTCCACGGCCTCGGTATCGCCGTGGGCATCGAGCACCAGCACCGCGAAGCGCGGCCCACCGCCCTGCTCCTGCAGGAATCGATCGATCAGCGCCTTCTGCACCGCATCCGGCCGCCGCGCCTCCAGCCAGGTCGACAGCGTGACGCTACCGAAGCCCGCCGCCCGCCTCAGCGCGGCGAGCAGGTTGACCGGCTTGAAGACACGGGCGTCCAGGCGGGTGATCGGTGCCACCCGGACGAAGCGGTTGTCGCCGGCCTGGCGATACCAACCCAGTTCGCGGATAGCCAGGCGGAAGTCGGCATGGCCCTGCTCGCCGATACCGGGCTGGTCGCGCCCGATCTGGCTGAACTGCTGGCGGGAGACGCGGAAACGGGTCAGCGGCCGCGACAGGAACGCCAGGTCGCCACGCTGTAGCAACTGCGCACACATGGCCAGGTCGCCGATCCAGTCGATGGCCCGGCCGTTGAGCATCATCAGGCGCTCGCAGATCTGCAGCAGCGCATCGCGCCGGGCCATCAGGCAACTGGGTTCGCCGATGAAGTTGATGGTGTGGTCGGCGAGGAACGAGACCAGCTCGCGACCGTCGATCAGGACGTCGCCGGCGAACGGGAAGCAGGTCGCCAGGATGTCCGGCAGCGGCTGCCCTTCCTCGTCGATACGCAACCGCCGCGACGAGGCCAGGACCACGTTCGGCTCGCGCTCCATCGCTCCCACCAACGCCTCGACGCATTCGGGAAGCAACACGTCGTCGTCGTGGAGAAACTTGACGTACTCGCCCTCCGCCAGGCGGATGCCTTTCGCCGTGCTGCCCAGTTCGCCGAGGCGCGTCTCGTTGCGGAAGTAGCGGATCGGGAATGCCGCGGAGGCGCGCTTCTGCTCGACCAGCGTGGCGATCCGCTCGTCGCTGCTGTCGTCGCAGATGATCAGCTCCAGGGCCGGATAGGTCTGCCCGAGCACGCTGTCGAGGGCGTCCTCGAAGTACTCCAGCTTGTAGGTCGGCATGACGATGCTGACACGAACGTTCGCGCTCATTGAGCCATTCCTGAGTAATTGGTGCAGCGCATGGTGATCGGAAGAGCCGGGCCATGGCCCTTCGTGTCGCCGCTCCCGGTCTCGACTCCCCGCGGCGGAGCATCTGCTCCGACGAGCGCGTCAGCGCCCTTCACGAAGAGCATCGGGCCAGTCGACATAGAGGATCGTGTCGTAGAAATACAGCGAGTAATGGCGCAGGCGCAGCCGGGCTCCCGCAGCGATCCCGTCGATCGCGGCGACGATGTCCAGCAGGTCCTGCACATGGTGGTAACAGGTGATGGCCATGCGCGGCCGGCACTCGTCGATCAGCCGCGCGGCCCCCCGCAGAACCCGTGCCTCATGGCCTTCCACATCCATTTTCAGCAAGGTCATGACATCGAGGAGATCGTCGAGCCGCACGCACGGCACCTGCACGGTGCCGTCTATCTCGACCCTGCTTCCCATGGTGCCGTGGGCTGCGAATGCGAGATGGCCGCCGGTATCGGACACCGCCTGGTTATGCAGATGGAGACCGACACTTCCAGCAAGCGACGCATGCATGAGCCGGTAATTCGCCGGATCAGGCTCGAAGGCATGGATCGAAGCATATTCATGACGAGCCGCCAGCATGAACTTCTTCACCGTATCGCCATCGTAGGCACCGATATCCACGTAATGCTCGTCGCTTCGCAAGACGATCGGATGCTCGGGGCCCCGGTACAGGGAAAAGTATTCCTGCTCTCCCGGACACAACACGTCCAGCAACGCAGCGCGGTTGCCGTCCAAACGCAGGCGCATGATGGCTTCCAGGGTCTTCCGGCTTCGCTCGTCGGCCAGGCGCTCGCGCAGCGAGACGAACTCGGCGTGATGCTGCATCGCCAATTCGCGAGTCAGCGCGCCGGTCTGGTAGACCAAAGGAATATCCAGCAGGTAGAGAAGCTCGGGCAGATCGAGGGTGATGCATTGCGCAGTCTTCGCCAGGTGATCCAGCGTCAGCCAGGTAGGCAGCGAATAGGCACAATTCACCGCGGGTTTCCCTGCGTGGCATGGTTCCTTCAACTGGGCGGTAGGAATCACTTGGTCGAAACCATCGGGAACGCTATTGCTGGCGAAAAGCACATCGTCCACAGCAATCAGGCGAACCCCAGGCAGACGCTGTGACAAACCGGCAACCACCTGTGAGCGGAACACCCCTCCAAGATAGGAACTAGGCACCAGCACCAATAGATATCCGCTCCGTTCGCATCGCGAAAGGAAGTCCGCCTGCGTCATATCGTTTCCCGCCATCATCGACAGCTCCCCGCTCATAGGATGCGCGCCCCATCGGGCATGAGTTCATCGTAAAAGGAGTAATTGGGCAGCTCCCGGGGAATCCTGCCCGGCAACAACCATTCGCAGTGTCGCCCCACCCGGGTGTCGGCGAGCGCGACGCTGCCCGCACCCAGCGTGCTGCCCTGGCCGATCTCCACTCGCCGTCCCAACTGCACGCCAGCGAGCAGCGTGCTACAGGTTCCGACCCGGCAGTCCTCCTCCACCAGGACCTGCAGCTCCAGCCAACTGCCAGTGCCGATGCGGGCACGACCGGCGAGCACGCAACCGGCGCCGACGAACACGTTGCCCAGCAGTCGCACGCCTTCGCCGACGATGGCCTGAGGCGAGACGATATCGAATAGCCGGTAGCCCGCCAGGCGGATGTCCGCGATGAGCTTGTGGCGGGCGTAGTTCACCGCCCGCTCGTCCAGCGCCACGAATACTTCGCTTTCCGCAGCGGGGTAGCGTTCGAGCAGAGGCGCAATATCGAAGTTGTGTCGATCCGCAGCATTCAGCTCCAGGACCCGGTGTTCCAGTCCCCGTTCCCGCGCGGTACTGTCCGCCCGTTCGAGCGCGCGCCCTTCCCCGACGATGATCGCCTGCTTCATGCCCTCTCCCCCAGTACCTGCGCGCGATACCACAGGTGCTGGCGCACCAGCTGCACCTCGTAGTCGCCGTGCATGAACGGCGGCGAATGTGCGCCCAGCCCCTCCTGGAGGCGTTCCAGGACCAGGGTGTCCTCGCCGATCACGTTACGCTCGCCGCGAATCAGGGTGCTCAGCAAAGCGCTGAAATCGGTCTTCGGATCCTTGCGCCGGGCAGTCATCATCCACAGGTGGTAATCGGTCTCGCCGGGTGCCACCGGATCGTACTGCTGGAGCAGGAAGTGCTCGCCACGGACGCTGCAGAAGTTCACGTTCGGGTAGATGAACCAGTTGTAGTAGGCGTGCTCGTCGCCGTAGCCCTCGCAGAGGTCGGAGAACCAGCTCTTGTAGGGCTGGATCGGCGCCTTGGTGGGGAAGCTCAGCGAACGCAGCTCCGGCGTTTCGCCTTCCTGCAGCAGGCGCAGCACCTCGGACGGCACCGCAGCCTCGCGTGCCAAACCGCGCACCGGAGCGGTCATCACCGGGAGGAAGGTCTTCGGATGGACGAAAGGAACGTGGTTGTAGTCCTTCACGTTCTCCATGTTCAGCTTCCAGTTGTAGCGCACCTTGTGGCAGCTGTAGATCAGCCGCGTATCCAGGTGCGAGGAGACCTCCCGCAAGGTTTCCAGGAATCCATCGTCGAACTGCTCGCGCAGCGGCAACGGGTCGTCCGCCAGGTTGACGAACAGCAGTTGCCCCACCTCTTCCAGGTGCAGCTTGCGCAAGCCGATCCGCGCCCGCTCCTCGGCGCTGAACTGGTACAGACTGGAGTTCGGAATGCCCTGTAGCTGCCCCTCGGCGCCGAACGACCAGGCATGGTACGGGCAGACCAGCGGTCGCTGGCCGGTGCATTCGGTCTGGATCGCCGACAGACGATGCGGACACTGGTTGAGAAAGGCCCGGATGCCGGACTCGGTACGCTGCACCACGACCGGCACGCCGGCGATCTTGCGGGTGAAGAACTGGTTGCGCTCGCGCACCATCGAACTGAAGCCGACGAAGATCCAGAGCCTGCCGAACAGCCTTTCGCGCTCCAGCGCGAGCGTCTGCGGCTCGGTGTAGTGCGCTGCGTCCAGCGCATGGCGAGTCATGTCCACATCCACAACCTTCACTTGCTGAAAATAACCCGGGCCGGATTGCCGACCACGGTCTGTCCGGCCGCCACGTCCTTGAACACCACCGCGCCCATGCCCACCACGGCGTCTTCGCCGATACTGACGTCGCGGGCGATCATCGCCCCGGAGTTGATCACCGCGCGATCGCCCACCTTCACGTAGCCGGCCAGCAAGCAGCGCGGGCCGATGTGTACATAGTCGCCGATGACCACGTCGTGGCCGAGCATGGTTTGCTGGTCGATGAAACCGTAGGCGCCGATACGGCAGTCCACGCCGCTGCTCACGTCGTAGCCGAAGAAGGTCGGGCCGTAGCTGGTCCGCACGCCAAGGGTGCAGCGGGTGCGGATAGCGACGAACTCGGCGCCCTTCGCCAGCAGGCATGCGACCTGCTTCTGGCGACTGAGCGGATCGCCGACCGCGGCGACGAACAGTTGGTCAGGCTCGGCGACGAAGCTCTCCGGATACCCGAGCCACGGATAGTAGAGCGACTCCGCGACCGCTTCGGGGCCGCGCTCGTCGAGAAACCCGCCGATCACCCAGTCGATGCCGTGACCGTAGTCGACCTGCAGCTGGGCCAACACCTGACGCCCCAACCCACCGGCGCCGAGGATGATGATCCTCTTCATTGCATCGTCCTCAACTGATGGTCAGGCCGCCGTCCATCACCAGGGTCGTGCCGGTCACCCAGCGGCTGGCATCGGAAAGCATGAAGATAGCGGCGTTGGCGATATCCTCGGGCTTGCCGAAGCCCATCGGGTGGTTGCTGCGTTGACCGTCCATCGAACCGACCGTCTGGGTGGCTGCATCCAGAAGCGGTGTTTCCACCAGTGATGGAGACAGGCAGTTAACCCGGATGTTGCGCTTCACCACTTCCATGGCCAGGCAGCGGGACATGGCGATCAGAGCGGCCTTGGTTCCCGAGTATGCCCCCACTCCGGCAACCCCGATGTGGGCGGCGATGGAAGCGATGAACAGGATCGAACCGCCGGGCGCTACCAGGTTGCGCTTGAGCAACGCCTGGGTAAGCAGCATCGGCGAGTCGACATTGATCGACTGGACTTCATGCAAGTGCGCTTCGGTCATCATCCGCACTGGACACAGACGGGAAATACCGGCGCTATGCACCAGTCCATGGATTTCGCTGTCGACAGCCGCTACCACCGCAGCGCGCTCCTCGGCTACCCGAAGATCGGCCTGGACAGCACGGTGCGGCAGCTCCGAGATCGACTGCAAGGTTGTCAGGCATCCATCCAGGCGGGTCTGGTCACGTCCGGTAACGATCAGCTCGGCGCCCATCCGCGCGCAGCTCTGCGCGATGGCCAGGCCCAGGCCGGAGCTGGCGCCGGTGACCAGGATGCGCCTGCCCGACAGGCTGAAGGGATTGAAGGAAGTCTCGTCGTTCACTTGGCTGATTCCGCGTTCAAGGCACTCAGGATTCGATCAGGTCGGGGAACTTCGCCCCTTCGATATCCACCAGGCAGGTACCCCAGGACAGGCCGATACCGAAGCCGCAGAGCAACACGCGATTGCGGCCGGCCTCGAGTTCCCGGTTGATCCGCGCGGTCATGGTCACCGGCAGCGAGGCGCCGCTGGTGTTGCCGAAGTCGCGCAGGGTCGAAGGCACCTTCTCTACCGGCAGGCCGAGCTTCTTGCGGATGGTCTCGTTGATCATCCGGTTGGCCTGGTGGAAAACGAAGTAGTCCACTTCGTCCTTGCTCGCACCGGCATAGTCGAGCAGCTTTTCCACCGCCGGCGGTACGCGCTGGGTGGAGAAGCTGAGTACGGCGGTGCCGTCGAGCTGCAGGTCGATGGCACGGTGCCAATGGTCGTTCTCGTCCTCGCGGAACGGCATCAGGTGCTGCACGCCGACCGGTTCGCGATGGCCGCCCACCGGCAGGATGATGGCCTTGTAGCCGCTGCCGTCGCTGTTCAGGTCGAAGTGCATCGGCGGCGCGCCTTCGCAGAACTCCAGCGCCGTCGCGGTGCCCGCGTCGGAGAAGATCGGATCGTTGACACTGGCGCCGCGGTCGCCGACCAGCACAAGGCCCTTCTTCACCCCGCCGGCGGCAATCAGCGAACCCAGCAGGTTGAGGGCGAACGGATAGGCCGAGCAACCCAGGTTGACGTCGAAGGCCACGGTGGAATGCGGCAGCCCCAGGCGGTCCTGGAGGATGATCGCGGTAGCCGGCGCCAGGTAGTCGGGAGACTGGGTCACGACGATCAGCGCATCGACCTCCTCGCGCTTCCACTCCAGGCTTTCCAGCAGGCGCTCGGCGGCGTCGAAGGCCAGGTCGGAGAAGCACTGCCACTCCTGCGCCATGCGCCGCGTCTCGATGCCGATGTTGCGCACCAGGCGTTCGCGCTCGGCGCGCAACTGCGGCTTGCAGTCGGTCAGGTTGGAGATAACGCGCTTGGGGACGCAGGTCGCCATCCCGGCGAAACGGACGTTCTTCAGCGTGGAGGTGGCCATGGTCAGAGTCCGAGCATCTGGTAGAGGTCGCCCACCGTGCGAGCCTTGATCAGGTCTTCACCGGTGATGGTCTTGCCGTATTCCATGTCGAACATGACGATGACCCCGAGCGCGGCCAGCGAGTCCCATTCCGGCAGGTCTTCGAGCTGGGTGTCCATGCTGACCTCGACGGGATTCTGGAAATCGGTGGCGGAAAGGAAGTCTTCGATGAATTTTGCTTGGCTCATTTCTTGTCTACCTGAGTGAGGCGGTTGTTCATTCTGTTATCGGTCGCGACGGGCTCAACTTGATGCTCGCCGCCGCGGCATGGCGGCGGAAGCGATCAGGCCGGCGACGAACTCGACGTCTGCGGCGGCCAGCCCGGGATAGATCGGCAGGCACAGCACCCGCGAGGAAATCGACCGCGCCACCGGAAGATTGGCGGGCGCCGCCGAGGGCAGCGAATGGTACATGGGGAAGTCGCTGATGAGTGGGTAGAAGTAGCGCCGCACCAGCACATCCCTGTCGCGCAGGCGCTGGTACAGCTCGTCGCGCGAAAGCGGAAAATCGTCTTCCACCAGGATCGGGAAATAGGCGTTGTTGGCGAAGGTCTGGGTACCAGGCCGGAGGCACTGGATGCCAGGGACGCCGGCCAGCAGGCGCCGATAGCGCTCGGCGATCTCCCTGCGCTGCTCCAGGGCCTGGTCGACGTGCTTGAGTTGCAGCAGCCCGAAGGCAGCGCCGACCTCGTTGAGCTTGCCGTTGATGCCGGGCATGACCACCGTGACCTCGTCGACGAAGCCGAAATTCTTAAGGTGGTTGAGGCGTTGCCGGGTGTTTTCGTCCGAGCAGATGATCGCACCGCCCTCGAAGGTGTTGAACACCTTGGTGGCATGGAAGCTGAGGATGCTCAGGTCGCCGTGGCGCAGCACGCTGCCGCCGGCGTCGCGCACGGCGAAGGCATGCGCGGCATCGTAGATGACCTTCAGGTGGTGGATATCGGCGATCCGCTGGATCGCCTCGACATCGCAGGGGTTGCCGTAGCAATGCACCGGCAGGATCGCGGTGGTCTGCGGGGTGATCGCCGCCTCGATCCGCGACGGGTCGAGATTCATGGAGTCCTGGTCGATGTCCACGAAGATCGGCTTGAGCCCGTTCCACAGCAGCGCGTGGCTGGTGGCGACGAAGGAGTACGGCGTGGTGATCACCTCGCCGGTCACCCGCAATGCCTGCAGCGCGGTGATGAGCGCCAGGGTGGCGTTGGCGAAGAGCACGATGTGCTTCACCCCCAGGTATTCGCACAGGGCCTCTTCCAACGCATGGTGCATGTCGCCCCCGTTGGTCAGGAAGCGGCTCTCCCAGATCTTTTCCAGGTAGGGGATGAACTCTTCCAGGGGCGGCAGCAGCGGGCTGGTGACCGGGATCGTCTTGTTGTTCATGTAGGGCCCTGATGAATGGATACTCAGGCGAGTAAAGGGCGAAAAACCCGAGCACGCCACTCTATGCAAGGCCCGTACCCAAAGAGCCTGATGCAGGTCAAAGCCCCTGGTCGCGCGGCCCCTGGCTGTTCCACAGGCGCTGCGGCGCGAATCGGCAGTCAAACTTCTGACAAATTCTCCCGTGTTTCCGTAGACCTTGCGGAACATACCCTCCAGCGACACAGGTCCAGTCCCTGCGAACGAAAAGGCCCATGACGGAGTCATGGGCCCTGTTCCACAGTGGGACTGTCACTTCAGGTAGTTGAACAGGCTCAACCCCTGGATCTTCACGTAGCTCTGCTGCGCGGCATCCATGATGGTGGACTGCAACGACAGCCGCGACAACGCCTCGGCGTAGTCCAGGTCCTGGATCTGCGACATCACCGACGCATTCACCAGCTTCACATCGTCGATGAAGGTCTCGGTGCTTTCCACGGTATTCAGGCGCGCGCCGATCTTGCCCTGGCCGCCATCCACGGCGGCAGCCACGGCGGAGAGGTTGGTCAGGGCCACCGCCGTCGCATCGCGGATGGCGTCGTTGCCGGCCTGGTTGTCGGTGGAGCTTTCCAGGGCCTTGCGCAGGTCCGACACCACGTTCAGCAGGCTGCGCTTCTCGCTGCCCGGCTTGTAGTTGACGTTGAACTCGTCGCCCGCCTTCGGCGTGCCGTCGATCGTCACGCTGACGCCGGCGTAGAGCACCTTGTCGATGGTCTTCGGGTCGTCGTCGATGGCGCCCTTGGACAATTGCCAGGCCGGCGGCGAATTCGGATCGTAGGTGGTCCAGTCATAGCCCGGAGGCAGGCTCTTCGGATCGTAGACCACATACTCCTTGTCGCTGACGAAGTGGATGTTGAAGCCGTCGGTTGCCGCAGGCGGATTGCTCGCCGGGAACTGGCTGTCGAAGGCCAGCTCGTCCTCGACCAGGCCGACCGAGATGCGACCGTCGCCGGTATTGCCAGCCGCCGCCTTGGTATCGAGACGAGCGGCATTGACGATGTCCTCGAACAGTACCTTGCCGCTGTCGCTGACCGGAATCCGCGTGCTGCTGGCGATCTGCACCTCGCGCTGGCTCTCGTCGCCCATGTAGCTGTAGGTGCCGTCCTCGTTGCGCACGAACGGCTGCACCGAGCCCTGGGACCCGGAAAACAGGTATTTGCCACTCGCGTCGCGGCTGTTGAGCAGGTTCAGCAACTCGTCCTCGCGCTGGCGCAACTCGCTGGCCAGCGACTTCTTGTCGTTGGAGTCCAGTGCGCCGTCGCCGGCCTGGCCGGCGATCTCACGGATGCGCTGGAGGACGTTGCCAACCGAACGGAGGATGGTTTCTTCCTGGCTCAGGCTGTTCTTCGCCTCGGTCATGCCGGTCTTGTACTGCTCGTTCAACCCCTGCTCCTGGTCCAGGCGCAACAGGCGTACCGAACCGACCGGGTCGTCCGCCGGGGTCAGGATGCGCTTGCCGGTGCTGATCTGCTCGAAGGTACGGTTCAGGTCCGCGTAGTTGCGGGAAATCCCGTTGACCGAGTTGTTGAAGGCCTGGATGGTGGAAATGCGCATGGTGGCGGTCTCGCTGGCTTAGGCCCCGTCGAGAGAACTCAACGGAACGCTCCAATCAGGGTATCGAACAAAGTGCGGGCAACTTGAATCACCTGGGCCGAGGCACCGTAATACTGCTGGAACTGGATCAGGTTGGCCGCCTCTTCGTCGAGGCTCACCCCGGACAACGAATCGCGGCTGTCCTGGGCCTGCTTCAGCACCGTGGCGCTGGCCTCGCTGCTGGCACGCACCTGGGCGGTCAGGGTGCCGACCCGCTCGACCAGGCCACCATAGGCCTCGTTGTAGGTGGAACCGGTGTTGTCGGTGCCGCCGACGGTCGGCTTGGTCTGCAGGGCCAGCAGGTTGAGAGCGTTGCGGTTGTCGGAAATGCCCTTGTCGTTGAAGCCCAGCTTGAAGCTGTCGGAGTTCTGCGGTACGCCGCTGAGCTCGAATTCGTAGCTGTATTTCTGCCCGCTCGGGTCGGTGAACGCCATGCGCACGGTATTGGTATTGCCGCTGGTCAGCGTCGGGCTGCCGGTCAGGGCGTTACCGTCCTTGTCGACGTAGCTCCAGCCGGCCGGCAACGGCGAGGACAGGGTATAGGTCTTGCCGTCGGCGCTGAGCGTCGCGCCCAGGCTGATCCCGTTGGGCCCGAACGCGCCCTGTAGCACCGCCGGGTCCACCGGCGACGGACCGCTGGTGAGGGTCGGCGCGCCGATCTTGCCGGTGCCGCGGTTTTCGGTGGTCGATTCGGTACGCGCGGTACCGGCGAACGCCAGTTGCGAGGCATTCTTCAGCGTCGCCTCGATATCCGCCGCGCCACGCCGGGTCGGCTGCAGGGTGAAGCGGTCGCCGGCAGCCGGGAGCTGGTCGAGGGTCAGGTTGAAGCCCTGGTCGACGCCGTTGGCATCCTTGAACGAGAGGGTGTAGGGACCGGTACCGCTGACCGTGACCTGCATGCTTGCGTCGTCGCCCAGGCGCCGCGCGGTGAAATTGGTGCCGTCGAAGTCCAGGCGGAAATCGCTGGAATTCAGCTTGCTGGTATCGGTGATGTTCAGGTTGGCGTGGACATTACCGGTGTTGCCGTTCTTCGCCAGGACCCGCAGCGCGGTGATGTCCGGATCGTTGATGTCGCCGAACAGGTTGGCGCCGGCCTTGCCGGCCAGGTCGAGGCCCTGCCCCAGCTGCTTGTTGATGGTATCGGCGAGGGTGATCGCCAACTGCCCGAGCTTGTTGTAGCTGCTGTCCAGGGCGCTGTTGCGGTAGGCCAGCAAGCCACCCATCTCGCCGCCGGACACCAGGCCGGTGACGTTCTGTATGGAGTTGCCGTTGCTCAGTTGCACCTGGTAGCGGGTCGGGTCATCCAGCCCGGGCACCACGCTCAGGGTCGACACAGTATTGCCCACCACCAGCGGCTGGCCGCTACCGATGAACAGGCTGACGCTGTTATCGTCCTGGGTGACCGCGGTCACCCCGATCATCTCGGACAGCTTGCGCACGGCTTCGTCGCGCGCATCCATCAGGTCGTTGGGCACCGCGCCCGCCGACTTGGCCTTGGCGATGGCATCGTTGTAGCTGGCCACGCTCTGTGACAGATGGTTGACCTGCGAAGCCAGCGCGCCCAGTTGCTGGTTGATCAGGCTGTTCTGCTTGTCCAACTGGTCGTAGAGGGTATTGAAGGTCTTGCCCAGCCCCTCGGCCTGGGCAAGCACTGCCTCGCGCGCTTCGGTCGAGGAGGGATTGTTGGCGGCGGCCTGCAGTGCGGCGAAGAAGCGCTGCATGGCCGGGCTGACGCCGGTGGTGGTGTTGGACAACAGGCCGTCGAGCTGCTCGATCTGGCTACGGAATGCGCTCAACTCGCTGTTCTGGCTGGTGGCGTTGCGCAACTGGCCGGTGAGGAAGTCGCTGGCCAGGCGGCGCACGTCGACGATCTGGCTGCCCGAGCCCATGTAGCCGGCACCGCTGAACTGCGGGACCTGGGTCTGCTGGATGGCATCCTGGCGACTGTAGCCCGGCGTCTTGACGTTGGTGATGTTGTGCCCGGTGATGGTCAGCCAGGTCTGGCTGGTGCCGAGGCCGGACAGGCCTATCGAGAGTAGGTCGGACATGGGTCAGTTCCTCCTTGCTCAACCCAGAGGCGGCGTGCCGGCGGCGGCGACGGCCTGGTAGGTCTGCATCTGTCTGGCGATCTGCGCCACCTTGCGGGCGTACTGCGGATCGGTGGCGTAGCCGGCGCGCTGCAGTTCCTGCATGAAGCGCTCGGGGTTGGCGGCGCTGTCCAGGGCGTTCTGGTAGCGGTCGTTGCCCTGGAGGAAGCTGACGTAGTCGTGGAAGCTCTGCTCGAACGACGAGTAGGAGCGGAACGCCGCGACCTCCTTGACCGCCTTGCCGCCTTCGTATTCGGTGGTGAGGGCGCGCGCCGAGGCACCATCCCAGCGGCTGCCGGTCTTGATGCCGAACAGGTTGTGGCTGCTGCCGCCATCCTGCTGGCGGATGATCGATTTACCCCAGCCGGTCTCCAGCGCGGCCTGGGCCACCAGGTAGCGGGCATCGACGCCGATCCGCTCAGCGGCCTTCTGGGCCATCGGCAGCATGGTGGCGATGAATTCGTCGGCGGAGGCGAACATCGACTTGCCCCTGGCCAGCGGCGGCTGGGCGATGCGCCGGCTGCCCTGGCTGTCGACGCCATCGGCGGAGAAACCGCGGCGGCTCGCCGCCGGGTAGCTCTGCGCCGGCAGGTAGCTGTCCTGGCCCAGGCTCTGCATCTGGCTGGCGGCCGGCGAGGCGGAGGGAACGATGCCGGCGAGCATGCGCTCGGCCAGCTTGCCCGGCAGCGCCAGGCGCCGCTGGTTGAGCAGCTTCGAGTCGTCGCGGCCGGCTTCCGGCATCGGCAGGGCCTTGCCGGCCTGCGCGCTGGGGTTGCTCGGCCAGCGACCGGCGCCGTTCTCGGCGACCCGGGCGAACGGGTTTTCGCCGTTGCCCCTGGAGCCTTGCTTCATCTTCGACAACTGGCGCACCAGCACGTCGGCCAGGCCGATGCCGCCGGCATTCTTCGACAGGCTCACCGACAGTTGCTGGTCGTACATGTCCTGGTACTGTTTGGTGGTCTGGCTGTTCATGAAATTGCCGTCGCCCAGCGCTTCGTTGGCCGAACGCATGGATTTGAGCATCTCGTTGAGGAACAGCGATTCGAATTCCTGGGCGACCTTGCGGATGTTCGCCTCGCCGTCGCGGTCCTTGCCGACCTTGAGCTGGTTGAGGCGGTTGAGATCGGTATAGGAGCCGCTGTCGGGGCCTGCGCCGATACCGCTGAGCAAACGGGAATCCATGGCGTCGTCCTCAGATCACGATCAAGTCGGCCTGCAACGCGCCGGCCTGCTTCAGGGCTTCGAGGATCGCCATCAGGTCGCTCGGCGCGGCGCCGACCTGGTTCACCGCGCGGACGATGTCGTCCAGGGTGGTGCCGGGACCGAACTTGAACATCGGCTTGGTCTCCTCCTCGGCGTTCACCCGCGAGCGCGGCACCACCGCGGTCTGGCCGTTGGAGAAGGCACCGGGCTGGCTGACGATCGGGTCCTCGGTGATGCTCACGGTCAGGCTGCCGTGGGTGACGGCGGCCGGCGATACCTTGACGTTCTGGCCGATGACGATGGTGCCGGTGCGCGAATTGATGATGACCTTGGCCACCGCCTCGCCCGGCTGCACGTCGAGGTTCTCCAGGATCGACAGGTAGTCGACCCGCTGGTTCGGATCGAGCGGCGCGCTGACCCGCACCGAGCCGCCGTCCACCGCATGGGCGACGCCCGGACCGAGCAGTTCGTTGATGCGGTCGACGATGCGCTTGGCAGTGGTGAAGTCCGGGCGGTTGAGGTTCAGCGTCAGGCTGTTGCCCTGGTCGAAGCCGCTCGGCACCGCGCGTTCGACGGTGGCGCCGGCCGGGATACGTCCGGCGGACGGTACGTTGACGGTGATCTTCGAGCCGTCGCGGCCTTCGGCGTCGAAGCCGCCGACCACCAGGTTGCCCTGGGCGACCGCGTAGACCTGGCCGTCGATACCTTTCAGCGGAGTCATCAGCAGGCTGCCGCCGCGCAGGCTCTTGGCGTTGCCGATGGACGACACGGTGACGTCGATCGGCTGGCCCGGCTTGGCGAACGGCGGCAGGTCGGCATGCACCGATACCGCGGCGACGTTCTTCAACTGCACGTTGCCGACGTTGGCCGGCACCTTGATGCCGAACTGCGCCAGCATGTTGTTGAAGGTCTGCAGGGTGAACGGCGTCTGCGTGGTCTGGTCGCCGCTGCCGCTCAGGCCGACCACCAGGCCATAGCCGATCAACTGGTTGGTCCGCACGCCCTGGATGCTGGCGATATCCTTCAACCGCTCGGCCTGGGCCGCGCCGGCGGCCAGGAGCAGCGCGGCGAGGGCCAGCAGGTGCTTGAACTTGGTCATCGCGAGCGTCCTCAGAACGGCCACAGCGGGCTGAGGAAGAAGCGGTCCAGCCAGCCCGGCTGACTGGCATCGGCGAAGGCGCCGGTGCCGGAATAGGTGATCCGGGCGTCGGCCACGCGGGTCGAGGACACGGTGTTGTCGGTGGCGATATCGTCGGCGCGGACCAGGCCGGCGATGCGCACCAGCTCGTTGCCGGTGTTCAGGGTCATCCACTTCTCGCCGCGCACGGAGAGGATGCCGTTGGGCAGCACCTCGGCCACGGTCACGGTGATCGAGCCGGTCAGGCTGTTGCTCTGCCCCGCCTGGCTATCGCCCTTGGCGTCGCGCGAGCCGCCGTATTCGGCGCTGAGGCTGAGGTCGCCGCCGCCGATCGGGTTGTTGGTGGTCATGCCGCTGCCGAACAGCGAGGTCAGCCCCATCTTGGTCTTGCTGTCCTTCTGGATATCGGAGTTGGCTTTCTTGCTCGCCTGGGTCTTCTCGTTGAGGGTGATGGTGATGATGTCGCCCACGCGGAAGGCCTTGCGGTCGTCGTAGAGGTTCTGCTCGAAACCGGCCTGGTAGATCGCGCCGTTGTTCTGCGCGGCGGGCAGCGGGGTGCGCGGCAGCACCGGCGCGTAGTACGGATCGTTCGGCTTCGGCGGTGGATTGACGCAACCGCCCAGGGCGGTGGCGATGCCAAGCAGGGAGACGATCATCAGCCGGTTCATATCAAGCTACCTCGCGGCGTACAGCCAGGGCCCGGTCAGGGCCCGTCAAAGATTCTGGGTGACGAAGGACAACATCTGGTCGGCGGTGGAGATGACCTTGGAGTTCATCTCGTAGGCGCGCTGGGTGGTGATCATGTTCACCAGTTCCTCGACCACGTTGACGTTGGAGTTTTCCAGGGTGTTCTGGGCAACCGTGCCGAGGCCGTTGAGACCCGGCGTACCGACCTGGGGCGCGCCGCTGGAGCCGGTTTCCAGGAACAGGTTGTTGCCGATGGCCTGCAGGCCGGCCGGGTTGATGAAGTCGGCGGTCTGGATGTTGCCGATCACCTGCGGCTGGGCGTTGCCGGTGGTGGTCACCGAGACGGTGCCGTCCTGGCCGACGGTGAAGGTCTGGGTCTCGTTGGGCACCACGATCGCTGGCTCCAGGGCGAAGCCGTTGGAGGTGACGATCTGCCCGTCGGAGTTCAGGTGGAAGCTGCCGTCGCGGGTGTAGGACACGGTGCCGTCCGGCAGCAGGACCTGGAAGAAGCCGCGCCCGTTGACCGCCATGTCCAGCGGCTGCTCGGTGGTCTGCAGGCTGCCCGGGGTGAAGATCTTCTGGGTGCCGACGACGCGCACACCGGTACCCAGTTGCAGGCCCGAAGGCAGCTCGCTGTCCTGGGTCGACTGGCCGCCCGGCTGGCGCCGGATCTGGTACAGCAGGTCCTGGAACTCCGCGCGGTCGCGCTTGAAGCCGGTGGTGGATACGTTGGCCAGGTTGTTGGAAATGGTGGTCAGGTTCATGTCCTGGGCGGACAGACCGGTCTTGCTGACCCACAGTGCCGATAACATCGTCGTGCTCCTCGGGTGCCGGTTTTATGGCACCACGCTCAAGTGATTAGCTGATTTGCAAAACCCGCGCCATGGCCGCCGAATCGTCCTCGGCGGTGCGCATCATCTTCACGTGCAGCTCGAATTGACGGGACAGCGAGAGGATCGCGGTCATCTCTTCCACCGCGTTCACGTTGCTGCTTTCCAGGAAACCGGAGACCACCTTCACGTTGGCGTCGGCCAGCGGCGCCTGCTCGCCCGGCTGCGGCTTGTAGTGCAGCAGGCCGTCGGTACCCTTCTCCATCTGCTTCAGGTTCGGGTTGACCAGCTTGATCCGGTCCACCACGGCGACCACGTTGGGGTTCTCGCCAAGGGCGCGGATGCTGATGGTGCCGTCCTGGCCGATCTCCACCTTTTCCTCCGGCGGCACGGCGATCGGTCCGCCGTTGCCGAGCACCGGCAAACCGTCGCCGGTGCGCAGCATGCCGAGGGCGTCGATGTGCATGCCGGCGGTACGCACGTAGGCCTCGCTGCCATCCGGCGCCTGGACCGCGACGAAGCCGTCGCCGTCGATGGCGATGTCCAGCTCGTTGCCGGTTTCCTGGAGGCTGCCATGGCTGAAATCGGTACCGGGCCGCTCGCTCATGGCGAATACCCGCGCCGGGAAGCTGTCGCCGAACACCTGCATCGAACGCGCCTGCTCGAAGTCGCGACGAAAGCCGCTGGTCGAGATGTTCGCCAGGTTGTTGGCATGAGCACGCATCGCCAGGGTGTTCTGGCTGGCCCCGCTCATGGAGACGTACAGCATCTTGTCCATCGAATCCTCCAGGCACCGGCACAATCCGCCGGGCTTTCTTGCAGGTTATCCAGCAAGCGCCGTGCCAGAATTCGAAAAAACAATTAATACATTGATTTAAAAGGATTTTATAAAACAGAAAGCCTCCTTTCGGAGGCTTCGGGGGCAACCCC
>NZ_JBQENS010000012.1:3090-108262 GCF_052044465.1 Pseudomonas sp. 22490 | reverse complement strand
CACGCCGTCATCAGCGCAGGTTGATGATGGTCTGGGTCACCGCATCCTCGGTCTGGATGGTCTTGGCATTGGCCTGGTAGTTGCGCTGGTGGACGATGAGGTTCACCAGTTCGTTGGAGATGTCCACGTTGGACGCTTCCAGCGCGCCGGATTGCAACGCCCCCAGGGTGCCCGAGCGCGGCGCGCCGACCGCCGGCTCGCCGGACTCCGAGGACTGCACCCAGGAGGTCTTGCCGATCGGCGTCAGGCCCTGGATGTTGGCGAAGTTGGCCAGCACCACCTGGCCCTGCACCTTGGACTGGCCGTTGGTGTAGCGGGCGAAGATCACCCCGGTGTCGTCGATTTCCAGGCCTGCCAGCTGACCGGTGGTGTAGCCGTCCTGGATCGGGTTGCTCTGGGCGAACGCGGTGGAGTACTGGGTGGTCTTGCGCATGTCGAAGGAGATGCCGCTGGCGGCACCGGTCGCGCCATTCCAGGCGTAGGTCGGCGGGGTCTTGCCGTCCGAGGCCGCCGGAATCCAGCCGGTGCCGGGAGTCGGCGGATTGCCGGTGGCCGGGCTGAACTGGATCACGTTGGTGGTCGCGTCGATGCTGAAGCCCGGCCCGCTGGTGCTGCCGTCCGGAGCCCGTACCGAGGTCATCTGGCCGCTGGCGTCGAAGGTGACGTTGAAGCTCATCGGCGTCTTGTTCGACGGGTCGAGCGGATTGACCCCGTCGATCAGCACTTTCATGGTCCAGCTGTTCTCCGGAATCGGCGGGGTCGCATTCGGATCCGGCTCGTTCTTGATGAAGAACTGGCTCATGGTGTGGGAGTTGCCCTGGCTGTCATAGATGCCCAGCGAAGAGGACGAGTTGTAGGTAGCGGCGTCGGACGGATCGAACGGCGTCACGGTCGGCGGCTTCAGCGTCGAGTTGAGGTTGTACGACTGCTGGATGCTCGAGGTGGCCTGCGGCGCCTGATTGGCGCGCTCGACCTTGAGGTCGGTGACCACGCCGTTCTGCAACTGGCCGTTCGGCCCGACGGCATAGCCCTGCAGGCGGTAGCCGTTGTTGTCGACGATGAAATCCTGCTTGTCGGTATTGAAGTAGCCGGCGCGGGTGTAGCTGATCGCCCCGTTGTTGCTGGTGACGAAGAAGCCGTTGCCGTTGATGGCCAGGTCCAGCACGCTGTTGGTCGAGTCGATGTTGCCCTGCTTGAACATCTGCGAGACGTCCGAGAGCAGCACGCCGCTGCCCTGCGGGTTGCTGCCCGAACCCAGCACCGAGGCGGCGTAGACGTCGGCGAACTCCGCGCGGGATTGCTTGAAGCCTACGGTGCCGGCGTTGGCGATGTTGTTGCCGGTGACGTTCAGGCCGCTGGAGGCCGCCTGGATGCCGCTCAGGCCGATGTTGAAACTCATGGATAGCTCCTTGCCGGAAACGCCGGCTTACTGGCCGATGATCTGTACTTTGGACAGCGCGATGCTGCCCAGGCCTGCGAGGTTGAGCATCAGCTCGCCGCCGTTCTGCCCCAGGGTGACGCTGTCGACGTTGGCCGGCAGGTAGGTCTGGAGCCCGTAGGTCTTGCCGTCGATCGAGGTCTGCGCCTCGAACTTGTAGGTGCCCGGCGGCATGATGTTGCCGCTGCTGTCCTTGCCGTCCCACATGAAGCTGACGCTGCCGGCAGCCTGCTGGCCGAGGTTGATGCGATTGACCACGGTGCCCTTGTCGTCGTAGACGTTGACCCATACGTTGCTGCTGGAGACCGGCAGGTTGAGGGACGCCTTGAAGGTGTCCTTGGTGTCCACCACCGACTTGTCGGTCGCCACGATGACCTTGCGCCCCACCAGCGACGAGGCTTGCAGGGCCTGCGACGACTGGTAGTTGGAGAGAATGCTCTCCATGCTCTTGTTCAGCGACTGCACGCCTTCCACGGTGCTGAACTGGGCCAGTTGGGCGATGAACTCGCCGTTCTGCTGCGGCGACATCGGGTCCTGGTTCTTCAACTGGGCCACCAGCAGCTTGAGGAATTCGTCCTTGCCAAGGTTGCTGCTGCCCTTGACGCTCTGCCCGGTCTCGGTGGCGCCGCTGCCGGCGGCACGCTTGCTGCCGTTGACGTTGCCGGTGTTGCTGCTGGTGCCGCTGACGTTATCGATGCTCATGCTCTACTCCGCTCACTGACCCAGGGTCAGGACCTTCTGCATCATCTGTTTGGCGGTATTCATCATTTCCGCGTTGGTCTGGAAGGCACGGCTGGCGGAAATCATGTCGGCCATTTCCTCGACCACGTTCACATTGGGGTAATACACGTAGCCGTTGGCATCCGCGGCCGGATGGTTCGGCTCGTAGCGCGGCATCAGCGAACTCTGGTCCTCGACGATGCCCAGCACCTGCACGCCGGCGCCGGAGCTGTCCTGGTCGGCGAACAGCGAGCCGCTGTCGCCCTGGGCCTGCTGGAACATGGTGGAGAACACCGGATGGCGGGCGCGGTAGGTCTTGTCGACGCTGGAGGAAACCGTCTCGGCGTTGGCGATGTTGCTGGCCACGGTGTTCAGGCGGGTGCTCTGGGCGCTCATGCCGCTACCGGCAATGTTGAAGACACTGGCGAGGGACATGGCGGTTACTCTCCACGCAGGGCGCTGACCAGCCCTTTGAATTTGCTGTTGAGGAAGGTGAAGGACGCCTGGAAGTGCATGGCGTTCTCGGCGTAGTTGGCCTGCTCGATCTGGGCGTCGACAGTGTTCTGGTCGATCGACGGCTGGACCGGGATGCGGTACTGCAGGCTGCCCTCGCCCATGCCGAAACCTTCGGCGGCGATATGCCGCTCGTTGGTGGTGCGGGTGGCGAAGGTACCCTTGGCGGCCTTGTCCTTCTGCTCGGCGAGAACCGCGGCGAAGTCCAGGTCGCGAGCCTTGTAGTTCGGGGTATCGGCGTTGGCCAGGTTGTTGGCCAGCACTTCGGCGCGCTGGGCGCGGAAGCTGAGGGCCTGCTGGTGGATACCGAGTGCTCTGTCGAAACTGATGCTCATGGCTGCGAACCTGTTTGCCGGTGTGGCTTTCGTCGCCAACACTTCAGCAAGGCCCGTGCCAAATTATTAAAAACCTTTATATTCAATAACTTGAGTTTATTTAAGGGTAACCCGGAAGCGGCAAGCGGCAAGCCGCTTCCGCTTGCCGGCAAGGGTGGCAAGCCCCTGGAACGGCTTCTCCGGCAAACGAAAAAAGGCCCGATATCGTCGATATCGGGCCTTTACCATGCTTCCGGCCGCCGGGGACACGGCTCACTCGTGGCGAATGATCCGCTCGAGATCCACCGGTTCGCCGGGATGGGCATGCAGCTTGGCGCGAATGTCCTCGAACATCGCATCGTATTCCTTGTGCACCCGGGTGATCGCGCCGAACTTCGGGTGCAGGCCGTGCTTCTGGGCGACCCGCGTGGCATCGCTGGCGAAGTTGAAGGCGGTATCGCGCGGCAGCTCGAAGGAGTCGCTGAACGGCTTGCCGTCGATCTCGCCGTCCATGTCGAAGTGCACATAGGCGCCGGATTCGGCGTTCTGCCGCACCTCGTAGCGGATATGGATATTGATGTCCTGCTGGTCGAGGCCGGGCAGGCTGACCAGATGGAGGTGGCCTGGTTCGAACATGACGAATCTCCTGGTGGGAATCGGAATCAGTCTAGCCAGGGTCGAGCGAAAGAAAACCGCCCTGGATCAGTGCAACGTCGCTTTTTCCGCGCGTTCCTGAATGACCACCCAGGGCGCCACCACCACCGCCCAGAGGGTCGGGTCGCGTTCGAGGAAGTCCTTGGCCGCATCCTCCCCGACCTTGCTCAGGCCGCCGCCGGAAAGCCAGGCGGCGACCTTCTCGCGGTCGTCCCCGGCCAGGGCCTCGGCGACTTCCACCAGGTCCAGCGCGGCATCGACCTGGAGCAAGGCGCCACGGGCGAAAAACGGTTGCAGCTCGGCCCAGGAAATGACCGCGGTCTCGCCGAGCAGCTTGGCATAGAGGGTGCTAGTTTGTTCTGTCATGGGATCTACCTGGATTGCATGGGCGCCATGATAACGCCCGCCGGTAGCCCACGACAGCCGAAGGGAAACCGGGCCCAGGGAGGTGAGGCAGGTCCGCGCCGTTTTTCTATACGTTTATGTCAACCAGGCGACACGACTCACGGGAGCTCGCCGTGCCGTGCTTTTCAAGCGACGAAGCGCCGCTCTACACTGTACCGGTACAGTTCCCGGGGTCCGTCCATGACGATCACCCGGTCTCCTCCGGCCCCCGCGGCCGCGAGACTACAACAATGACAACACACAAGAAGAGTGGAGCACTATGAAGAAGGGTACTCAGCGTCTATCCCGCCTGTTCGCCGCGATGGCCATTGCCGGGTTCGCCAGCTACTCCATGGCCGCCGACACCATCAAGATCGCCCTGGCTGGCCCGGTCACCGGTCCGGTAGCCCAGTACGGCGACATGCAGCGCGCCGGTGCGCTGATGGCAATCGAACAGATCAACAAGGCAGGCGGCGTGAACGGCGCGCAACTCGAAGGCGTGATCTACGACGACGCCTGCGATCCCAAGCAGGCCGTGGCGGTCGCCAACAAGGTGGTCAACGACGGCGTCAAGTTCGTGGTCGGCCATGTCTGCTCCAGCTCCACCCAACCCGCCACCGACATCTACGAAGACGAAGGCGTGCTGATGATCACCCCGTCGGCCACCGCCCCGGAAATCACCTCGCGCGGCTACAAGCTGATCTTCCGCACCATCGGCCTGGACAACATGCAGGGCCCGGTGGCCGGCAAGTTCATCGCCGAACGCTACAAGGACAAGACCATCGCGGTACTGCACGACAAGCAGCAGTACGGCGAAGGCATCGCCACCGAGGTGAAGAAGACCGTGGAAGACGCCGGCATCAAGGTTGCCGTCTTCGAAGGCCTGAACGCCGGCGACAAGGACTTCAACGCGCTGATCAGCAAGCTGAAGAAAGCCGGCGTGCAGTTCGTCTACTTCGGCGGCTACCACCCGGAAATGGGCCTGCTGCTGCGCCAGGCCAAGCAGGCCGGGCTGGACGCGCGCTTCATGGGCCCGGAAGGGGTCGGCAACAGCGAAATCACCGCGATCGCCGGCGACGCTTCGGAAGGCATGCTGGCGACCCTGCCGCGCGCCTTCGAGCAGGATCCGAAGAACAAGGCCCTGATCGACGCCTTCAAGGCGAAGAACCAGGATCCGAGCGGCATCTTCGTCCTGCCCGCCTACTCCGCGGTCACCGTGATCGCCAAGGGCATCGAGAAAGCCGGCGAGGCCGATCCGGAGAAGGTCGCCGAGGCCCTGCGCGCCAACACCTTCGAGACTCCCACCGGGAACCTCGGGTTCGACGAGAAGGGCGACCTGAAGAACTTCGACTTCACCGTCTACGAGTGGCACAAGGACGCCACCCGGACCGAGGTCAAGTAAGCATCGTTGCAGTACGGAGCCCACGTCACCCACCGTGGGCTTTGTTTTAGTACCCGCATGATTCCGCGAGCGGCGGCCCGGCAAGGGCAGGCGAAGACCGGCAGCGTTCACTCCTGGTGGACGGGAGCGCGGCTTTCCCCTGCCTCCCGCCGGCCCGCCGCGCGCCGGATCGTGACGGGTCTCAGCAGCGTTCCGGCCCCACACCCGCGAGCCGAACGTCTACCTGCCGTACAACGGCGGGCGTTTAGCGAGAGAGTCCCATGCCCGAGATTTATCATTACCTACAACAATTGGTTAACGGCCTGACCGTCGGCAGCACCTATGCGCTGATCGCGATCGGCTACACCATGGTCTACGGCATCATCGGCATGATCAACTTCGCCCACGGCGAGGTGTACATGATCGGCTCGTACATCGCCTTCATCGCCATCACCCTGCTGGCGATGATGGGGCTGGACAGCGTTCCGCTGATGATGCTCGCCGCGTTCGCCGCCAGCATCATCGTCACCAGTGCCTTCGGCTACAGCATCGAGCGGGTCGCCTACCGCCCGTTGCGCGGCGGCAACCGCCTGATCCCGCTGATCTCCGCGATCGGCATGTCGATCTTCCTGCAGAACGCCGTGATGCTCTCGCAGGACTCCAAGGAAAAGGCCATCCCGACCCTGCTGCCCGGCAACTTCGTGTTCGGCGAAAGCAGCATGAACGGCGTGGTGATCTCCTATATGCAGATCCTGATCTTCGTCGTCACCTTCCTGGTGATGTTCGGCCTCACCCTGTTCATCTCCCGCTCTCGCCTGGGCCGCGCCTGCCGCGCCTGCGCCGAGGACCTGAAGATGACCAACCTGCTGGGTATCAACAGCAACAACATCATCGCCCTCACCTTCGTCATCGGCGCCGCCCTGGCCGCCGTCGCCGCGGTGCTGCTGGGCATGCAGTACGGCGTGATCAACCCCGGGATCGGCTTCCTCGCCGGGATCAAGGCGTTCACCGCCGCGGTGCTCGGCGGCATCGGCAGCATCCCCGGCGCCATGCTCGGCGGCCTGCTGCTGGGCGTCGCCGAAGCCTTCGGCGCCGACGTGTTCGGCGACCAGTACAAGGACGTGGTGGCCTTCGGCCTGCTGATCCTGGTGCTGCTGTTCCGACCTACCGGCATCCTCGGTCGTCCGGAGGTGGAAAAAGTATGAGCCAGTCCCTCAAGCGCGCGCTGTTCAGCGCCCTCCTCGTGATCCTGGTGTCCTATCCGATCCTAGGCCTGAAGCTGCGCACCGTCGGCATCAAGCTCGAGGTCCTCGGCGCCGATGCGCAGACCCTCTGGACCATCGCCGCGGCCGCCCTGGCCATGTTCGTCTGGCAGCTGTTCCGCGACCGCATCCCGCTCAAGCTGGGTCGCGGCGTCGGCTACAAGGTCAACGGCAGCGGCCTGAAGAACTTCCTCAGCCTGCCATCGACCCAGCGCTGGGCGGTCCTCGCCCTGGTCGTGGTGGCTTTCGTCTGGCCGTTCTTCGCCTCGCGCGGGGCGGTGGACATCGCCACCCTGATCCTGATCTACGTGATGCTCGGCATCGGCCTGAACATCGTGGTCGGCCTGGCCGGCCTGCTCGATCTCGGCTACGTCGGCTTCTACGCGGTAGGTGCCTACACCTACGCGCTGCTCGCCGAGTACGCCGGGTTCGGCTTCTGGACCGCCCTGCCGATCGCCGGGATGATGGCCGCGCTGTTCGGCTTCCTCCTCGGCTTCCCGGTGCTGCGCCTGCGCGGCGACTACCTGGCGATCGTGACCCTCGGCTTCGGCGAGATCATCCGCATCCTGCTGCGCAACATGACCGAGATCACCGGCGGCCCCAACGGCATCGGCTCGATCCCCAAGCCGACCCTGTTCGGCCTGACCTTCGAACGCCGCGCGCCGGAAGGCATGCAGACCTTCCACGAGTTCTTCGGCATCGCCTACAACACCAACTACAAGGTCATCCTGCTCTACGTGGTGGCCCTGCTGCTGGTGCTGCTGGCCCTGTTCGTGATCAACCGGCTGATGCGCATGCCGATCGGTCGCGCCTGGGAAGCGCTGCGCGAGGACGAAGTGGCCTGCCGCGCTCTCGGTCTCAACCCGACCATCGTCAAGCTCTCCGCCTTCACCATCGGCGCCAGCTTCGCCGGTTTCGCCGGCAGCTTCTTCGCCGCCCGCCAGGGCCTGGTGACGCCTGAGTCCTTCACCTTCATCGAGTCGGCGATGATCCTTGCGATCGTCGTGCTCGGCGGCATGGGTTCGCAGCTCGGCGTGATACTCGCCGCGGTGGTGATGGTGCTGCTCCAGGAAATGCGCGGGTTCAACGAATACCGCATGCTGATCTTCGGCCTGACCATGATCGTGATGATGATCTGGCGTCCCCAGGGACTGCTGCCGATGCAACGCCCGCACCTGGAGCTGAAGCCATGAGCCGACCGATTCTCGAAGTGAGCGGCCTGACCATGCGCTTCGGCGGCCTGCTGGCCGTCAACGGCGTCAACCTGAAGGTCGAGGAAAAGCAGGTGGTCTCGATGATCGGCCCGAACGGCGCCGGCAAGACCACCGTGTTCAACTGCCTGACCGGCTTCTACCAGCCCACCGGCGGCCTGATCCGCCTCGACGGCGAGGAGATCCAGGGCCTGCCCGGTCACAAGATCGCTCGCAAGGGCGTGGTGCGGACCTTCCAGAACGTCCGCCTGTTCAAGGAAATGACCGCGGTGGAGAACCTGCTGGTCGCCCAGCACCGCCACCTCAACACCAACTTCCTCGCCGGCCTGTTCAAGACCCCGGCATTCCGCCGCAGCGAGCGCGAGGCCATGGAGTACGCCGCGCACTGGCTGGAGGAAGTCAACCTTACCGAGTTCGCCAACCGCAGCGCCGGCACCCTCGCCTACGGCCAGCAGCGACGCCTGGAGATTGCCCGCTGCATGATGACCCGCCCGCGGATCCTCATGCTCGACGAGCCGGCCGCCGGCCTCAACCCGAAGGAGACCGACGACCTCAAGGCGCTGATCGCCAAGCTGCGCAGCGAGCACAACGTGACGGTATTGCTGATCGAGCACGACATGAAGCTGGTGATGAGCATTTCCGACCATATCGTGGTGATCAACCAGGGCACCCCCCTGGCCGACGGGACGCCGGAGCAGATCCGCGACAACCCGGACGTGATCAAGGCTTATCTGGGGGAAGCGTGAGCATGCTGAGTTTCGACAAGGTTTCCACCTACTACGGCAAGATCCAGGCGCTGCACGACGTCAGCGTGGAAGTGAAGAAGGGCGAGATCGTCACCCTGATCGGCGCCAACGGCGCCGGCAAGTCGACCCTGCTGATGACGCTCTGCGGCTCGCCGCAGGCGGCCAGCGGCAGCATCCGCTACGAAGGCGAGGAACTGGTCGGCCTGCCCTCCTCCACCATCATGCGCAAGAGCATCGCGGTGGTCCCGGAAGGCCGCCGGGTCTTCTCCCGCCTGACGGTGGAAGAAAACCTGGCGATGGGCGGCTTCTTCACCAACAAGGACGACTACCAGGTGCAGATGGACAAGGTGCTGGAACTCTTCCCGCGCCTGAAGGAACGCTACGAACAGCGCGCCGGGACCATGTCCGGCGGCGAACAGCAGATGCTCGCCATCGGCCGCGCGCTGATGAGCAAGCCAAAGCTGTTGCTGTTGGACGAACCTTCGCTCGGCCTGGCGCCGATCATCATCCAGCAGATCTTCGAGATCATCGAGCAGCTGCGTCGCGAAGGCGTCACCGTGTTCCTCGTCGAGCAGAACGCCAACCAGGCGTTGAAGCTCGCCGATCGCGCCTACGTGCTGGAGAACGGCCGGATCGTCATGCACGACACCGGCGCCGCCCTGCTGACCAACCCGAAGGTGCGCGACGCCTACCTCGGCGGCTGAGCACCGTCCCGCCGGAGACTTCAGCGCATAAAAAAACGGCCCTCACGGGCCGTTTTTTTATGCCGAGGCGTACCGGCTACAGGCCGTAGCGCTCGATAGCGTCCAGGTGCGGCTGGGTGTCGACCTCCGCCGCTTCCGCCAGGCGCAACCAGCACATGCGGTGCGGCCATTGCCCGGTGGCCTCCTGCAACGCCTGGTGCAGGTCGCGCGGCGCCTGCTGCGCGGGTGTCGCGACGGTGAAGTAGATCGCCCGCAGTTCCTCGCCGCTGCTGGCATCGGTGACCTGGTAGTCGCGGTTGCTGTGCACCCAGACCTTCCAGCCGCGCGCGTCGAGCGTTTCGCGGAAGGCGTCGAAGGCCTCGTCGCCCGGATAGACGCCGTCCACCAGCCAGCTCGGCGAGTAACCACCGCTCTCGAGGACGTGCACCACCGCATAGGTGGGAACGAAACGCTTGCGCTCCTCCTCGTCTTCCGGAGCCGGATAGATCAGGCCGGCGTCGAACACCACCCAGTCACCGACCCGCTGGCTGCGATTGCCCGGCGCGTTCTCGAGGACCCGCGCGGTCACCGGGCCGGTGCGCCGGGCGTAGTAGTCGAGCGCTTCGCCATCCTCGATGTAACGGACGATCACCCAGCCCCAGTCTTCCTCGATCGGTCCGTCGCCGGCGGCGAACTCCATGCCCATGCCGGCAGCGACCTCGCGCAGCATCGTCCAGTCGCGCGCGGCGCTGGCAGCGGTCATCTGGTCCCACTGCACCGACTGCGGCTCCTCCAGCTTGCCGGCCAGTCGCTGGTAGGCCTGCGCCGCCTCGGCGAAGCGATCCTGCTCCATCAGCGCCTTGCCCAGCAGGCTGTGGGCTCCCAGCGAGCCGGGGGAAATCTCCAGCACCGACTGGCAGGCGCGCTCCAGCTCCGGCCAGTCGTTGAGTTTCTCGGCCAGCTTGACTTCGCTCCACAGCGCGATCAGCGGCACGCTGTCGGCGTAGAGCCGGCCGAGGCGCTTGACCTGGTCGTACTCGCCGCGGGCCAGCAAGGCATTGAGCAGGTAGTAGGCCAGTTGCTGCTCCTCGTCGGTGTGGCGCTCGACGTACTCCCAGAGCAGGTCGATGGCCTCGTCGTCGGCGGAGCAGGCCTGTAGCGCCGAGGCGGCCACTTCGCGCAAGGCGGTGTCGTCGGGCCGCTCGGCCAGCGCCTGGAGCAGCCACTGCACTTCTTTCTCCGGGTTGCGCGGCGCGTCTTCGCTGCCCTGCGCAGCCAGCCAGTCGAGCAACTCCGCAGCCGGCACCGGCAGCTCCTGCTGCTGCGGCGCGGCATCGATCTCCTCCCTCAACCCGGCGAGCAACTGGCTGGCGCCCCGATCGCGCTGCAACTGTTGAGCATGCTGTTCGGCCAGCGCCAGGTGGCGCCTGGCGCTCCATACCGAACCGCGTTGCAACGCGAGGCGGATGGCCTGGCTGGCAACATCGATGACCACCCGGTGCGCGCCCTTCTGCGAGTAGTGTTCGAGCATCTGCTGCAGGCGCCCGCCGAAGTCCCAGGTGTTGCGCTCAGGGGTCCGTTGCAGCAGCAGGTAGACGGCGCGCAGCCAGATCGTACGGTAGCGCGGGGCAATCTCGGAGAACGGCAGCAGCGCCTCCAGGGCCTCCTCGTCGCGCCCCAGCAACGCCAGGCCGTGGGCCTTGTACAGACGCCGCGGCTGGCTGATGTTGTTCCACTCCGCTCCCTCGACCTTCTCCTCCATCTCGCCGATCAGGGCCAGCGCCTGTTCCGCGCGCCCCAGGTTCAGCAGGATCGCCACGCGCATCTCCAGGAGGCTGTCGAATACCTCCTCGCCGGCGGCGAGGATCTTCTTCTCCTGTTCGGCCAGGAAGGCCAGGGCATCTTCGCCGCGCCCGTCGTCGAGCAGCGCCTCGGCCTTCTCGTTGCTCAGGCAGTGGAAGCAGGCCCAGGTCGGGTCGATCCGCGCCAGGGTCTCGTCGCACACCTCGATGCGCTCCTCCACCCAGCCCGGGCCGTCGACGTTGGCGTAGCACGACGCCAGGTCCTGGGTCACGCAGACTGACTGCGGGCAGGCCTGGGTGTCGTCGCGATTGGCCAGTTCGAACAGGGAAACGGCGTCGGCCAGGGCGGTCTCACCCTCCAGTTGGTTGCCGACCCGGTTACGCATTTCCCAGTGGCGGACGAAGATTTCCAGCCACGGGTTGTTCAACGTCCGGCTCAGCGCCTTGACCTCCGGCAACAGCGCCTCGGCGCGCTCCACCTCGAGGTCGCAGACGTACGCGGTGAGTTCGTCGATCAGCCGCGCACTCTGCTCCTGGCCGGCCTCACGCAGGTCGGCGCGGAGCTTCTCCACCCAGTTCCAGATATCCATATGCTTCAGTCTCCATCAGGCGTGTTGCGAATTTTCTTATTGCCCCAGCAGGCGCTTCACCGAATCGGCGAGTCCGGCCAGGGCCTGGTTCAGCGAGGTCGCGGGCTGGCCGCGTCCCTGTCCGGCGATGATCACTTTGAACGAGCGCAGCAGCAACGCCGCATGGGCCGCTTCGTCGCGTTCCTCGCCGACGGCCGCGAGCAGCGCCTGCACCGCCGGATTGTCGAGGTTGACGTAGAGCCGGCTCGGCTGGCGATTGTCGAGCTTGCGGGTGAACTGCCGGGCCAGGCGCAACGCCGCGGTGGAAATACGCTTGTCGGCCTCGTCGTCCTCCAGTCGCCGCTTGAGTTCGGCGTCGCGGTCGGGCACCACCACAAGCGGCAATTCCTCGGGGCTGAAGCGGGCGATCACCAGTTGCTCCTCGGCGCCGCCCAGGTGTTCGGCCAGCCAGCCGGTCTCGCGCTCGGGCAGTCGGTCGAGGCGGAACAACTGGCGGTTGCCCTGCTCGGTGCCCAGCTCCACCAGGCGCATCCCCTTGGCCTGCGCCCAGCGACGGAGGAAGGGTACCACCGCATAGCGATTGCCATGGGCCACCGGTACGCCCATGGCACGGAACAGCATTTCCTCGAAGCCGCTGTCGTTGTCCAGCAGCACATGCACCGCTCCGCGCGAAAGGAGTTCGGAAGCCGGGAGGTCGCCCTGGGAGGTGGGTACGCGCAGGCTGTCCATCATCAGCGCGAACAGACGCTCGTCGCACAACGCCGCTCCCAGCAGGGCCTCGTTGTGCCGCAGCAGGACCCGCCGCCAGGCCTCCGGCTGCTGCCGCGCCACCTCGCCGAGCCCGGCGATCAGCGCCTCGGCCAGCGCATGCTGGATCGCCGCGTAATGGTCGTCACGCTGCAGGTCCTCGCGGCTGGCGGTGGGCGTCAGGCGGTTCGATTCGATCACCCCGCCGACGAACCCGGCCCAGGACGGCAGCAGGTCGCGGGCGTCATCGTCGAGCAGCATGCCGCGGAGGAAAACCGAGAGATTGCGGTTGTCGCTGGTGCCATAGGTGCCGCCGTCCTGGATCCACAGCAGGCCCTGCACGTCGACCCGCTCGTCCGGGCGCACCGGCAGGCAGCAGATCGGCTCGAAGTCGTGCTCGAAGCGTGCGGCGAACTCCAGGTCGCGGCGCTGCCGTTGCAGCGGGTGCAGCGCGGCGTCGGCGGCCAGCCGCCACGGCGGCGGCTCCGGGTTGATCGACTGGGCGTCGCCGCCGACGTGGATCGGCTCGCGCAGCAGCACGCAGTAGCGTTCGAGGATCTCGCGCAGGCGCGCGGCCTGGGTCAGCGCACTGTATTCGTCCTGCAGTTCGAGGGTGATCTCGGTACCCACCGGGCGCGCCGGCATCGGCGTCACGCTGTATTGCTCGGCGTTGCTGGAGACGTAGCAGAAGCCCAGTTCCGGCTGCTGGTAGGACGTGGTCCGCACGCTGACCCGGCGGGCCAGGACGAAAGCGGAGAGGAAGCCCAGGCCGAACATGCCGATCAGCCCGCTGTCCTCGTGGCCGGACTGGCGCAGTCCGCGGGTGTAGCCGACGCCGACGGTGGCCAGGTAGGCGTGGATTTCGTGCTCGGTGAGCCCGGCGCCGGTGTCGACGATGCGCACGGTGTTGCTGGCACTGTCGCCGATCACCTCGATTCGCGACGGCCCTTGCCAGTCGGGCTGCTCCAGGCGGCGACGGAGGATCGAGTCGTGGGCGTTCTGCACCAGCTCGCGCAACGCCACGGTGGGCGTGGAATAGAGGTGCTTGCTGAGCACCGACATCACGCCGTTGAGGTCGACTCCGGCGCGACGGATCTGGGGAGTGTTCGATTGCGGAAAGCTGCTTTGCATGTCCCTATCCAAGCGTTCGATGAATGGCGTCCGCTCGCACGCGAGCGGTCCGGTGCGGGATTCTGCCACGTTCCGTCACGTTCCTTGTGCAACGGCGTGCCCGCGATGAGCTTCAGGCCGCATGGAAGCTGCCCGGAGTGCAATAGAGCCGCGTCGCGGCGAAATGTTCAACCCTCCAGGCCGATCAATTGTCGCCGGCTGCGCTCGAACCAGTCGAGCAGGTAATCGGCGAGTACCTGGGTGCGCCGCGGCAGGCCGCCCTGGAACGGATGGACGAGGAACATCGGCGTGCTGCGCGTCTGGTAGTCGCGCAGCAACCAGGCCAGGCGGCCGTCGCCCAGTTCGTCGTGGACCATGTATGACGGCAGCCGGGCGATGCCGGTGCCGGCCAGCGCGGCCTTCTTCAACAGGCTGTAGTGGTTGCTGGCGAGAAAGCCGGCAACCCGTACCCGCTCCAGCCGATGGTGGCGGTGATAGAGCCACTCCTCGTGGCCGCTGTAGTGCGAGTTCAGCAGGCACTCGCGCTCGGCCAGCTCGGCCGGGCGTTGCGGCTCGCCGTGTCGCGCCAGGTAGGCGGGACTGGCGCAGGTGATTTCCTGCAGGACGAACAGCGGCCGCGCCACCAGCCGGGCGTCCTGCTCGACCCCAGAGCGAATAGCCAGGTCGAAGCCCTCGCCAACCAGGTCGCGCAGGCCGTTGTACAGGTCCAGCTCGACGCGCAGCAGCGGATGGCGTTCCTGGAAGTCCTCCAGCAGTGCATCGAACAGGGTCTCGCCCAGCGAGACCGGGAGGGTCACCCGCACCCGTCCTTCCGCTCGCTCCTGCAAGCGCGCCACCGCCTGCCGCGCGCGCTCGGCCTGCACCAGCAAGGCCTGCGCCTCGGGCAGCAGCGCGGCGCCGGCGGCGGTCAGCGAAAGACGGCGGGTGGTGCGGTGCAAGAGGGTCACGCCGAGCTTCTGCTCGAGGACGCCAATGCGCTTCGACAGTTGGCCCTTGCTGCAACCGAGACGCTCGGCGGCGCGGGTGAAACTGCCCAGGTCGTGGAGTACGGCGAAGGCGGCGAGATCGTCCAGGTCCTTCACGATTGTTTCCCTATGAAAACGGTAGGTTGTCGATTGACAGGATTATCCATGGCAAAAGCGACTCTACACTGGAAACCACTCACCTTCACTCAACGAGAGGCCTGTATGAAAATCATCCTGATCGGCGCCAGCGGCACCCTTGGCAAGGGTATCGACAAAGAACTCTGCGAGCGCCACGAGATCGTCCGGGTAGGCAACAGCAGCGGCGATTTCCAGGTCGACATCAGCGACTCAGACTCCATTCGCGCCCTGTTCGAGAAAACCGGTCGCTTCGACGCGCTGGTCGCCGCAGTCGGCAAGGTGCACTTCGGCGCCCTGGAGGAAATGGGCGAGGCGCAATACCAGCTCGGCCTGCGCGCCAAGCTGATGGGCCAGGTCAACCTGGTACTGCTCGGCCGCGAGTACGCCAACGACGGGGGCTCCTTCACCCTCACCAGCGGCGTGCTCGCCGAGCAGCCGATCCGCTTCGGCAGTTCGGCGAGCATGGTCAACTGCGCCGTCGAGGGCTTCGTCCGCGGCGCAGCCCTGGAGTTGCCGCGCGGCCTGCGCATCAACGCCGTCAGCCCGACCGTGGTCAGCGAGGCGCTGCCCGGCTACGCGCCCTACTTCCGTGGCTTCAAGCCGGTTCCGGCGGCGGACGCCGCGCTGGGTTACGCACGCAGCGTGGAAGGCGCGCAGACCGGCCAGGTGTACCGCATCTGGTAAGCGATATTTCTCAGGAGAGGCGGTCGGCGTAGCAGGTCGGCGAACTGCCCGGCTGCTGGCGGTCCAGCTCCTCCTCGAGGAACTCGGCCAGCACCACGGCATTGTTGTGCTGCTGGTCGTGGGCGCCGTAGAGCAGCGTCAGGGTGCCCTCGCGAGCGCTGTCGAGCAGGCCCCACCAATGTTCCGGGTGCGCCTGCAACTCGGCGCGGTAGTGTTCGCGGAAGCTGTCGAAGAGTGCCGGATCGTGGCAGAACTGCTTGCGCACCTCGTTGGAGGGCGCCACGTCCTTCAGCCAGTCGTCCATGGCCAGGGCTTCCTTGCGGATGCCGCGCGGCCACAGCCGGTCCACCAGTACGCGCCGGCCATCGGCGGGCGACGCCGGTTCGTATACACGCTTGCATTGGATCATCGATCGACTCCCTGGTTGCGATGAAGTCCGATCCGGACTTGAGCTAGGCCCGGACGCTCGGTAACGTGGGCGCATTTTCGATGGAGTCTTCCCTATGCGCCCTGCCCGTCTGCTGGTCTACAGCCTGCTCCCCTTGTTCGCCGCCTGCCAGGTGTGGAAGCCCGAATCGCCGAGCACCAGTGTAGACACCCGCTTCCAGGGCGAACTGGTGAAGATCAACGGCGCGCTGCAATTCCGCCCCTGTACCGAGAAGCGCCTGTTCAGCATCGAGGACGTGGCCAATACCGGCCTGCGCCGCGAAGCCGACAGCCTGTTCGACGACGGCGCCCAGGGCCTGTTCGTCGACCTGCGCGGAACCATGGGACCGGCCAAGGTCCGCGGTACCGACGGCAAGCTGGAGGTCAGCCGACTGTACCGCGTGCAGAACGAGGGCCCCGGCTGCGACGACCCGAACTTCAAGCTGCTGACCTTCGCCGCCAACGGCAACGAACCCTTCTGGAGCGCCAGGGTGAACAACCAGGGCCTGCGCCTGGACCGCCCCGAACACGAGACCCTGGCCTTGCCTTACGTCGCCGAGGAACTGCCGAACGGCAGCACCAGCTATTCCAGCGAGGCGAACGGCAAGAAGGTCGAATTGTGGATCGCCCCGTCGTCCTGCACCGACAGCATGAGCGGCGCCTTCAGCAGCTACTCCGCCGAACTGCGCATCGATGGCGAGACGCTGCGCGGCTGCGCCTATCCGGGCGCACTGGGCAAGTGAAGCGAGGGGCCGCGCGACGGCCCTTTCCCTACAAGAGCAATCCGGCCTGCTCCAGGCGCCGCCGCAGCGCCGTCAGGCCGCCCTCGTACTCCCAGTAGGCGACGCGCCCGTGGGAGGCGCTGACCAGCAGGTATTTCTCGCTGATCGACTGGATCCGTTCGATGCGCAGCAGTTTCTCGACGAAGCGTTCCTCGCCGATCTGCTCGACGATTTCCCGGTTGTCCGCGTCGTAGCCGTGGACCATGAAGGCGGCGCGCACCTTGAGGCGGATGAAACTCATCGCACGGCTCTGCGCTGGAGGGAAAGATTGCGATGGCACACTGTCGAGCGCCCCGAGCCGTTCGGTCGCCGCGCCGGATCGGCGTAGGTTTCCAGCTCGACGAAGCCGGCCTTGCGCATCATTCCCGCCGACGCCAGGTTCTCTTCGTGACGATCGATATAGACGTCCTCGATGCCTTCGTCGGCCAGTTGGGCCAGCACCGCCTCCAGCAACGCGCTGCCGAGCCCCTGGCCGGCCGCCGCCGGATGCACTACCGCCTCGCAGATGTAGGCCCGCGGCGCATCGGCACGCTGCGGCTGGTAATGGGCGAAATCCTCGGTGCGACGGAAGCTGGCGAACCCCAGCAGCCGATCGTCGCGCTCGGCCAGGACGGCACGTACCTCGCCGTCGGCGATGGCTCGCAGATGCGCACGCACCCCCTCCTCCGGCAAATGGTTCCAGGGATTCGGCCCGTGGCGCAGCAACAGGTCGGTCATGGCCTCGATATCGCCGGTTTCGGCAGCTCGCAAACGGTGCATATCCACTCCTTCAAAGTCCAGCCACCAGCAGCCCGTCGGGCAACGCCACGCCCCGCTCGATGCAGGCAGCCAGCGCCTCGACCAGGGGTTCCAGCGCATAGCCCTGCCTGGCCAGCCAGACCGGATCGTAATAGGTGGTCGCATAGCGTTCGCCGCCGTCGCAGAGAATCGCCACCAGCGAACCCTTCTCGCCGGCCGCGACCATTTGCCGTGCGGCCACCAGGGCGCCGATCAGGTTGGTTCCGCTGGAGCCGCCGACCCGCCGCCCCAGGCGTCGGGCCAGGTAATGCATGGCCGCCAGCGACCAGGCGTCCGGCACCTTGACCATCGCGTCGATCACTTCCGGCAGGAAGGACGCCTCGACCCGCGGCCGGCCGATGCCCTCGATCCGCGAACCGCAATCCAGGGTTAGGCCACGGTCGCCGCTGACATAGGCGTCGAAGAACACCGAACGCTCGGCGTCGGCGCAGAGTACCCGGGTGCAGTGCTGGCGATAGCGCACGTAGCGGCCGAGGGTCGCCAGGGTGCCGCCGGTACCGGGGCTGGAGATCAGCCAGGTCGGGGTCGGGTACGGCTCGTGGCGCATCTGCTGGAAGATCGATTCGGCGATGTTGTTGTTCGCCCGCCAGTCGGTGGCGCGCTCGGCATAGGTGAACTGGTCCATGAAATGGCCACCGCTCTCCCGCGCCAGGCGTTCGGACTCGGCGTAGATCTGGGTGGGGTCCTCCACCAGGTGGCTCTGGCCGCCGTAGAAGGCGATCTGGGCGATCTTTTCCTTCGAGGTGCTGGCCGGCATCACGGCGATGAAGGGCAGGCCCAGCAGGCGTGCGAAATAGGCTTCGGAAATCGCCGTGGAACCGCTCGATGCCTCGATCACCGGCGCGGCCGGCCTGAGCCAGCCGTTGCACAGCGCATAGAGGAACAGCGAGCGCGCCAGGCGATGCTTGAGGCTGCCGGTGGGGTGGCTGGACTCGTCCTTGAAGTACAGTTCGACGCCAGGCAGGCCGGGAGTCTCCAGGGGGATCAAATGGGTATCGGCGCTGCGCTGGAAATCCGCTTCGATGATGCGGATCGCCTCGCGGGCCCATTGGCGGTGGTCGACGGTCATGGAAACTCCTTCAGTTCAGGACGCCGGCCGGAGGCGGCGGCGGAGCGCTGCGCCACTGGCTGATGGCGACGCCGATGAAGACCAGGCCGGCAGCGAGCATCTGCGGGCCGTTGAGGGTTTCGCCGAGGAACAGCGCGGCGAATACCAGGGTGAAGACCGGGATCAGGTTGATGAAGCCCGATGCCTGGCTGGCCGGCAGTCGACCGACGCCGAAGTTGTACAGGCCGTAGGCGCCCACCGTGACCACCACGCCGAGATACACCACCGCCTGGATCCCCAGCGCGCTGGGCTGGCTCGGCAGGTCGGNCCAGCGCCAGCGGCAGGAAGAACAGCGTGCCGACGAAGGCCTGCATGGCGGTCAGGGCGAATGCCGAGTAGCGCGCCGAAAGGTGCTTCAGCAACAGGGTATAGCCGGTGGCGCAGAGCATCGCGAGAAGTTCGAAGAAATTGCCCAGCAGCGGCTGCGGCGCGTGCAGGTCGGGCTCGCCGGCGAGGCTCAGCCAGATCGAACCGAGCACCGCCAGGCCAAAGCCGATCCAGGTCATCCGGCCGATCCGTTCGTGCAGCAGCAACCAGGCCCCCACCGCCACCAGCAACGGCAGCAGCGCGGTGATCATCCCGGCCTGGGCCGCGCTGGTGTATTGCAGAGCGAAGGATTCGCAGAGGAAGTACAGGCAGGGTTCGCAGACGGCCAGGCCGAGCAGGTACTTCCAGTCGCCCGGGCGGTAGTCGATGCGTCCGCGCCAGCGCCAGGCAACGAGGAACACCAGGCTGCCGAGGGCCATGCGACCGAAGATCACCCAGAGCGGCGGCAGTTCGCGGAAAGCGACCTTCAGCACCACGTACGAACTGCCCCACAGCGCCATCGCCAGGATCAGGCAGGCCAGGGCGAACCAGCGCGTCCGAGTCAAGGGAATCTCCACCACGGGCGCCGCGCGGCGCCGGAAAAAGGACTCCCAGTATAGGCAGCCGGCTAGCTGCGCCGACAGGCACAGAAAGCGGGCAAAACTGTTGCGCCGGGCCTCACTGCTCCCAGGGCTTGCCGCGAGTCTTCTTCTCCAGCGGCAACTGCTGCAGCACAGCGGCCTTGGCCAGCATGTAGGCACTGACCGGGGCGCTGATGAAGAGGAACAGGCTGATCAGCAATTCGTGCAGGCTGATGCCCGCCTGGCGGTTGGAGAAATAGATCAGCGAGGCGACGATCACCCCGCCGACCCCCAGGGTGGTGGCCTTGGTCGGCCCGTGCAGGCGCATGAAGAAGTCCCGCAGGCGGTACAGGCCGATCGCGCCGATCAGGACGAAGGCGCTGCCCAGCAGGAGGAACGCCGAGACGATGATTTCCAGCCACAGGCTCAGGGGTTCGCCAGTCATTCGATGATGTCTCCGCGCAGCATGTATTTGGCCACCGCCACCGTACCGACGAAGCCGAGCACCGCGATCAGCAGCGCCGCCTCGAAGAACAGGTCGCTGTCGCGCCAGATGCCGTACAGCACCAGCAGGGCGATGGCGTTCACGTAGAGGGTGTCCAGCGCCAGCGCCCGGTCCGGCAGGCACGGCCCCTTGACCAGGCGCGCCAGGGTCAGCAACAGGGCCAGGCCGAGCAGCGCCAGGCACAGCGGGATCACGTAAGCGAGCATGGGAAGATCTCCTTCAGCGGCGCTTCGTAGCGTTGCTTGATCTCGGCGATCAGCGCCGCCTTGTCCGGCACGTCGAGGCCGTGCACCAGCAAGGTCTTGCGGTCGTCGCTGAGGTCCGACGACACCGACCCCGGGGTCAGCGAGACGATGCTCACCAGCACGCTGATGGCGAGGTCGTTCTCCAGCTCGATCGGCACCTCGACGAAGGCCGGACGCAAGCGCTCGATCGGTCCGAGGGTCAGGCGGGCGACCTGGATGTTGGCGACGAGGATGTCCCACATCACCAGCACCAGCAGCTTCAACAGCAGCAACGGATGCCACTCCTGGCTGCGCCCGACCAGCAGGCGGTTGGTCAGCAGCGGAATGCACACGCCGAGGAAGGCGCCGAGCAGCCAGTGGCCGATGGCGAAGGAATCCACCAGCAGCAACCAGACCAGCAACAGCAGGACACTAAGCACGGGATGAGGCAGTACGCGAAGAAGCGGACGCGGCAACGAACGGCTGATCATGCGGCACCTCCGCGGGTGATGATCTGGCGATACAGGTCGAGGTCGTGCAACTGCGCCGCGGTGGCCTGGACGTAGGCCAGCAGCGGCTTCGCGGCGAACACCAGCAACGGGCCGGCGGAGAGCAACAGGATGCAGGCGAACAAGCGGCCGTGGTCCAGTTCGGCGCTACCGAGCACGGTATGCCCGGTGCGCCAGAACAGCGTGCTGCCGGCCCGGCTCAACGCCACCAGCGCCACCAAGCCGCTGCCCAGTACCACGCTCCACAGGGCCAGCGCCTGGCTGCCGGGAGCGACCGACTGCAAAAGCATGACCTTGCCGAAGAACCCCGACAATGGCGGCAGACCGGCAACGGCGATGGCGCCGATGAAGAAAGCCCCGCCGAGCAACCGAGGATTCTGCAACGCCGGGCCCTGGACCAGGTCGCCGGCCTTGTCGCCGCGCTGGCGGGCGACCAGGTCGGCGAGCAGGAACAGGCCACCGGCGATCCAGGTACTGTGCAGCAGGTAGTACAGCGACGCCGCCAGCGCCCGCTCGCTGCCCAACGCCACGCCAGCCAGGAGGGTTCCGGCGGAGACCACCACCAGGTAGGCCAGCAGGCTTTGCAGGGTCCGCGCCGCCAAGGCACCGATCGCGCCCAGGCCGAGGGTCGCCAGGGCCAGCGGCCAGAGCCAGGCCTGCGCCAGGTTGGCCAGCTCGCCGGCGGCATCGCCGAAGACCAGCGTGTAGACCCGCAGGATCGAGTAGATGCCGACCTTGGTCATGATCGCGAACAGCGCCGCCACCGGCGCGCTGGCCGCGGCATAGGCGCGCGGCAGCCAGAAGTACAGCGGCAACAGCGCCGCCTTCAGGGCGAACACCACCAGCAGCAGGAGCCCGGCTGCCGCCAGCAGCGGCGCGCGCTCGGCATCTGCCATGGCGATCTTCTGCGCCATGTCGGCCATGTTCAGGGTGCCGGTGAGGCCATACAGGGTACCCACGGCGATCAGGAAGAACGCCGAGCCGACCAGGTTTAGGATCACGTAGTGCAAGCCCGAGCGCACCCGCTCCGCGCCGCCGCCATGCAGGAGCAACGCGTAGGAGGCGATCAGGAGTATCTCGAAGAACACGAACAGGTTGAACAGGTCGCCGGTCAGGAAGGCGCCGTTGATACCGAGCAGCTGGAACTGGAACAACGCGTGGAAATGCTTGCCCAGGCGGTCGTCGCCACGCAGCGCGTAGATCAGCGCGGCGCTGCCGAGCACCGCGGTGGCCAGCAGCATCAGGGCGGCGAGACGATCGAGCATGAGCACGATGCCGAACGGCGCGGCCCAGTTGCCCAAGGCATAGACGCTCAGGTCGCCGCTGGCGGCCGTACGTATCAGCAGCAGGCTCAGGGGGATCAGTGCCAGCGCCGCGAGCAACGACAGGCCGCGCTGCCAGCGCTCGGCCAGCGGCAACAGCAGCAGGCTGCCGGCAAACAGGGGGAGCAGGATCGGCAGGATCAGCCAATGGCTCATGGGCGCGGCTCCTCCTCGTCCGGGCGTCCATCTACGTGGTCGCTGCCGAGGTCACCGAGGCCACGCAGGGCCAGGACAACGACAAAGGCGGTCATGGCGAAGCCGATGACGATGGCGGTCAGCACCAGCGCCTGCGGCAACGGATCACCATACTCCCCGGGAGTGCCGATCACCGCGACGCTGCCGCCGAGTCGGCCCATGGCGAACAGGAACAGGTTGACCGCGTAGGAGATCAGCGTGAGACCGAGCACCACCGGGAAAGTCCTCGCCCGCAGCAGCAGGTAGACGCCGCTGGCGGTGAGCAGGCCGAGGGTGATGGCGAACAGGGCTTCCATCAGAGCGCCTCCTCTTGTGCGACGGGTTCAGGCATCAGGCTGAGCTTGCCGAGGTAGGACAGGATCAGCAGCGCGGCACCGACCACGGTGAGGTACACGCCGAGGTCGAACAGCATCGCCGTGGCCAGCTCGATCTCGCCGATCAGCGGCAACTCGAAGTGGCCGAACGCGGAAGTCAGGAACGGATAGCCGAACAGCCAGCTGCCGAGCCCGGTGAGCCCGGCGATCAGCACTCCGGCGCCAGCCATGGCCGCATAGTTCAGCGGTAGGCGCTGCTCGACCCACTGCGAGCCGCTGGCGATGTACTGCAGCACCAGGGCGATGGCAGTCACCAGGCCGGCGATGAAACCTCCGCCCGGCAGGTTGTGGCCGCGCAGGAAGATGAACACCGAGATCAGCAACGCCAGCGGCAGCAGCACCCGCGACAGGGTTTCCAGGATCAGCGGGTGCTTGGCGTGGGCCCAGTTGCGACCCTGCGGGTCGCAGGTCGGCTTGTGCAGGGCGAAACCGGCGAGCATCGCGTAGATGCCGACGCCGGCGATCGCCAGCACGCTGATCTCGCCGAGGGTATCGAAACCACGGAAGTCCACCAGGATGACGTTGACCACGTTGTAGCCGCCGCCCCCGGAGACGCTGTTCTCGACGAAGAATCCGGCGATGCTCTCGTAGGGCCGGGTCAGCACCGCGTAGGCCAGCAGCGCCACCAGCATGCCGACCCCGCCGGCCAGCGCCACGTCGCGCAAGCCGCGCAGGCTGGAGGACTCCGCCGGAGTGCGCGAGGGCAGGAAATACAGCGCCAGCATCAGCAGGACCATGGTCACCACTTCCACCGACAACTGGGTCAGCGCCAGGTCCGGGGCCGAGAAGCGAGCGAAGGCCAGGGCCACCAGCAGGCCGGCGACGCTGAGGATCAATAGCGCGACCAGGCGCATACGATGGAACAGCGCCGTGGCCAGGCCGCTGAAGGCCAGCACCAGCATGCCCAGGGCGGTGATACCGTCCAGCGGGGTCAGGCCGCGCGAGCCGGTCAGCCTCGCCAGCGGTGCCAGCTCGACCGCCACCACGACCAGCGCCGCGCCCAGCAGCCAGGCCAGGTAGCGCTGCAGTGACCCGTTCTCCAGCCAGGCGGTCAGGCGCGCGGCCAGGGCCACCACACGTTGCACCTGCTGCTCGAAGACCAGCTTGGCGTCCACCTCCGGTAACCCGGCGTACCAGTTGAACAGCGGCTTGCGCAGGACATAGACCAGCACACCGCCAACCAGCGCCACCACGCTCATCAGCAATGGCAGGTTGAAACCGTGCCAGATCGCCAGGCTGTATTCCGGCAGTTGCCCGCCAAGGCTGGCACTGGCGGCGGCGGCCAGCAGCGGCGCCACGGTGTAGGCCGGCAGCATGCCGACCAACAGGCAGAGGAACACCAGGATCTCCACCGGTACCTTCATGTAGCGCGGCGGCTCGTGGGGCGGGAACTTCGGCAACCGGGCCGGCTCGCCGTTGAAGAACACGTCGTGGATGAAACGCAGCGAATAGGCCACCGAGAACACGCCGGCCAGGGTCGCCACCGCCGGCACCAGCCAGTTGAAGCTGCCCAGCAGGTTCTGGCTGAGGGTTTCGCCGAAGAACATCTCCTTGCTGAGGAAGCCGTTCAGCAGCGGCACCCCGGCCATCGCCAGGGAGGCGACGATGGCCAGCACCGCGGTATGCGGCAGGTACTTCCACATCCCGTTGATCAGGCGCATGTCGCGGCTGCCGGTCTCGTGGTCGATGATCCCGGCGGCCATGAACAGCGAGGCCTTGAAGGTCGCGTGGTTGATGATGTGGAACACCGCGGCGACGTTCGACAGCGGGGAGTCGAGGCCGAACAGCAGGGTGATCAGGCCCAGGTGGCTGATCGTCGAGTAGGCCAGCAGCCCCTTCAGGTCATGCTGGAACAGTGCCATACCGGCCCCCAGCAACAGCGTCACCAGGCCGCTCAGGCTGACCAGGTAGAAGAACCACTCGGTGCCGGCCAGCGCCGGATACAGCCGGGCCAGCAGGAATACGCCGGCCTTGACCATGGTCGCCGAGTGCAGGTACGCGGAAACCGGGGTCGGCGCCGCCATCGCGTGGGGCAGCCAGAAATGGAAGGGAAACTGCGCCGACTTGGTGAACACGCCGAGCAGGATCAGTATCAGCACCAGCGGATACAGAGCGTGGGCGCGGATCAGCTCGCCAGCCGCGAGGACCTCGGTGAGTTCGAAGCTGCCGGCGATGTGGCCGAGCAGCAGCACCCCGGCCAGCAGCGCCAGGCCGCCCCCTCCGGTAACGGTCAGGGCCATCCTCGCACCCTTGCGGGCGTCGGAACGGCTGCCCCAGAAGCCGATGAGCAGGAACGAGGACAGGCTGGTCAGCTCCCAGAAGAGCATCATCAGCAAGAGATTTTCCGCGAGCACCACGCCGAGCATGGAGCCCATGAACAGCAGCAGGAAAGCGAAGAAACGCCCCATCGGCTCCTGTTCGGAGAGGTAGTAGCGGGCGTAGAGGATCACCAGCAGGCCGATGCCGAGGATCAGCAGGGCGAAGAGGAAACCGAGGCCGTCCAGGCGCAAGCTGAGGTTGATGCCGATTTCCGGCAGCCAGGAATAGCTGGCGGTCAGGGTCTGCCCGGCGAACACCGTGCCGCGCTGTCCGAGCAACAGGATCAGGCCGATCAGCGGCGCCACGCCGGCGGACGCCGCGCACAAGGTGCGGCCGCCACGCTCGGCAAGCAGGGGCAACAACGCCCCCATGAACGGCAGCGCGATGATCAGCGCCAGAATCATGGGCTACTCCTCTTCGATGGCGGAGCCCCCGGCATGCCTGGCCGGCGGTGCTTCCCCGCGGTTGTCGGTGCGCGGCCGGATCGCCAGCAGCTCGAAGCCCATCGGCCACCGGCAGGCGCGGCGCGACGGAACTACGATTATCGCAATCTATCGAACGAACGTCATGGATTGAATTATTACAAAATTCAGGCGTTCCGACTGCCGGAAAGCCGAAAAAAACTCTGCAACGGCAACGACTTGAAGCTTAGCAAGACAACGCCGGCAGTGGTTCGGCGCTACAACGAAAACGGCCGGCGAAATGCCGGCCGCGGGATAACGTGGGAAGAATCAGTGGGCGACGCGGCTGGTGCCGTTGACGGTCAGGATGCGCACGCGCTCGCCGACGCGGAAGATCTGGCCCTGGTCGACCTGCTGGACATAGGCGCGGGTGCTGCCGTCGTCTTCGCGCACGGTGATCTCGACGCCCTGGGTGCGCGTCAGGCCTTCTTCGGTAGCCGCGCCCAGCAGGCCGCCAGCGACCGCGCCGATGATGGCCGCGACGTAGCTGCCCTTGCCGCCGCCCACCGCGCTGCCGGCGACACCGCCGACGCCGGCACCGGCGATGGAACCGATCGGGGTCTTGGTGCCTTCGATCTTGACCGGGCGCAAGGCCTGGATGGTGCCCATGCGTACAGTCTGCACGGTACGGGCTTCCTCACGGCTGTAGGTATCGCCGGTGAGGCTGGATTGGCAGCCGCCAAGAGCCAGGGCCATGGCGGTGAAGGAAGCAACGATCAAGGCAGACTTGCGCATAACGGCATCTCCGAAAGGGATAACTGACGAATATTAGACTCTCCCGCAGCCGCTCCTGTCACCTGGCCGGCGCGAGATAATCGAATCGATTCAGCAATGGTACAGGTTCGTTCAGTTTCGACCGAACCCTCCCGCTTTCATCGGCGGGACCGATCGGCTAGGGTGAGCGCCCGCAGAAGGAACAGCCATGGACTATTTCATCATCGTCGTCACCACCGCCGCCGGCCTGTATTTCCACTGGTGGATCTACTGGCGCATCCGCCGCTGGATGGACCGCGACCTGGCGCTGTCATTCGCCGGCGACGACCCGCAAAAGCGTGACTATCTGTTACAGCGACTGGCCGAGGCCAAGGCCAGCAAGGTGAAGCGGCGCGACCTGCCGGCCTGGCTGGAGCGCGCCGCCGCCGACTACCCTTCCCGCGAAGCCTGAGCCAGGCGCCAGAGCCGGGCGATCTGCTCGGCGCGCGCCTCCAGTTCCGCCGCCGCTCCGGCACAGGCCTGCTCCAGGCTGATCGGTCCCGGCGCCAGGCTGAACGCCGCATCGATGCCGGCGTCGTGCAGGCGCTGGTAGCCGTCGCCCAGGCTGCCGGCCAGGGCTACCACGGGAACGCCGGCCTGGCGCGCGATCCGCGCCACGCCCACCGGGGTCTTGCCGTGCAGGCTCTGCGCATCCAGACGGCCCTCGCCGGTCAGCACCAGGTCGGCACCGACCAGCGCATCGGCCAGCCCGGCCAGCTCCGCCACCAGTTCGATGCCTGGGCGGAAACGCGCGCGGAGGAATGCCCTCGCGGCGAAACCCAGGCCGCCGGCGGCGCCGACGCCCGGCACCCGGCTGAAGTCCTCGCCAAGGGTCGCCGCGACCACCTTGGCGAAGTGCGCCAGGGCGGCATCCAGTTGCGCCACCTGTTCGGCGCTGGCGCCCTTCTGCGGACCGAACACCGCCGACGCGCCGCGCGGCCCGCATAGCGGGTTGTCGACGTCTGCGGCGACTTCCACCGCGACATCCACCAGGCGCGGATCCAGCCCGCCCAGGTCGAGACTGTGCAGGCCAGCCAGCGCGGCGCCGCCGGGCGCCAGTTCCTCGCCGTCGGCAGCCAGGAAACGCACGCCGAGCGCGCCCAGCAGGCCGGCGCCGGCATCGTTGGTAGCGCTGCCGCCGAGGCCGAGGATAATCTTCCGCGCCCCGGCGTCCAGCGCCGCACGGATCAGCTCGCCAGTGCCACGGCTGCTGCTGCGCGTGGCGTCGCGGCGGTCGCGCGGGACCAGGTGCAAGCCGCTGGCGGAAGCCATTTCGATCACTGCGGTGGCGTCGTCCAGCCAGCCCCAGTGCGCCAGGGTCGGCTCACCGAGCGGGCCTTCGACACGGCATTCGCGACGTTCGCCGGCGGTGGCGGCGAGTACCGCATCGACCGTGCCTTCGCCGCCGTCCGCCAGTGGCCGCAGCAACACCTCGGCCTGCGGGAAGACTCGCCGCCAGCCGCGGGCGATAGCCTCGGCGACGTCGGGCGCGGACAGGCTTTCCTTGAACGAATCAGGAGCAATCACGATTTTCATCAGTCACCTCGCAGGGCCGGGAGTCCCCGGCCCCGCTTCAATCAGAGCAGCACAAGGCTGAGCAGCCATACCGCGAGCATACCGGCGATACCCTGGACCAGGGTCGCCAGGGTCTGGGCGCGATAGGCAGTGGATACGGTCATGCGGCTGAACTGTGTGACCACCCAGAAGAAGCTGTCATTGGCGTGGGACACCGTCATCGCTCCGGCACCGATCGCCATGACCGTCAGCACCCGGCCCATCTCGCTGTCCAGGCCGAGCTGCGGCAGCAGCGGAGCGACCAGCGCCGAGGTGGTGACCAGCGCCACGGTGGTCGAGCCCTGTGCGGTCTTCAGCGCGGCCGCCACCACGAACGGCATGAACAGGCCGATGCCCAACGCTGACAGGGTGCTGCCCAGGTAGTCGCCGAGCGGAGTGATCTTCAGCATCGCACCGAAGGCGCCGCCGGCGCCGGTGATCAGCAGGATCGGCGCGGCCGACTGGATGCCTTCCACCACGCGCTCATGGAATTCCTCGCGCTTGCTCTGGCCCTTGAGCAGGGTGCAGGCCAGGGCCAGGCCGACCAGCAGGGCGATCACCGGTTGACCAAGGAAGTTCAGGCAGGCGAACAGTACGCCCTCGCCCAGCGGCTTGCTCGGGAATACCGCGACCGAGCCAAGGCAGATCAACAGGATCGGTACGAAGATCGGCGCGAACGCCTGGGTCGCGCTGGGCAGCTTGCCGTAGCGGGCACGCAGCTCGCTGAAATCCTCTTCGGTCTGGACGACCTGGCCGTCGTCGACCAGGGGAATGTCCTTGCCGACGAAGCGATTGGCCCACCACATGCCGGCCATCGCGGTGACGAAGGCGACCACCAGGCCGACCGCGATCACCAGGCCAAGGCTGGCGTCCAGGCCGAGGTTGCCGGCCGCGGCGATCGGTCCCGGGGTCGGCGGCACGAAGGTGTGGGTGGCGTAGAGACCGGTGGCCAGGGCCACGCTCATGGCGATGGTGGATATCTTCATCCGCGCCGCCAGGGCGTTCTTCAGCGAGTTGAGGATGACGAAGCCGGAATCGCAGAACACCGGGATCGACACCAGGTAGCCGATGATCGACATGGTCAGGGTCGGGAAGCGTTCGCCGAGCAGGCGGATCACGCTTTCCGCCATGGTGATCGCCGCACCGCTGCGCTCGAGGATCACCCCGATGATGGTGCCGAGCACGATGACGATGCCGATGTAGCCGAGGATGCTGCCGAAGCCGCCGGTAACGGTCTTGACGATTTCCGCCGTGGGTACCTGGTAGGCGAAGCCGGCGATCAGCGCGGCCGCCAGCAGGGCGAGGAACGGGTGCAGCTTGAGTCGCGTGGTGGACAGGACGATAAAGGCGATCAACGCCAGCAGGATCAGGACCAGGGTCATGAGCCGCCTCCTTGTTGTTATGGGTGTGGGATGGGCGCCCAGGGGCGGGTCATTTTCGCTCCGTCGGGACCGGACACGCCTTGTGCAACGGCCAGAGGAAGACGGCGCTGGAAGGGGAACATTTTGTGCGACTGCACAGTGAATCGATTGATCCGCCCGTTACCCGCGGCGCGGAACGAGCAATTGCAGCCCCAGCAACAATTGCTGGCGGTGCTCCAGGCGAGCGAGATCGAGCCCGCTGATCGAAGCGATGCGCTCCAGTCGGTAGCGCAGGCTGTTGCGATGGATCCCCAGCGCCTGGGCACAGGCCTGGGCGTGCCCGTCATGGGCGCACCAGGACTCCAGGGTAGCGGCCAGCGAACCTTGCGGATCGTGGTCGAGCAACCGCTGCAAGGGCGCCAGCAGCTGCCGCACCTGCCAACTGTCGCGCTGGCTGAACAGCAGGCTGGCGAGGCGGTGTCCGTCCAGGGTCACGACCCGCCGACCGGGCAACCGGCTGCGCGCATAGTCCAGCAGGTCGCGCGCGGCGCAGGCCGAGGCGCGCAGCTCGGCCAGGTCATGCGCCGGGTCGCCGGCACACAGGCGCGCCACGCCCCAGCCGCGCGCGTCGGCGCGCTCCAGCCAGTGCTCGAGCGTATCTGCGTGGGCTACCGGCCGGCACCAGAACACCAGGCGCTCGCCCAGCGCCGCGCTCCAGTGCTCCGCCCGGCCGCCGAGTGCCGCCAGCAGGCGAGCCTGGCAAGGCAGCGGATCGGCATGCTCGGGCAGCTCCAGGAAGACCGCCTGGCGCGGCCAGTGCATGGCCAGCCCCAGGTGTTCGGCATCGGCCGCCAGCGCCCCGAGGCCGTGGCCGGGATCGAGCAACTGGCGCAGCCAGGCTTCGTGACGCTGGCGTTGCCAGTGTCGCTCGTCCTGCATCTGGCGCTGTTCCATGAGCATTTCCGCTGCCATCCGCACCAGCTCGGCATAGGGCCGGACCACCTCCGGCGCGCCGGTGATGCCGAGCACGCCGACCAGCCGCTCGGCGTGCAGCAACGGCAGGTTCACCCCTGGCCGCACCCCGCGCAGGCAGGCGGCGGCCTGCTCGTCGATTTCCACCACCCGCCGGTTGGCCAGCACCAGTTGCGCCCCTTCGTGGCGGGTATGCAGGCGCGATGGATCGCCGCTGCCGATGATCATGCCCTGGGCATCCATCACATTGATGTTGTGCGGCAGGATCGCCATCGCCCGATCGACGATGTGCTGCGCCAGCGTCGAATCCAGTTCGAACATGGAGGATTCAGGGCGCCAGGCGTTCGCGCCGCCAGCCGCCGTCCTGGCGTCGATAGTCGAGACGGTCGTGCAGGCGGCTCGGCCGCCCCTGCCAGAACTCGATGCGCTGCGGCAGGAGACGGTAGCCGCCCCAGTGCTCGGGACAGCTCGGCGGCTGGTCGGCGAAACGCCGCTCGGTGTCCGCGAGCAGCCGTTCCAGCTCGGCGCGATCGGCGATGACCCGGCTCTGCGGCGAGGCCCAGGCGCCCAGGCGACTGCCCAGCGGACGCACCTGGTAGTAGGCGTCGGATTCCTCGGGAGTGACCTTCTCGACGCTGCCTTCGATGCGCACCTGGCGCTCCAGAGCCGGCCAGAAGAAGGTCATGGCCGCCCGCGGATTGGCCGCCAGTTGCCGGCCCTTGGCGCTTTCGTAGTTGGTGAAGAAGGTGAAGCCGCGCTCGTCGAGGCCCTTGAGCAGGAGGATACGGCAATGCGGATAGCCGTCGGCGTCGACGGTGGCCAGGGTCATGGCGTTGGGTTCGACCGGCAGGCGCTCGGTCTTCACCGCGTCGTCGAACCACTGGCGGAACAGGCTGAAGGGATCGCTAGGGGCGTTGGCCTCGCTGAGGCCATCGCGGGTGTACTCGCGGCGCATATCGGCCAGGGACTGGGTCATGGCGCATCTCCAGGGGGAAATGCGCCATAGCTTAACCGCAGACTCCGCCTCGCGCTTGATCCGGGACAATGGCGCCAAGCGCCCTGCCCCGGTTCGGCTCAGTTGCCCTGGGCCAGGGACAGCAGGCTGGCGCGCTGGGTATAGAGCACTTCGACGCGACGGTTCTGGGCGCGGCCGGCAGCGCTGGCGTTGTCCGCGCGCGGCATGTCGGAACCGACCCCCTTCAGGCGCAATTGGTCGCCTTTCAGGCCGCTGAGGCGGAAGATCGCCGCCACCGACTGGGCACGCTCGAAGCTCAGCTTGTCGTTGACCGCCTTGCTGCCGGTGCTGTCGGTATGGCCGAGTACCAGGATACCGCTCTGCGGATCGGCCTGGGCCATCTTGGCGACCTTGCCCAGCGGGTTGAGGGTGATCGGCATCAGCATGGTGTGGCGCTTGGGATTGAACGAGTAGTCGGCGGGGGCGATGACGATCAATGCGTTGTCGCGGCGTTCGAGGGTGAACTCGCTACCGGCGATCGCTTCGCGCAGGGCTTTCTCATGGGCATCCAGCCACTCCTTGGTGACCTTCTGCTGGACCAGTGCCGGCTTGCCCGACGCCTTGCTCGCCGAGCTGGCGCCGAACGGCCACCACCAGGGGTTGGCGGCCTTCGGCTCGGCTGCGGCGGCGACTTCTTTCTTCGCCGCGGCGATCTCGGCCTTCTGCTCCGCAGCCTTGGCGGCTACGTCCCGACCGCCTTCGTCCTTGCCGAACGGCCACCACCAGTGGCTGGAGCCGACATGCTCGGCTTCGGCCTTCTGTTCCGTGGCCTGCTTGGCGACGGTCTGTCCGTCGTCCTTGCCGAACGGCCACCATGAATGGCTGGAAGCCTGCTCGGCCGGAGCCTTGGCTGGCTGCGAGGAAGCGTCCTGGGTCTGGAAATAGCTGCAGCCGGAGGCGGTCATGCAGAGAAGAAGCGTCGAGGTCTTAAGCAGTTTCATACGTCGGGGTCCGTTGGAAGTGAAAGAAGGCGAGCCCGATGGAACATTCGGCTCAACCGCCGGTCACATCGCAGCGATGCCGGAGTCGATCCACTGCCCCGGCAACGCCCTATCTCATACGACGCTTTAGATTGTGTCGCTAAGCCATTATTTGGCAATGAAATTTAGCGTCGAGCCGACAAGCGGTTAAAAGTTAACCAACGGATTACAGACACTCCCCCGCGACACGCGCCAGCTGCTGCGCCCGCGGATCCATCAGCACATACGGCCCCAAGGCGTTGCTGACAAAGGAAAAAGCCAGGTCGCGCTCGGGATCGGCGAAGCCGATCGAGCCACCCGCCCCAGGGTGGCCGAAGGCCTTGGGGCCGAGTCCGTAGGTCGCATTGGCCACGCCCGGTTGGTCGAGCATGGTGCCGAGGCCGAAGCGGGTCCGGGTCAGCAAGGTCCGATCCTCGCCTACCGCGTGTTCGTGGGCCAACTGGCCCAGCAGTTCATCTTCCAGCAAACGTCCCTGCAACAGGCCGCTATAGAAGCCGGCGAGCGCGCGCGCGTTGCCATGGCCATTGGCGGCCGGCTGCTGCATGCGTCGCCATTCCGGCTTGTTGGTGCTGGTGAGGATCGACGGCGGATTGGTGAAGGCACGGGTGGTCAGCGCCAATGGCTCGCTCATCATGGTCTTCAGCATGCGCTGGGCGGCAGCGTCGCCGAGGCTGCCCTTGCTCCGTGCCATGTGGGCGACGCGGCCGAACTGGCTGTCGTCCAGGCCGACATGGAAATCCAGGCCCAGCGGTGCCGCGGTGCGCGCCACGATGGCCTCGCCCGGCTCGCGGCCGTCGACCCGGCGGATCACCTCGCCGAGCAGCCAGCCATAGGTAATCGGTGCATAGCCGTGCGCTTCGCCAGGCGTCCACCAGGGCTCCTCGGCGGCCAGTGCCGTGGTCATCGCCTGCCAGTCGTAGAGTGCCTCGGGCGGCATCTGCTCGCGCAGCGCCGGCAGGCCGGCGCGATGGCAGAGCAACTGGCGCACGCTGATCGCTGCCTTGCCGGCCGCGGCGAACTCGGGCCAGTAGTGTGCCACCGGCGCGTCCAGTTCGAGCTTGCCCTCGGCCACCAGTTGCAGCACGGCAACGGCGGTGAAGGTCTTGGTGCAGGAGAACAGATTGAGGATGGTGTCGCGCTGCCAGGGCTGCTCGCCGTCCTTGTCCGCGACGCCGCCCCAGAGGTCGACCACCGTCTCGCCACCGACCTCCAGGCACAACGCCGCGCCGCGCTCCTGCGGATTGTCGAAAAGCCGGGCGAAGGCCTCGGCAAGCGGGGCGAAACGGCTGTCACAGTGGCCTTGGGGCGTCATGGGCAAGTTCCGGTGGGAAAGTGGTCGGGGCATTCTTCCAGCCCTCGGCGGCCTTGTGAACCCTGACATAAGAGGGGTTCGCCGCAAGCGGGCGGCGGTGAATGCGCGCTCATGAACCGGCTGAATCCTCGCGCGGCGGCAGAGGCTCGACGGCAGGCATGGACCTGGCCATCGCCGACAGTCGCGACAGGGCGGCAAGGTTGCTTCGGCGCACCGTGTCGACGAAGCCGGCGAACGGCAAGCCCGTGATCCCGACCAGGCCTATATGGCCGTTCTCGCCGTCCAGCAGACGCCCGCTGGCCGGTTGGTCGAGGTACTGGAACCAGTGGGCGCCGACGATATACGGACTCTTCAGCGCCGCCTCCAGGAACGTTCGGTAGGAGTCGCCGCGCGCCCGCTCATTGGCCGCCTCGCTGACACCACCCCAGAACGGACCGCGATCCCGCGAGCCGAAGTGGAACTCGCTGATCAGCACCGGCTTGTCCAGCCGCGCCAGCAGGGAGTCGTCCAGGCCCTGCCCGGGCAACGGCGTATAGAGGTTGAAACTGAGGAGGTCGCAATACCGGGCGCAGGAGGTGATCGCCTCGGGAGTGCTGACGGCGAAGCGGCCGCCGAGCAGGAGGTGGTTCGGTGCGTGCCATTGCAGGGCGTCGCGCAGGGTCTTGAAGTAAGCGTCGGCATACAGCCGGAGGAAGGCGCTGTAGTCCTCGGCGATGGCCGGATGCCCCTCGCCCGGCAGCGGAGCCGCGTAGCCCGGCGCCTCCAGGGCCTCCCAGGCGGCCAGCTCGATGCCCCAGGCCTCGGCCAATGCCTCATGGCCCAGGTACTTGGCTTTCAATTGCTTGACGAAGGCGCGCTTCGCCGGACTGTCCATGGACAGCGTCAAGGCTCCGAAAGCGAGGCCGTAGCGCGCCTGGGCCGAGCCGTCGCGCCCGGCCCAGGCCAGTTCGTTGTCGGCGTAGTAGCCGAGCAGCCAGGGATCGTCGCGGTGGTCGCGAGCAGCGATGGCGATGACGCGCTCGGCGGCCATGGCGAAGCGCGGGTCGAAGGGATCGGGCATGGCTCCCCACCAGTCGAAACCGCTGCTGACCGTGGCGTAGTCGCCGGCGATCGACAGCGGCAGGCTGTAGGGCATCCGCGTCTGTGCGGCGAGCGCCGGATCGCTCCAGTTGCCGAGGCTGTTGAAACCCCATGCCGAGAGGCGCTCCAGGGTGCGCTGGCGCCATTCGCCGGCGAGCTGGTCGGCACTCGCCTGGGGAGCGATGCGCTGGCGATTGGCACCGAGGAAATCGAACCAGCGACCATGCCCGAAGCGCCGCCCGGCCTGCGCGGCGACGCCGCGGCGGTCGTCGCCCTCACCGAAGAATGCGGCCAGCGGCTCACCCTCCGCCGGCAGTTCGGCGAACATCGGCTCGCGTCCTTCGACGTAGGTCCGGCTGCCGTCGGCGGTCACCGCATTAACGCCCAGCGACCAGAACGGATGTCCTTCCGGAGTAACCAGCCACCAGCGCCCGCCACGTTTTTCCGTGCGGAAGAAACCGCTGGCTTCGAACACCGGCCCACCCAGCAGGCCGCCGAAACGGTCGCGCGCCGGTGTCTGCCGTTCCCAGTCGCGGAGCTGTGCGGCCTCGGCCGCATAGGCGCTGCGCAACTGTTCGTCGGAACGAATCTTTTCCGGCCAGTCGGCGCGGCTGTACTGGCCATAGCGATCGATCAGGCCGGTCAGGATGCTCCGCTCCACCGCCCTCCCTGTGCGTATGCCGAAACGTCCGAGCAGGATACTCTGGGGAGCTTGCGGCGAGCGCAGGGACAGGCTCAGCGCTCCGACCCTGGCGCGGTCCAGCGAGCCCTCCACGCGTGGCGCCAGCAGCACCCGCTGGCCTTCGACCATCTGTGGCATCGGCGGCCCCGCACGCATGCCCAGAGCCTCTGGCGAAACCGCCCGCAACGGCACCAGCAGGGTCTGCGGCGGGCCTGCCGGTAGCTCGATGGATGCCTGCAGCCCCGGCGCGCCCTGCTCGCCCTCGATCGCGACCTCCAGGGTCATGTCCCAGCTCATCGCGTTCTGGATGCGCAGGCTCACGTAGTCCGCTGCGGACCAGTCCCAACGGCCCAGCGCCGGACTCATGCGCAAGGTGGGCCGTTGCGCCGGGCTGAAGGTGACGCGACGGAGAATGTCGCCCTCCGGGGTGGCCTCCGCCGTCGCGCTGGGCAGGTCGGCATCCTCCAGGGTGATGCCGACCACGGCCATCGGCTTGACGAAGTTGAACAGCACCTGCTGGGTGTCGTTCGCCGCCAGCGGCGCGGCCACCGCGAGCAGGCCGAGAAGCAGGGGAAGATGCCAACGCGAACGGATCATGAAGCCTGTTTTCCTTAACTCCATCCCGGCATGGACAAATGCCGGGAATTTCCCGATGCGGCTCGGACGTGAAGGCTGGCGCCCTCCGCGCAGATCAGCGCGTCAGGCGATTTCCCGCCGGAACGGCGGCAATGCATTGAGGATAGCCTTGCCGTAGCGCTGGGTGACCACGCGGCGATCCAGCAGGGTGATGGTGCCGCGGTCCTGCTCGGTGCGCAGCAGCCGCCCGCAGGCCTGGACCAACCGCAGCGAGGCGTCTGGCACGGCGATCTCCATGAACGGATTGCCGCCGCGCGCCTCGATCCACTCGGCCAGCGCCGCCTCCACCGGGTCGTCGGGTACCGCGAAGGGAATCTTGGCGATCACCACGTGTTCGCAATAGGCCCCCGGCAGGTCCACGCCTTCGGCGAAGCTGGCGAGGCCGAAGAGCACGCTGTCCTCGCCGTCGTCGACTCGCGACTTGTGCTTGTTCAGGGTTTCCTGCTTGGACAGGTTGCCCTGGATGAACACCCGCTTGCGCCAGTCGCGGTCGAGACCGTCGAAGACCTCCTGCATCTGCTTGCGTGAGGAGAACAGCACCAGGCTACCGCGCGCGCCCTTCACCAGTTCCGGCAGCTCGCGAATGATCGCCGCGGTGTGCTCGGCGGCGTTGCGCGGATCCGCCTTGAGGTCGGGGACCCGCAATACCCCGGCCTCGGCATGATGGAAGGGGCTCGGCACCACCGCGGTGACCGCGTTGCGCGGCAGGCCGGCGCGCATGCGATAGCGGTCGAAGGTGCCCAACGCGGTCAGGGTCGCCGAGGTCACCAGCACGCCATAGGCGACGTTCCACAGGTTGCGGCGCAGGGTCTCGGCGGCGAGGATCGGGCTGGCGTTGGCTTCGATGTCGTAGAAGCTGCCGCTCTCGGCGAGGGTCAGCCAGCGCGCCATCGGCGGGCTGTCCTGCGGGTCCTCGCAGGTGAATGCGGTCCACAGTTCCCAGTTGCCCTGGGCGCGCGCCAAAAGACTACCGAACAGCGGGTACCACTCCTCCGCCTGGTGGCTGGCGATGCCGCCGGCGCCTTCGCCGTCCATCGCCTCCTTGAGGATATCGGTGAGACGGGTGAACAGGTCGGTCAGCTTGGAGAAGCCTTTCTTCAGCTCGATGCCCATCTCGCGGATATGCTCGGGGACCACCCCGCCGACGAAACGGTGACGCGGCCGCTCGCGACCTTCCATGTCCTCGCCGGCGCGAAAATCGCCGATCTCTTCGCAGGCGGTGAACATGAACTGCTGCTGGGTCTTGATCTCCCGGGCCAGCTCCGGCACCTGTTCGATCAGGCTGCCGAGGTCACCCGGCAGCGGGTGCTGGGCGAGCAGCTTGGTGAGGTTCTTGGCGATCTGCTCCAGCCAGTCGGCGGTAGCGCGCAGGCGGGTGAAATGGGCGAAATGGCCAATCGCCTTGTCCGGCAGGTGATGGCCCTCGTCGAACACGTAGAGAGTCTCGCGCGGATCGGGCAGGATGGCGCCACCGCCCAGGGCCAGGTCAGCCAGGACCAGGTCGTGGTTGGTGACGATCACATCGACCTTGGTCATCCCTTCGCGCGCCTTGTAGAAGGCGCACTGCTGGAAGTTCGGGCAATGTCGGTTGGTGCACTGGCTGTGATCGGTGGTGAGCTGCGCCCAATGCGCGTCGTCGATCGCCTCCGGCCAGCTGTCGCGGTCGCCGTCCCAGCGGTTGCCGGCCAGGCGTTCGATCATCTGGTTGAACAGCTTGCTGCTGGTCTCGTCGACGTCGATGTTGAAACCGTCGTCGGCGAACAGTTGCGCCGTCGCGCTTTGCGCCTGGCCTTCCTGCAGCAGCACGTCGAGCTTGGACAGGCACAGGTAGCGCCCGCGGCCCTTGGCCAGGGCGAAGCTGAAGGCCAGCCCGCTGTTGCGCAGCAGGTCGGGGAGATCCTTGTGGACGATCTGCTCCTGCAGGGCGACGGTCGCGGTGGCTATCACCAGGCGCTTGCCACTGGCCTTGGCGCAAGCGATCGCCGCCAGGCTGTAGGCCACGGTCTTGCCGGTACCGGTTCCGGCCTCCACCGCGACCACCGCCGGCTCGCCCTCGCGGTGCCCCTCCTCGTCCTCCTTGATCGCGCCGAGGGCCTTGGCCACTTCGGCGATCATCAGGCGCTGGCCATAGCGAGGCTTCAGCTCCTTGGCTTCGAGAAAGCGGGTGTAGGCACCCTGGATCTGGGACTTGAGTTCGGCGCTGAGCATGGAATTCCTGGGCCCGGCGCGCAGCGGAAGACGAATCCGCCGGCGCGCCATAGCTGGATAAATTTTCAGTGGTTCGACAGGGCGGCTATGATAACGCGCTTCGTCACAACCGCCAGCGGAGATCGCCGAATGACCCCCTACGCCCTCGTCTACGCCCTGCATGTCCTGGCCGCCCTGGTCTGGGTCGGAGGCATGTTCTTCGCCTGGACGATTCTTCGTCCGGCGGCCGTCGCCGCGCTGGAGGCCCCAGCCCGCCTGGGCCTGTGGCTGGAGGTGTTCCGCCGTTTCTTCCATTGGGTCTGGGCTGCGGTGATCCTGCTGCCGATCAGCGGCGTCGGCATGCTGCACCTGAGCTTCAACGGTTTCGCCGGCGCGCCGCGCTACGTACAGGTAATGATGGGGCTCTACGTCGCCATGCTGGCACTGTTCCTGCGGGTGCAGGCGCTGCAAGTGCCGGAACTGCGCCGCGCGGTGCAGGCCCAGGACTGGCCGGCAGGCGGGCAGGCGCTGGGGAAGATCCGCCGCACCGTCGGCTTCAACCTGCTCCTCGGCCTGTTGCTGATAGCCCTGGTAGCGGCACGCCCGAGCCTCTGAACCGGCGAGGCGCCGGAAGCCGTGCTGCCGGCCTCTCCTCAGAAGCGCACGACGTCCAGGCTGCCGTCGCTGCCGTTGGTGCCGTTCGCGCCGTCCTCTCCGCTGCGCCCCGCACGACCGGCATCCACCGAGTAGATCCAGCAACCGGTGGCGTTATCCGCCGCACCCGGTTTGCCGGCCTTGCCTCCAGCGCCGCCGACGCCGCCTTGCAGACGGGTTTGCAAGCGCTCCAGAGGAAAATCGCCCGGCACTTCCAGACGAATCCGACCGCCCGCCCCGCCCGGACCGCCGTCGCTTCCGGATTGGCCGTCGCCACCTTTCAGCGCGCTGCCCCAGAGGCAGCCGGAGGCCTTGCCGGAAGCCCCGTCCAGGCCATCGTAGCCTGGAGCGCCGACGCCACCGCGGGCGTCCAGCAGCAGGCTTTCCACCTCCACCGCCTGCAGGCGCAAGGTCAGGTCGCGGCCGTTACCGGCGCTTTGCCGGAAGGTGCCGGTCGCGCCGGGCGCGGAAATGATGCTGCCATCGGCCAGGCGGCCGCTGACGACTTCGATGCTGATTCGCTCCTCGCCTGGCGCCACGCCGATCCGGGCGTTCTTCGCCATGTGCAGTTCCTCGATGCGCAGGACGCTGACCTCCAGCGGAATCAGCAGGGCGGCATCCTCGCCGATCTCCACTCTGCGCAGGCGCAGCTCCTGGGCCCGCTTGGGCAGGCGCATCACCGAGTTCGCCTGCACCTTCACGGTTCCGCCGATACCCTGCTGGCGTGCCGGCGGCGCCTCGGCCGAAAACACGGCGCCAGCCCAGGCCAGGGGAACGACCAGGAACAATCCGAGCATGGCCTTACGCATGATCGTCCTCCTTGTCCTGCGGTAACTCGCTGGCCGGGCTCAACGCCGGCAACGCAAGCATGTGGAAGACCCCGAACAGCAAGACCTGGAGACGATCCAGCCAGGGATGCGCGCGCGCTTTCAGGCGTCCTCCGAGGACGAGAATCTCGATCAGGTGGATCAACAGGATCAGGCCGCCGGCTATCGACAACAGCCAGTTCAGCGGATAGGCGAACGGATGCAGCAGATTGACCAGCACCGCGCCCCAGAACACCAGGGTCACGAGCTTGCCCAGCCCGAGAAACGCTTTCATGGAACTCCCCCCAAGACATCGTGTGCGGGGGAACATACTCGCCAGCCCGCCGCGGCGCCAGCCATGAACGAAAACGGGGGCTTCGACGCCCCCGTTCTGCTCCGCGCCGCCTGCGTCATTCGCGCTTGATGAGGATTTCCACCCGGCGATTCTCGGCCCGCCCTTCGCGAGTCTTGTTGTCGGCGACCGGCTGGCTTTCGCCCAATCCCTGCACGCCGACGATGATGCTCGAAGGCACCCCGGCATCAATCAGATAGTTCGCAACGGCATTCGCGCGCCGTTCCGACAGCTTCTGGTTGTAGGCATCGGAACCGACGCTGTCGGTATGCCCGGTGATACTCAGGCGCGTACTGGCCGCCTCGCCTTTCAGGCGTTCGGCGATGCCGTTGAGCTTCTCGCTGTCGGCGGCGTCCACCTTCGACGAATCGAAGGCGAAGTGCAGGTCGCGCACGACAATGGTTTCTTCCTTGACGACGGGAGGCGGCGGCGCGACTTCCTCGACCGGCTGCGGAGGCGGCGGCGCGACCTGTTCGCCGGCACCGTGCACCCAGCAATAGGCGGCACCGACGCCACCGCCGATCAGGGCGCCCCAGCCGGCCCAGCTGCTGCTTTCGATCGCGCCCAGGCCGGCGCCGGTAACACCACCGACCGCCGCACAGGTCGGCCAGTCGCTTTTCTGCAACCCTGCGCAACCGGTCAGCAAGCCGCTGACCAGAATCAGGGGTAAAGCGGTCCTCGTGATGCTCATTGGAACTCTCCTCGTGGATCGGTTGTAACCGACAAATAGGGAGTAAAGACCCCAGCCGAAAAAAGCGCCAGCACTAGGCCATGCAGGCGCTTCAGGCTAGTCTTGGCGAATCCCAGGAGAGTGTTTTCCCATGAGCGAACCGATTTCTCCCCGCACCCCGCAGCAGGCCCTGGCCGCGTTGCTCGCCCGCTACGCGCCGAAGCGCTTGCTGCTGGTCGGCGCCAGCCGGCTGCCGGCGGTGGAGGCCTTCATCCACAACCATCCCCAGTGCCAACTGGCGCACAGCCCGGCGGCGGCATTGCCCGCCGAACTGGCCGGCCAGCGCTTCGACCTGGCGCTGTTCGTCGATTGCCTGGAACACCTGCCGCAGCGCACCGGTCTGCAGTTGCTCGCGGGCGTGCGCAACCTGAACGCCAGCCGGGTCGCCGTACTGGTCGACCTCGAGGCCAGCGACTGGCAGGAAACCGACTTCTTCGCCCTCGCCATGCAGAACAGCGAACGCTTCCAGCGCGAAGGCCAGACGCTGACCCTGTACACCTACGACCTGTACGAATACAAGCAGGTCCCCGATTGGCTGAACGCCAAGTTCTGGGCCAACCCGGAAAACTTCGGCAAGTACTGGTGGTAACCATGACCCAACCCTCTTGCCCCTGCGGCAGCGGCGACCCGCTCGACGATTGCTGCGGCCGCTATCACCAGGGACATCCCGCGCCTACCGCGGAAGCCCTGATGCGCTCGCGCTACAGCGCCTACGCCCTCGGACTGGTGGACTACCTGCGCGACACCACGCTGCCGGCGCAACAGGCCGGCCTCGATCTCGACGGCATCCGCGCCTGGAGCCACGGCAGCACCTGGCTCGGTCTGGAGGTGGAAAACCACGAGGTGCTCGGCGGCCAGCCGGAGCATGCGCGAGTCACCTTCGTCGCGCGCTGGCACGACGCCGACGGGGAACATGCCCATCGCGAATGTTCCGGCTTCGTCCAGCGCAACGGTCGCTGGTACTTCCTCGATCCGACCGTGGCCCTGAAACTCGGCCGCAACGATCCCTGCCCCTGCGGCGCCGGCGGCAAGCTGAAGAAATGCTGCGGTCCGTGGATCACCTGATGCATTCGCTCGCCAGCTATATCCGCGCCATCCATGCCCTGCCCTCGCCGGTCTCGATAAGCGATGCGCAGGTCGAAGAGCAACAGCGCTGCGAGGACGGCGTCGAGATCCACAGCTGCGAAGCGCTCTACCGTTTCGACAACGGCGTGCGCCTGCGCCAGCACCGCGAGCGCGACCTCCTGCCGAGCAGCGGGGCCTGCGAGGAATGCTGGATCGGCTACGAAGTGCTGGATTCCGCCGGGCAGGAAATCAGCCCACGCTACAAGCACTTCGTCAACGCCTGCCAGGAACGCTTCTGGTTGCGCATGCACGCCTGAGATGCTGCGCCAGGCTGCGCGGTTTGGGCGTTGACGAGCGCTCGGGTAGAATGCGCAGCCTTTTCATCCGGGCCCCATCCCCATGCTGCTGACCGTGCTCTACATCATCGCCATCACCGCCGAAGCCATGACCGGTGCGCTGTCGGCCGGCCGGCGCAGCATGGACCTGTTCGGCGTGGTGCTGATCGCCTGCGTCACCGCCCTGGGCGGCGGCTCGGTACGCGACATGCTGCTGGGCCATTACCCGCTGACCTGGGTCCGTCACCCGGAATACCTGGCGCTGACCGCAGTCGCCGCGCTGGTGACAGTGTTCATCGCGCCGCTGATGCGCCACCTGCGCTCGCTGTTCCTGGTACTCGACGCGGTTGGCCTGGTGGCCTTCACCCTGATCGGCTGCCAGGTCAGCCTGGAAATGGGCCACAGCCTGCTGATCGCGGCGATCAGCGGGGTGATCACCGGGGTGTTCGGCGGCATTCTCCGCGACATCCTGTGCAACGACGTACCCTTGATATTCCGCCGCGAACTCTATGCCAGCGTGTCCTTCGCCAGCGCCTGGTGCTACCTGATCTGCGTGGAGCTGGAACTGCCTTCCGAGCAGGCGATGCTGATCACCCTGTTCAGCGGCTTCCTGTTCCGCCTGCTGGCCATCCGCTTCCACTGGGAAATGCCCAAGTTCGTCTACCAGGACGATTTCGACCACTGAAGCAAGCGCCTGCCCCCTGGCCGACGCGTTCCTCCAACCCCTCGCCTGTCCCCGATGCCACGGCCTCGCGACGCGGTTATCCGCCCCACGCCCTGGCTTGTCGCAGGCCGCTGCCCGCCTCAGTCCTGCAGGCGCAGGTGGCTGGTGTCCGGAGCCGGAGCCGCTGGCTCGGAGCGTGCCTGGCCCATGTCGCTACCGACCGGGGCGACGCTGAAGCGGCTCAGGTCGAGTTTCGGCGCCTCGGCTTCGGCCTTGGCGTCCTGTAGGTCGGCGCCTACCGGAGCCAGGCCGAAATCCGGCGCATCGACCTCGGCGAACGCCGCCATGTAGCCGTCCCGCGGCGCTACCTGCAAGCGTCCGGCGGGCGCGCTGGTACCAGTAGCGGCGCGGGTCTGCGGGGCCTCCACGGGAGTCGTCTGCGCAGGCGGCGGCGCCATGACCACCTCCTCGATCTCCATCTCGGCGACCACGGCGATCGCTCCCGCTCGCTCCAGCACGCTGCGGTATTTTTCCGCGGAGGCGGCATCGAGGTTGTTCTTGATCACCACCCGGCGGCCGGAGAACAGCAGTTCGATACGCTGCGCGTCGGCCTGGAACAGCTTGGCCAGGTTGGCCTTGACCACCTCGGGACGGGCGCCGGCGACCAACTGGCCGGAAAAGGCGATTTCAAAGCGGCTCATTGGCATCTCTCCGAGTGAAGGGCCGCTCGGCATGGCGGCCCTGGCGTTTCGTCGAGCGATTGTACCCATCGACAGCCACGCGTGGAGTGACTGGGTCCGGCAAATCGGCCGGCGGGTCCGTTCAGGTTAGCCGAGCCGGTCACGCCAGCCGACGGGAAGACTTGCACGGGCGTACGCGCTTCTCCATGCTCCCCCGACTGCGCTATGGGAAACATATGGACACAGGCCTGTACCTGAAACATCTTTCCTCTATACAACAATAAGTTGCAGCACAATCACTGCTTGTTAAACTGGGGCGTCTCGGGGGGAATAGCATGAATTACCAGGCGCAAATGATAAGAATTATCAGCCTAATAATGGCGTGGGGAGTTCTCTCCCATCTCTCGGGCTGCAGCTGGATGACCGGCAGCTTCGAAGACCCCGACGTCAAGCTGCTGAAGGTGGAAGTGGTCAAGGCACGCTTGCTGGAACAGGAGTTCGTGATGCGCTTCCGCATCGACAACCCCAACGATTTCAGCCTGCCGGTACGCGGCCTGCAGTACGCCGTGCAACTGAACGACATCCAGCTCGCAGAAGGCGAGTCCAGCCAGTGGTTCACGGTTCCCGCCCACGGCCACGAGGTATTCGACGTGCCGGTGCGAACCAATCTCTGGCGCCACATGAAATACATCGTCAAGCTCCTCGAGCGTCCCGAGGAGCCGATCCGCTACCGCCTGCAGGGCGAAGTGAAGACCGGACTGATGTTCGGCCGCAGCGTGCACCTGAGACGAAATGGCGAGATAATTCCCGGCGATTTCATCCCAGAATAGGTCCACCATGAGTCAGGAACCCCACGTACACGGCCCGAACTGCAACCACGACCACGATCATCATCACGATCATGGCCATGGTCATGTCCATGGTCCGCACTGCAATCACAGCCACGAGCCGGTGCGCAATCCGCTCAAGGCCGTAGGCCGCAACGATCCCTGCCCCTGCGGCAGCGAGAAGAAATTCAAGAAGTGCCACGGCGCCTGACCCTTCGCACGCGCCGGCATCCGAAGGCCCGCTGAGCAGCGGGCCTTTTCGTTGGCGCGCCACCAGCCCCGCCGGGGCGTCATGCGCGACAGCGGTTTGCATCGAACCTAGGTTCCTGGCGTAGAGTCTTCCGTTCGTAGCCCATCGACGAGCCGGAGACGCACCGATGATCGACCTGTACTACTGGACCACCCCGAACGGCCACAAGATTACTCTTTTCCTGGAAGAAACCGGCCTGCCCTACGCCATCCATCCGATCAATATCAGCCAGGGCGACCAGTTCCAGGCGGATTTCCTGAAGGTGTCGCCGAACAACAAGATTCCCGCCATCGTCGATCGCCAACCAGCCGACGGCGGCGCTCCCCTGTCGCTGTTCGAGTCCGGCGCCATCCTGCTCTATCTCGCGGAAAAGACCGGACGGTTCCTCGCCAAGGACCTGCGCGCGCGCCAGGAAACCCTGCAGTGGCTGTTCTGGCAGATGGGCGGGCTGGGGCCGATGGCCGGGCAGAACCACCATTTCAACCGCTTCGCCCCGGAGAAGATTCCCTACGCTATCGACCGTTACGTCAAGGAAACCGCGCGCCTGTACGGCGTTCTCGACCAGCGCCTGGCGGACCGCGCCTTCGTCGCCGGCGACGACTACAGCATCGCCGACATGGCCATCTATCCGTGGATCGTCCCACATCAGTGGCAGGAGCAGGATCTCGCCGACTTCCCACACCTGCAGCGCTGGTTCGAGAGCATTCGCCAGCGTCCGGCGACGCAACGCGCCTATGCTTTGGTGGAGCGCATCAATCCGCCGCAGTAGCGGGTCCCGAGCCGGCCTGCGGACGTCCTCGCGGACGATCGCAGGCGGAGCTTGCGCAGCCCTGCGCTCCTCACTAACGTAGCGCCTCTCGACGCGACCACTCCCGCAGGAGCCCCCACCCCATGGCCTCGCCAGCCTTCATGCGTTTTCTTCCCCGTTGCGGCGCCGCCGCGGCCTTCGGCACCCTCCTGGGCCTGGCCGGTTGCCAGTCCTGGCTCGACGATCGCTACGCCGACAGCCTGCCGCCGACCTCCGGCGTACAACCGATCAAGGGCCTGGCGCAAAACGTATCGATCCGGCGCAACGCGCTGGGCATGCCACTGATCGAAACCGGCACCTTCCATGACGCGCTGTTCGCCCTGGGCTACGTACACGCCTCCGACCGCCTGAGCCAGATGGTCAGCCTGCGCCTGCTGGCCCAGGGACGGCTGGCCGAGATGGTCGGCCCCGGCGCGCTGGAGATCGACCGTTTCATGCGTACCGTGAACCTGCGCCAGGCTGCGGAGATCCAGTACAGGAACGCCTCGCCGCGCCTGCAACGCTTCTTCGAGGTCTACGCGCGCGGGGTCAACGCCTACCTGTATCGCTATCGCGACAAGCTGCCGATGGACCTGGCCCAGTCCGGCTACCGTCCGGAATACTGGAAGCCCGAGGACTCGGCGCTGGTCTTCGCCCTGCTCAACTTCGGCCTGGCGGTGAACCTGCAGGAAGAAATCGCCTCGCTGACGCTCGCGCAGAAGGTCGGCAGCGACAAGCTGGCCTGGCTGACGCCGACCTATCCCGACGAAAACCTGCCGTTCGACGAGGCGGAAAAGCTCAAGGGCCTGCGCCTGGACGGGCAGGTTCCCGGCCTCGCGGGCGTCGAGGGCGCGGCGCGGCAGGTCGCAGCGCTGAGCATGCTCGGGGTCGCCGCCTCGAACAACTGGGCTATCGCGCCGCAACGCAGCCGCAGCGGCAAGAGCCTGATGGCCAACGACACCCACCTGCCGCTGAGCATGCCGTCGGTGTGGAACTACGTGCAGATCCGCTCGCCCAAGTACCAGGCCGCGGGCGTTTCCATTGCCGGTCTGCCGGGCGTGGTGGCGGGCTTCAACGGCAAGCTGGCCTGGGGCATGACCATGGTCCTGGGCGACAATCAGGATCTCTACCTGGAACAGTTGCGACGCCAGGGCAACCGGCTCTATTACCTGGCCGACGGCAAGTGGCAGCCAACCCGCGAACGCCAGGAAACCTTCTTCATCAAGGGCCAGCGGCCGATCCGCGAGGTCATCCACGAAACCCGCCATGGCCCGCTGCTCAACAGCGCCCTGGGCGAGCGCAAGAACATCCTCCAGCCGCTGCCGCTGAAGAGCGGCTACGGACTGGCCTACCGGAGCATCCAGCAGGAAGCCGACAAGACCCTGGACGGCTTCTTCGACCTGTCGCGGGCGAAGACCATCGAGCAGGCCTTCGACGCCACCCGCGAGATTCGCGCGATGCCGCTGAACATCGTGTTCGCCGACGAAAAGCACATCGGCTGGCAGGTCACCGGACGCTATCCGAACCGCAAGGAAGGTCGTGGCCTGCTGCCCTCCCCTGGCTGGGACGGCCGCTACGACTGGGATGGCTATGCCGACCCGATCCTCCACCCGTCCGACCAGGACCCGCAGCAGGGCTGGCTGGGTACCGCCAACCACCGCACCGTGCAGCCCGGCTACGGCGCCCAGTTGTCCAATTCCTGGTACTACCCGGAGCGCGCCGAGCGCATCGCCCAGCTCGCCGGTGCCAGCAAGAGCCACGACACCCAGAGCATGATCCGCATGCAGTACGACCAGACCTCGCTGTTCGTCGCCAAGCTGCAAGCCATGTTCGACAATCCCGGCATGGCGCTGCCGCTGCGCCAGGCCATCGACGCCTTGCCGGAGGCGCAACGCAGCCGGGCGCGGGAGGCCTACGACCGGCTGATGGCGTTCGACGGCAAGCTGACAGCCAGCTCCAGCGACGCCGCGCTGTACGGCGCCTTCCTCCACGAGAGCGCCAGGCAGATATTCCTCGACGAGCTAGGACCGGAGGACGGCCCTGCCTGGAAAGCCTTCGTCGAGACCGCCAACCTCTCCTACTCGGCGCAAGCCGACCACCTGCTCGGGCGCGACGACAGTCCGTTCTGGGACGATACCCGCACTCCGCAGAAGGAGGACAAGCCGGCAATCCTCGCGCGCAGCCTCGCCGCCGCCGTGGAGTTCTGCGAACAGCGACTGGGGAGCGAGCGCAAGGCCTGGCAATGGGGCAAGCTGCACACCTACGAATGGCAGAGCGACAGCTCGAAAATGGCCCCCTACCTGGGCGCCGGCGAGCGCGCCGGACTCGGCGCGATCAAGGGCTATCTCGATCGCGGACCCTATCCGGCCGGCGGCGACCACACCACGCTGGACGTATCGGCCTACGGCTGGGGCCAGGACTTCGACACTTGGCTGATCCCGGCGATGCGGCTGATCGTCGACTTCGGCCAGAGCGAACCGATGATCGGCGTGAACAGCAGCGGCCAATCCGGCAATCCGGCCAGCCCGCACTACGCCGACGGTATCGACGCCTGGCTCAAGGGGCGCTACGTTAGCTTCCCGTTCCAGCCACAGAACCTCGATCGCGTTTACGGCAACAAGCGGCTGACGCTCACTCCCGCTCGCTGAACGGACGGCGCGGAACTTTCCTCCGCGCCGTGGCTCTGAACAGCCGACTTACTCCATGATCATCTTCAGGGCGTCCTTCCGGACGCCCTTCTTTTATCCCCCTCCCGGAAAGCCTCCGTTTTCTCGAAAGCCCGGGCACGGGATCGAACTGATCTCACTCCTCTCCGGCCTCTTCCACGGGCGCCACCAGCGCCCGGTCCAGCCAGTCCGTCGGCAGGCTCTTGCTGGCGCGGGCACCGAGCAGCTTGAGTTGCTCGCTGCGACTGATCAGGTTGCCACGTCCCTCGGTGAGCTTGTTGCGCGCCGCGGCATAGGCCTTGTCCAGTTGCTGCAGGCGCGAACCGACCTCATCGAGGTCCTGGACGAAGAGCACGAACTTGTCATACAGCGAACCGGCACGTTCGGCGATTTCCCGCGCATTCTGGTTCTGCCGCTCCTGGCGCCAGAGGCTGTCGATTACCCGCAGGGTGGCCAGCAGGGTGGTCGGGCTGACGATCACGATATTCTGCGCGAAGGCGTCCTGGAACAGGTTCGGCTCGGCCTGCAGGGCCGTCGAAAAAGCCGCCTCGATCGGCATGAACAGCAGGACGAAGTCGAGGCTGTGCAACCCTTCCAGGCGTCGATAGTCCTTGCCGGAGAGGCCTTTCACATGGTTGCGCAACGACGTTACGTGCTGCTTCAGCGCCTGCTGGCGCAGCAGATCGTCGTCAGCGGCGATGTACTGCTGGTAGGCCGTGAGACTGACCTTGGCATCCACCACCACCTGCTTGTCGCCGGGCAGGCGGATCAGCACGTCCGGCTGGAAGCGTTCGCCCTCGGCGCCCTTCAGGCTGACCTGGGTCTCGTATTCCCGGCCTTTTTCCAGGCCCGCATGCTCGAGCACCCGCTCCAGCACCAGTTCGCCCCAGTTGCCCTGGGTCTTCTGGCCCTTGAGCGCGCGGGTCAGGTTGGTCGCTTCCTCGCCCAGGCGCAGGTTGAGCTGCTGCAGACGCTCCAGTTCCTTGCTCAGGGAGAAACGCTCGCGCGCTTCCTGCTGGTAGCTTTCCTCCACCCGCTTCTCGAACGCCTGGATGCGCTCCTTGAGCGGATCGAGCATCTGCCCCAGGCGCTGCTGACTGGTTTCGGCGAAACGCTGTTCGCGTTCGTCGAAGATCTTTCCCGCCAGTTCGGCGAACTGTGCCCGCAACTCGTCGCGGGCCGACTGCAGGTCGGTCAGGCGCTGCTGGTGGCTTTCCTGCTGCTCGCGCAGTTCCGCAGCCAGCGCAGCCCGTTCGGAAGCCAGGCGACGCAATTCCTCTTCCCGGCCCTGGCGCTCGCTGGCCCAACGTGCCTCCGCCTGGGACGCCCGTTGCCGCTCCTCCCCCATCAACTCGGCTTCCCGACGCAGCGCGGCGACCTCACCGGCGAGCCTGGCATGGCGCTCGCCGAGTTGCTGGTAAGCCTCCCTGCTGGTCTCCAACTGCGCATTCAGCCCGTCCTGGGCCAGTTGCGCGGTCGCCAGTCGCTCGCCGAGCAAGGCTATCTCGCGCTCCGCCAGGCTGGCCCTTCTCTGTAGCTGCCATGCCAGGCCGGCCAGGGGAATCGCGGCAGCCAGCAGGCCAAGCAACAGGTTCGGTAGATCGACGGGCATGGGGCACTCCAGCGGAAAACGACGCAACACCCGCCTGGCAGGCGCGCGTGCAGCGGATTCTAGGTTCTTGGGAAAAGACCGTCGAGCGAATAGCGCCGCGCCGAACGAGCACTCCGCTTCCGAGCTGTGCGTACCCCATGCGCAGGACATCTCAGATACTTCCGTAACGGAAGCCATCGCCCTGCGCCCTTCGCCGCCAGGACATTTCTGCTTCCACGGCATTTTTGTCGCGGCTACAGGGCTTGCCTTGGAGCGTGCGATGTGCTGTCGAGCAAGCGCTTGGGAAATCCACAGATCCTGTGGATAACCCAGTGGAAAAGCCCCTAAAAAACTGCCGAACCCCCGATGGAGTGGGGCTATGGGACAGATTGACGATTTTTTCACCAACTATTTTTATCGTTATTTTTCAATAAGTTACGTTTCAAACATGAAAAATCAAGCGTTTAGAGCCTAACGCTCTCAACCCTTGACAAGCTGCTTTCCATTTGTGCACAAATTTTCGCCGAAGCCTCTTGCCGCCCCATTGCAGGGCAATGCCGTTCGAAATCCTCAGCCGCTCTTTCCCTCGGGGCATGCAGGCCAGCCCTGCCCAACAGGCAGGTGGCGGCCTTCAGACGGTGCCCCCGGATCGCTGGCAACCGAGCCCCCTCCACTCACGCCGGATGCGGCAACTTTCCGTCCACCAGGAACAGCTCCCAGGAGAAGATTTTCGGCGACCCCGGCACATGCGCCGGCTTGAAGGCCACGTAACCGGCCGTGGTTTCGCACAGCCAGGGCGTCAGGTTGCGAGGACGCTTTTCGGTGAAGGCCGCGGGCGTGAACAGGGCGACATTGCAGCCGCGCTCCGGGCAACGCGCCGAACGGTATTCGAATGCCTGCACCCCGGCGCTGCGCATGGCACTTCCCAGTTCCTGGGGAGCGCGGTAGTCGGCGATGTCGGTCAGCGCAGCCTCGTGATCGGAGAAAGGCGGCGCCTGCAGACGGATTCCCCGCTCCACCTTCCAGCCCGCCTCGAACGAAGCGTGCTCGGACAGAATCCTCCCGCTCGGTGGCGGCACCACCATGCCACTCCACAGGACGCAACGGTAATACGCGCTTTCGGCCATGGCCGTTTCCAGCTTCAGCGCGGCGTAGAACAGGCTTGGCTCGTGGCGACGGCCAAACCGCGACCCCCAGCGCAAGGGCGGATAACGGAACGGGGTCTTCAACAGGTAATGCAATGGCTCGGCATCCGCCGGCACCGGCGGCTTGCTCGACTCGAGCAGTTCCTCGAGCAACGCCTGTTCTTCCAGGGTGTCGACCAATTGCAGGGTCGCCACCTGCTCCTGGCTCTCCACCAACCGCACCAGGCGCCCCTGGAGCGGTCGGATATGCCGCTCACCCTTGCACTGTCGCCAGATCTCGCTCACCTTCCGCCCCTCGCTTCCTGTGGTGTCGGATGCCAGCGTAGCGGCACCGCAGTCTCCATTCAGCCAGGCTTGTCGCCTCTGGCTGCCAGCCTTTTCCGTGACAGGCGTAGGCCCCCGTACAGGCGCGCCGGGTATCAGACCTTGCCGCGGATCGCATCGAGGTATTCCAGCACATGAACCAGGCCCTGCACCTGTCCCATCAGTGCCAGCGGCTCGCCCGCCAGGTGATGGTTGGGAGTGCGCAGGAAGTGGCGCATGTCCTCCTGCTGCCCGCCGAACAGGGCATACAGTGCGCGATAGACTCGCACCAGCAGCAGAGCCAGCTCGCCGGTCTTGCTGTCCACCAGCAAGCCCTGGGTCTTCCAGCGGCTGATGGCGCTGCGATCGACGCCGACGATGCCGGCCAGTTCGAGCTGCGTCAGCCCCAATTGCTCGCGCGCGGCCAGGACGGCCTTGGCCAGGACGGCATCGGCGCTGGGACGTTCCTTGATGAGAGCGCTCATGACGACCTCCTCATGTGTGTTTACAACAAACTATCATTATTTTGCTGAAAACACACCTTGATTCGGTCGAGCCTAGAGAACCACGCGCAAGCATTGACCGGCGTGATAGAGAGAAAAACCCATCTCGTAGGCGCAACTGCGCAGCCTGGCCGCGGGGACGGGCTTCATGTCACTGAACGGCAACGGCAATGTCGCTCGCTCGCCGCTCAGCAAGTAGTCGGCGAACGCCTTGCCCACTACCGTACCGGTGGTCACGCCGCGTCCGTTGTAGCCGGTCACCGCCAGCAAGCCTTCCGCAGGCTCGAACAGGCGCATCAGATGATCGGGGGTGAAGGCGATGCAACCCGTCCAGCTGTACTCCCAGTTGACCTGGCCCAGGTCGGGAAAGTAATGGCTCTGGATTCGATCGGCCCATTGCCGCAGGAACCAGGCGGGCTTGTTCGCGCCATTGCCGAGGCTTCCCAGCAACAGGCGACCCTGGGCATCGCGACGAATGCTGCTGAGCACCGTCCTGGTATCCCAGGAACCCTGGCCGTGAGGCAGGATGCGCTCGGCCGCGGCGCCGTGCAGCGGCGCCGAAGCCACCTGGTAGTAGTAGCCGGGAAAGAAGTGCCGCCTCAGGTTGGTCCACTCGCCCTCGGTATAGGCGTTGGAGGCGATCACCACCTGTTCCGCCAGTACCGCCCCCGCGCTACTGCGCACCGCCCACAGCGCGCCCTGCCGCTCCAGGGCGAGCACCGGCGAGCGCTGGTACAGTTGGCCGCCCCGCTGTACGACGGCGGTGGCCAGTCCGCGCGAATAGGCCATGGGATTGAGAGTGCCGGCGCGTCGGTCGAGCAACGCCGCGCTGATTCGCCGGGTGCCGCAGGCCTCGTGGCAAGCCGCGCCGGTCAGCAACTCCAGCGGAGCGCCGCGGCGCGTCCACTGCGCGTGACGGCGTTGCAGATCGGCCACGCCGCTGGCGTTGTGCGACATGTGCAGGGTACCCTCGCGGCGCAACTGGCAATCGATGCCGAGGCGTTCGATGGTCTCCATCACCAGCGCCGGCGCCCGCCCCAGCACGGCGTTGAGCTTTTCTCCCTGCTCGGCGCCGAGGGTGGCGACCACCTCGTCCGGGGGAATCCAGGTGCCGGCGTTGATCAATCCGACATTACGTCCCGACCCGCCGTGGCCGACCTCGTACGCTTCCAGCACGCACACCGAACGGCCGGCCTCCAGCAGGTGGAGCGCCGCCGAAAGCCCGGTGAAACCGGCGCCGATCACACATACGTCGGCGCGCTGCTCGCCGTTCAGGCTCGCCGCTCCGGACAGGCGAGGCGTAACCACTTCCCACAGACACCGTTGCTGCAAACCGCCCATGCGCGACTCCGCTGCCAGCCTCATTGCCATGCGGCGGGAGCCCGCCGCGCCCCGTTCAATCGAAGGTGATGCCCTGTGCCAGCGGCAGCTCGCGGGAATAGTTGACGGTGTTGGTCTGCCGTCGCATGTAGGCCTTCCAGGCGTCCGAGCCGGACTCGCGGCCGCCGCCGGTCTCTTTCTCGCCGCCGAACGCCCCGCCGATTTCCGCCCCGCTGGTGCCGATGTTGACGTTGGCGATCCCGCAGTCACTGCCCGCCGCGCCCTGGAACAGTTCCGCCTCGCGCAGGTCGGTGGTGAAGATGCACGACGACAGTCCCTGGGGAACCTCGTTGTTCAGGCGCAGGGCCTCGTCGAAATCGCGGTAGCCGACCACGTACAGGATCGGTGCGAAGGTCTCCGTGCGCACCACTTCGGTCTGTCCCGGCATCTCGACGATGGCCGGCGACACGTAGTAGGCATCCGGATAGCGCTCCTGCAATTGCCGCTCGCCGCCGAACACCCGCCCCCCCTGCTCGCGGGCTCGCGCCAGGGCGTCCTGCATGGCCAGGTAGCTGCGTTCGTCGATCAGCGGCCCGACCAGGTTGCCCTCCAGCGGATGACCGATACGGACCCTGGAATAGGCTGCCTTGAGGCGCTCGACTATCTCGTCCTTCACCGACTCATGGGCAATCAACCGGCGCAAGGTGGTGCAGCGCTGCCCGGCGGTGCCCACCGCGCCGAACAGGATGCCGCGCACCGCCAGGTCGAGGTCGGCGCTTGGCGCCAGGATCATCGCGTTGTTGCCGCCCAGTTCGAGGATGCAGCGAGCGAAACGCGCCGCCACCCGCGGCGCCACTTCGCGCCCCATGCGAGTGCTGCCGGTGGCGCTGACCAGGGCGACGCGACGGTCGTCCACCAGCGCTTCGCCGGCCTCGCGGTCGCCGATCAGCAATTGGCTCAGGTGCGCCGGCGCATCGCCGCCGAAGGCCCGCGCGGCACGCTCGAACAGTGCCTGGCAGGCCAGTGCGGTGAGGGGGGTCTTCTCCGAAGGCTTCCAGACCACGGAATTACCGCAGACCAGCGCCAGCGCGGTATTCCACGACCACACCGCGACTGGGAAGTTGAACGCGCTGATCACGCCTACCACGCCCAGCGGGTGCCAGGTCTCGCGCATGTGGTGGCCGGGACGCTCGGATGCGATGGTAAGACCGTACAACTGGCGCGAGAGGCCCACCGCGAAGTCGCAGATATCGATCATTTCCTGGACTTCGCCGAGGCCTTCCTGGGTGATCTTGCCCGCCTCCCAGGACACCAGTTCGCCGAGTTCGGCCTTGTGCCGACGCAATTCCTCGCCGAACAGCCGCACCAGTTCACCACGGCGCGGCGCCGGCACCTGGCGCCAGGCGCGGAACGCCTGTTCGGCGCGCTCGACCTTGGCGGCAACGGCGGCGCGCCCCTCCAGTCGCACCGCAGCCAGGCGACTGCCGTCGATGGGGGTATGCACGGCAAGCTCGCCATCGCGAAAGGCATTGGGGTCGAGGCCGAGACTGCGCAGCAATCCGTCGATCATGTGAGGTTCTCCTGGCTGTTCGTTTCCGCTCGTTTTAGTCGGTTTGCCCGGTAGCAACAAACGACCTTTATTCGCCACGTCATTCCGAGTTTTCATACTGGCTCCGAGCTGTCGCGATCCGCCGTGTTTCCCGTACCATGCACGCCTTCGCCGGCCAGCCCCCGCCTACCCGACATGGACAAGAAAAAGCTGTTGCGCCTGATCACGGAAAAGCTCGCCGCGGACCTGGAAGTCGCCGTCCGCGCCGCGCAGACCGCCCATGAGACGGCAACCCACGAAGAGAACGTCGCCGAGAACAAGTACGACACCCTCGGCCTGGAAGCGGCCTACCTGGCCGCCGGGCAGTCGCGCCGGGTCGAGGAGATCCGCCAGGCGCTGGGCCTGTACCGCAACCTGGTGCTGCGCGATTTCGACGAGGAACAGGGCATCCAGCTCACCGCGCTGGTCACCCTGCTGAACGCCGACGGCAGCCGGCGAACAGTGTTCCTCGGCCCCGAGGCGGCCGGGCTGAAGATCGATTGCGAAGGTCGCGAGGTGTTGGTCATCACGCCTCGCTCGCCACTGGGCCAGAGCCTGATCGGCAGGCACCCGGGCGACGAGACCGGGGCGAAGGACTCCCCCCTTGCGGTGGAAATCCTCGCCGTCGACTGAGGCTACTGCTGCGGCGCACCGCAGGCGCCGCAGAACTTCGCGCCCGCCGCGAGATCGGCGCTGCAGGCGATACAGCGCAGCGGCGCCAGGGCGCCGCCGCAGCCCTGGCAGAATCGTGCCGTCGCCGCATTCGCGGTGCGGCAGGCGGGACAGGCCATTCCCGCCGCGACTGGCGCCGGCGGATAGCCGCCCTGACCGCGGTGATGACCGCCGCCGTGATGACCACCGCCCTGTCCATGATGACGCCCACCCATCAACAACCGTTCGAAGAACCCCATGGCACAACCCTCTCGTCTGGATCTGACGGCTTCCAGTGAAAAGGCTGTAGCCACTACAGGGTCAATGGCGCGGAAACATCGGGAAACTCAAGTCCGCTTCACCACAGCGGCAACGCGTAGCTGACGATCAGCCGGGTCTCGTCGATGTCGTTGCCGAAATCGCTGCGGAAGGTGCCGTTGCGCAACTTGATCCCCAGGTTCTTCAGCGGCCCCGATTGCACCAGGTAGGCGATATCGGTGTCCCGCTCCCATTCCTTGCCGCGCCCACCGCCGTCCAGAAGGTCGATGTGTTCGCCACGCAGGTAGCGGCTCATGAATGTCAGGCCGGGCAGGCCGATGGCGGCGAAGTCGTAGTCGTAGCGCAACTGCCAGGAGCGCTCGTCCTTGTTGGCGAAATCGCCGATCTGCACGAAGTTGACCAGATACGGATCGGTCCCGGCCAGGTAGGCGAAGCCGCTGTCGCCGGACATGCGCTGGTAGCCGAGGCCGAAGGCGTGGCCACCCAGGCGATAGGTGAACAGCGCATTCAGCGCGCGATTGTCGACGCGGCTGCCGCCCTCGTCGGTGGAACGCGCCCAGCGGATGTCGGACTTCAGCGACTGGTCATCGGTGAGCGGCAAGAGGTGCTGCACGCCGAGATAATGCTGGCGGTAGAAATCCTCCAGGTTGGCGTAGTGGTAGCTGCTGCTCAGGCGCTCGCTCCAGCGGTAGGTACCGCCGGCGAAGTCGAAGCGGTCGCTGCCGGGGTGCCGGCCCGCCAGTACGTTGCGCTTGTTGCCGCGGGTGATGCCGAGGTCTTCGGCGTTGGTCGAGTCGCGCTGCTTGACCTGGCGCAACTGGCCAAACTGCAGCGCCAGCCCGTCGATCTCGTTCACTTCCAGCAGTCCACCCTGGAAGGTTTGCGGGTGCAGGCGCGTGTCGTTGAACTGCACCACCGGCAGCCTGGGCATCAGGCTGCCGATCTTCAGCGTACTGTGCGAGACCCGTAGCTTGGCGGTCAGGCCCAGGCTGGAATAGTCGTGGGCGGCGCGCCGGTCGCTCGTCGAATACGGCAACAGACCACTACCGGATCGCTCTGGCGAGGAGTCCAGCCTGACGCCCAGCAGGCCCAGCGCATCGACGCCCAGGCCGAAGAGCCCCTCGGTGTAGCCGGACTCGTAGCGCAACAGGAAACCCTGCGCCCACTCCTCCGAATAGGACTGGCTGGCGCCGGGCTGGCGATAGTCGCGATTGAAATAGAAATTGCGCAGTTCGAGGCCGGCCTTGCCGTCGGCGAAAAACTCCGCCTGGGCGAACGACGGCAGCAACGCCAGCCCCGCGGCCAGCATCGGAACGGGAAGAATTTTCATTGTTGTTGTCTCTTCGTCGTCAGTGGATAGACACGGCGCCGCGACCACTCCCTGCCGCGACCGCCGTGGCGGAGCGGATCAGACCCCGGCGAGCATGCCCTCCAGGCGTTGACGCACCAGTTGGCGCGCCTGCTCGACGATGTCCCTGAGCAACTCGGCGCAGGCCGGTTCGTCGTCGATCAGGCCCTGGACCATGCCGGCCGACCAGATCCCCAGGTCGGCATCGCCCTGCTGGTACACCTGGCGACCGCGCTGGCCGCTGACCAGCGCGGCGATATCGGCGTAGCCGGCGCCGCCGCGTGCCTCGATCGCCAGTACTTCCTGGCTGATCGCGTTGCGCGCCACCCGCGCGGTATTGCGCAGGGAACGCATGATCAGGTCGGTGGAACGCTCGTCGGCCGCACGGATCGCCGCCTTCACCGCAGGGTGTATCGGACATTCGCGAGTGGCCAGGAAGCGCGTGCCCATGTTGATCGCGTCGGCGCCCAGCGCCAGCGCCGCGACCAGGCCACGTCCATCGGCGAAACCGCCGGAGGCGATGATCGGCACGCGTAGCCGGTTGGCCGCGGCCGGCAGCAACACCAGGCCGGGGATGTCGTCCTCGCCCGGGTGGCCGGCACACTCGAAGCCGTCGATGGAGACGGCGTCCACGCCCAGTCGCTCGGCCTTGAGCGCATGGCGCACGGCGGTGCACTTGTGGATCACCTTGACGCCGTGTCGACGGAATTCGGCGATGTGCTCGCCGGGGTCGTTGCCGGCGGTTTCGACGACGCGGATTCCCGTCTCGATGATGGCTGCGCGATATTCGGCATAGGGCACCGGCTTCTGCGTCGGCAGCAAGGTCAGGTTGACCCCGAACGGCCGATCGGTCAGCTCGCGGCAGCGGGCAATCTCCGCAGCCAGTGCCTCCGGGCTCGGCTGGGTCAACGCCGACAGCGTCGCCAGGCCACCGGCGTTGGCCACCGCCGCAGCCATCTCGGCACGGCCGACCCACTGCATGCCGCCCTGCATGATCGGGTGTTCGACGCCGAAGGTCTCGGTGAAACGGGTCCTGAACACGCCCATGGATTGCCTCCTCGGTCAGATCGGGTCCCAGGAGAACACGTCCGGGCTGCGCGCCAGGTCCATGAAGCTGCCGCGCAACGCCGGCATGCCGTGCTCGGCGATGCTCTGCGGGGTCCAGCCGTGCTCGCTATGCACACTGCGCAGCGGCCGGCTCTGGCTCATCAGGAAGAGTTCGTGGTGACGCGCGGCGAACACCTGGCCGGTGACCTCGCGGGCGGCGTCGGACGCCAGGTAGACGGCCAGCGGCGCGTTCTTCTCGGGGGTCATGCGCTGCAGCTTGTCGACGCGGGCCTTCTGCTCCGGGGTTGCGGCCGGGATCGAGTCGGTCATCCGGCTCCAGGCGAACGGCGCGATGCAATTCGAACGCACGTTGTAGCGCTGCATGTCGAGGGCGATGGATTTGCTCAAGGCGACGATGCCCAGCTTGGCCGCGGAATAATTGGCCTGGCCGAAGTTGCCGATCAGCCCGGAAGTGCTGGTCATGTGTACGAAGGCGCCGGCCTGCTGGGTACGGAAGCGTTCGGCGGCGGCCCGGCTGACGAAGAAGCTGCCGTTGAGATGGACATTGATCACCGACAGCCAGTCGTCGGCGCTCATCTTGTGGAAGATCGCATCGCGCAGGATGCCAGCGTTGTTCACCACGATATCCAGACGCCCGAAACCGTCCATGGCGCATTCGACGATACGCCGCGCGCTGTCCCAGTCGGCGACGCTGTCGGTGTTGATCAGACCTTCGCCGCCTCGCTGGCGGATCAGGCCAAGGGTCTCTTCGGCCGGCGAGGCCGACCCGCCCTCGCCCTGTAGCGATACGCCGATATCGTTGATCACCACCCGTGCCCCGGAATCGGCCAGGGCCAGGGCGATCTCGCGGCCGATGCCGCCGCCCGCGCCGGTAACGATCGCGACCTTGCCTTCATTGAGTCTGCTGCTCATGGGTAATCCTCTTCGTCCCGTGGATGTCGTTCGGTTGCGCTCAGCCCGGCAGGCCGAGGACGCTCTTGGCCAGGATGTTGCGCTGGATTTCGTTGCTGCCGCCGTAGATGGTGGTCGGCCGCGACTGGATGAAGATCCCCGCCGGATGCAGCTCGGGGTCTTCGGCGAAGGGCTGCAGCAGGGCCGAGTCCTCCCCGGCGACCTCCAGGCCCAGCTCGCTGATGCGCTGGAACAGTTCGGACTGGAAGATCTTCAGCATGGATACCTCCGGGCCGAGGCTCTCCCCACGCCGCAGGCGTTCGGCGAAACGCTCGTAGAGCGCCTTGTGGCTGTCCAGGTCCATGCTCAGCGCGGCGAAGCGGCGCACGAACAGAGGGTCGTGCCACAGTCCCAGGTGCCGGGCCAGGCGCTCCAGGCGCTGGAGAGCGAAGGTGGACTGCTTGGGCGAACCGAGGAAGATCCGCTCGAAACCGAGCAGCGCCTTGGCCATGCTCCAACCCTGGTTGATTCCGCCGACCAGGCTGTCGTAGGGCACCCGCACGTCGTTGAAAAACACTTCGCAGAACTCGCCGTGCAGCTCCAGGTTGAGGATCGGCCGCACCTCGATGCCCGGGCTGTCCATCGGCACCAGCAGGAAGCTGATGCCGTGCTGCGCCTTGGCGCTGCGCTCGGTGCGGACCAGCAGGAAGATCCAGTTGGCCTCAGAGCCCATGGTGGTCCAGGTCTTCTGTCCGTTGATCACCCACTCGCCGTTTTCCAGGCGCGCCTCGGTGCGCAGGCTGGCCAGGTCGGAGCCGGCGTTGGGCTCGCTGTAGCCCTGGCACCAGATGTCTTCGCCGCTGAGAATGCGCGGCAGGAAGCGCGCCCGTTGCGCCTCGTCGCCATAGCGGATCAACAATGGGCCGAGCATGGTCACGCCGCTGTCGGGCAGGCGCGCGCAGCCGTACTCCTCCATTTCCTCCATCATGATCAGTTGCTTGCCGGCGCTCAGCCCCATGCCGCCGTACTCCCTGGGCCAGCCGGGACACAGCCAGCCCTGGCGCGACAACAGCAGGTACCACTCGCGGGTTTCCTCGCGCCCCAGGCGACGGGGCGGATTGCGGATGCGCTGCGGATAGTTGGCGGCGATCCACTCACGGACCATCAGGCGAAAGGCGTTGTCGTCGAGACTGTCGTAGTCGGTCATCTCAGTTTCCTCTGAATACGGGGGGACGCTTGGCGAGAAAGGCCGCCTTGCCCTCGGCGTGGTCGGCGCTGAGAAACAACTGGCTCTGCAACTCGCCCTCCCGCTCCAGCAATAGGTCAAGGCCCTCGGCGAGCAACGCCTTGGTCATCGCCAGGGGCAACGGCGCCTGCTGCTCCACCCGCCCGGCCAGCTCCAGCGCCATCGCCAAGGCGCCGCCAGCGGCGCAGAGGCGGTCGGCCAGGCCGATGCGCAGTGCCTCCTCGGCCTCTACCACCTGGCCGAACATCAGGATCTGCCGTGCCCGCCCCCAACCGATGCGCGCCGGCAAGGTATGCAACTGGCCGAGGTCGGCGAGCAGCCCGACCTTGCCGAAGCCGGCGGCGAAGCGGGCGCCGGCGCCGCAAACGATGCTGTCGCAGGCCAGCGCCACGGACAGCCCGGCCCCCACCGCCCAGCCCTCGACCGCGGCGATCAGCGGCTTGCCCATGCGCACCATCTGCCGCACCAGCCGCGCGTTGTCCTGCATTCGCGCCCTGCCGGCGGCCAACTCGGTCACCCGCATGTCGCCCAGGTCGCCGCCGGCGCAGAACACCTCTTCGCCACCGGTCAGCAGCACGCTGCGGATCGATGGGTCGCATTCGGCCGCCTCCAGGGCCCGCAGCAATTCCATGCGCAGCGCCGGCGACAGTGCGTTGCGCCGGGCCGGGTTGTCGAAGCGCAACAGGCGCACCGTGCCGCGCGTTTCCTGCAACAAACCGCTCATCAGGCCACCTCCCGCTGTAGCAGCGCGGCGTAGCGCGCCTTGTGGAACGCCAGCGAGCCGTGGGCATTGAGCAGTACCATGGCGCGGCGCAGGAACAGGCCGATGTCCGCCTCGTCGGTGTAGCCGATGCCGCCGTGCAACTGGATGGCCTGGCGGGTCACCAGCAGAGCCGCTTCCGAGGCCCGTACCCGTGCGCTGGAAACCTGCCGCTGGCGCTCGCTTTCCGACGCCCCGGCATCGATCGCGGCGGCGGCCTGCTCGACCATGGCGCGCGACAGTTCGATCTGGATCCTCAGGTCGACCATGCGGTGCTGCAGCGCCTGGAAACTACCGATCTCGCGGCCGAACTGGCGACGTACCTTGAGGTACTCCAGGGTTCGCTCGAAGGCGCCATCCATCAGTCCGACCAGATAGGCCGCGCAGGCCAGCGCTGCCTCGTCCAGAACCTGTTCCGTTACCTCGCCGGACAACCACCGTGCCGGCGCATCGCGGAAACGCAGGCGCGCCAGGTGAGCGCCATCCTGGGTCGCCTCGCAGAGCAGTTCCACGCCATCGGCATCGCGCTCGACCAGCGCCAGGCCCTGCTCGCAGGCCACCAGCCAGGCATCGGCGGCACCAGCCAGATGTACGTGAGCGACTTCGCCGTGCAACCGCCCTTGCTGCATACGAGGGCGTCGCCGCCCATCGCGGTAGGCGATGCCCGCCGGCAGGACCAGCCGCTCAGCGGCCAGCAACGCAACGCGCTCGTCTTCCGGCAGCAGCGGCGCCACCAGCCCGGCCTCGATCAGCGGCTCGGGCAGCAGGCCGCGCCCCAGCGCCTCCAGCAACGCCGCGTATTCGCTCATGCCCAGGCCGCTGCCGCCCAACGCTTCATCCAGGCGCAGCGCCGGCCAGCCCATGGCGCAGACCTCGCGCCAGGCCTGGCGGTCCACCCCGCTACCGGTGAAACGACCGCGGCGCACGCGGGTCAGGTCGCCGTCGCGTGGCACCAGCGAAGCCGCGCTGTCGCGGATCATCCGCAGACGCTGCTCGCGCTCGCCGGCCCACTCGTCTTGCTCACTCATCTGTTCGCCCTCCTGTCGATACGCCGTCCGCCCGTCCGTCATCTGCACGGGAGGCGCCGGCTTGTCCGCGCGGAGCGACCGCGCAGGCCGTGGTCCGGACGCGCGACGGATGGCTCCGCTGCCGCGCCGCCGGAACTCCGCTACGGCTTAGCCGCGCGGTACCTGAAGCTGCCCGAGGCCATGGCGATGACCTCGCCGTCCTCGTTGCAGATTTCCGCCGTGCAGAAGCAGATCGTGCGGGTCCGTCGCACCACCCTGCCAACCGCACGAAGCTCGCCGCGGGCGCTACCCATGAAGTGGGTAGCCATGTCGATGGTCACCATCGAGCAGTCCGGCAGGCAGGCACGGATCGCCTGGGCCATGGCGGCGTCCAGCACCGACATCAACACCCCGCCGTGGAACTGTTGCAGGTAGTTCATCAGTTCCGGGCGATGCCCCAGGCGCACCCGCGCCACCCCGTCGGCATCGGTCCAGCGCTCGAGGCCGATGAACTCCTGGAAGCTGGCGGGCCGCTGCTCCGCCGCTGGCTGTCGTGGAAAAGAACTCATGGATGTGCACTCCTTCCGCAGGATCAGGCCTTGGCCGCGCGCCGCTCGGCGGTATCCCCGGCACTGCCCGGCGCTTGCCGTCGGGAAGCGCTCTCGGCATCGCGGGACTCGCGGTTCGGGTCGTAGAGCCGGTCCGCAATGAACAGCGCCGGGATCAACCCGGTGAGCACGTAGGTGATGCCCATCACCAGGAAACCCGCGCCGATCGACACGTGGGTGGCCAGCAGGCCGATGCCGGCGGGCGCCACCGCCGCGCCGATACGACCCAGGTTGTAGGCGGTGCCCACCGCCGAGCCGCGGACGCGGGTGGAGAAGCTCTCGGTCATGTAGGTGGCCAGCACCCCGACCGGAACGCCATAGATGAAGCCGAAGGTGATGAGGATCCAGAGGATGTTGGAAGGCGAGTGGTAGAACACGATCAACGGCATGAAGGCGGCGCTGCCGATGGCCCCGGCGGCGAAGGTCAGGCGCCGGCCGAAGAGATCGGCGCAGACGCCGGCGGCGACCTTGCCGAGGATCATCGCACTGTAGGTGCCGACCATGTAGCCGGTCATCGACTTGAAGTTCATCCCCAACTCGCTCTCCAGGTAGGACGGCATCCAGTTGTTGGTGCCGTAGTAGCCGAACAGCAGGAAGCAGGAGGTGAGGCTCCAGAGCAGGAACATGCCGCGCGTTTCCGGATCGCCCAGCATCCGTCCCAGCGGGCCGGCGCCGCCAGCCTCGGCGTGGCTCTGCGGAGCCGCGCCGGGACGCTGGCGCCCGGCCTGGGCCGCGAGCCAGGACGGCGACTCCGGCACCCAGGGCCGCAGGGCCAGGCAGACCAGCGCCGGCGCCACGGCGGTGAAGAACAAGGCGCGCCAGCCGAACTCGGGGATGATCTGCCCCGCCAGCAGGGTCGCCACCAGGTAGCCCACGGTCCAGCCGGCCTGCATGGCGGCGAGGATGGTGGTGCGGTACCTGGTTCCGACGCACTCGGACATCAGGATGTTGCAGGCGACGAACAGCGAGCCGAGGCCGAGCGAGGCGACGAAGCGGATCAGCGCGAACTGCCAGTAGTTCTGGGTCAGCCCCAGCAACGCGGTACCGATGGAGAACAGCACGATGGTCCAGGTCACCACTCGCACCCGGCCGAAGCGGTCGCAGCACCAGCCGCCATAGATACCACCGACGGCCATGCCGGCGAGAGTCAGGCTGCCGAGGGAGCCGGCTTCGAAGTTGCTCAGGCCGAATTCGGCCTTCAGGCTGTTGAGGCTGTAGGCCAGGAACATCAGGTCGACGCCGTCGGCGAGCAGGCCGAGGAAGCAGAAGACGAAGGCGATCAGCATGGTGCGCCGGGAAATGGCCGGCGCCGGGTTCGGGGAAAGCGCGGTTGCATTCATTATTCTTGTTCTCGCAAGCAGGATTTCGGTTGATCTTCACGGCAGCCCGACGGTCGTTCCCTCGCGCCGCCGCCCTTCGCTTCAGTCCGGCCGCTCTGGCGGCGGACCTACCCGGCCGTTGTCCAGCACCACCACATCGCGCTCGACGACGCGAGTGCGGAACGAGCCGTCGCTCCACATCTCGGTACGCAAGGTCTCGCCGGGAAACACCGGAGCCGAGAAACGCACCTGCAGATGTCCCAGTTGCCCCGCGCGGTAGTCGGCGAGCCCGCGCAACACCGCGTGGAATGCCACGCCGAGGGTGCACAGGCCATGCAGGATCGGCCGCGGGAAGCCGGCCCGCAGCGCTGCCGCGGGCTCCGCGTGGAGCGGGTTGTCGTCGCCGTTGAGGCGGTAGTACAGGGCCTGCTCCGGACGGGTCGGCAGGTCGAGTCGCAGGTCGGGTGTCCGTTCAGGCAAGCGATGCGGCGTTTCCGGCACCTGCCGGGAACCACCGAAGCCGCCGTCGCCGCGAAGGAAGGTGGTGCTGCGGGCGACAGCCAGCACCTCGCCGCTGAGCGCGTCGCTGAGCACCTTCTCGCTGTAGAGCAGCGCGCCCTTGTCGGCGCCCTTGTCTACCAGACCGGTGACCCGGGTCCGGCCGATCACCTCGCCTTCCGCCGGCAACGGCCGCCGCCACTCCAGGCGCTGCTCGCCGTGAACCAGGCGCAGCGCGTCCACGCCAGTCGCCGGATTGCCCAGCCAGAAGCCCGGATGACCGAGCACCAGGGCCATGCACGGCAATGCCTGGAGATCGCGGCACGGATCGACGTAGGCCAGTTGGCGCTCGTCCAGCGGGTCGCCGCCCAGACCGAGGCTCAATGCGTAGAAGGCGCTGTCGCGCCGGCTGTAGCGCTGGCGTACTTCGGGGATCGGGTAGTTCAGGAGCACCTCAGGATCGAGCGCCATCGGCCACCTCCTCGACTTCCAACACCGCATCCACCGCCCAGGCGCCCTGGCCCTCCGGCAAGGCGATGACCGGGTTGAGGTCCACCGAGCGCAAGCGCTCTCCCGCCTCCCAGGCGAACCGCGAGAGATTCGACAGCAGCCGTGCCAGCGCCGCGACGTCGGCCCGCGGCCGGCCACGCGCGCCGAACAGGAGCGGCGCGCCTCTGATGCTACGGATCATCGCCTCGGCTTCGTCGACCTCGAACGGGCAGCGGCGGAACACCACGTCCTGCAGCACTTCGACGAAGATCCCGCCCAGGCCGAACAACGCCACCGGGCCGAACAGCGGATCGCGCTGGATCCCCATGAAGCACTCCACCCCGCCCTGCAGTTGGCGCGCCACCAGGACGCCATTGAGACGCGCCTGCGGCGCCTTCTCGGCGGCCCGGCGCAGGAGCAGTTGGAAACCGGCGCGTACCGCGTCCGCATCGCTTACGCCAAGCAGCACGCCGCCGATTTCCGACTTGTGCTGGATGTCCGCCGAGGCGAGCTTCAGCACCACCGGGTATCCGATGCCCTCGGCGAAGGCAACCGCCTCTTCGGCACTGCCCAGCACCGCCTCGGCGGCGGACTCGATACCGGCGCGCGCCAGCAGGCGCTTGGCCTCGGCTTCGCCGGGCGTGGAGGCGGGCAACTGTAGCCCGCCGGCAGGCCGGCGCAGGCGCAACGGCCGGGCGAAGGCTTCGCCGAGCCGCCCCATGGCCTGGATCGCCACTACCGCCCGGGTGGGGTCTTCGAACAGTGCGAAGCCGGCCTCCTCGTAGGGTGCCAGCTCCTCCCCCTCGCCCATCACCGAGACCACGAACAGACGCTCGGGATGAGCCTCCTTGATCCGCCGGAACTGCTCGGCCAGACGCGCGCCGATGGAGGCGGCGGTGCCGGCCTGGGTGAAGAAGGCGAGCAGCGAACGGTAGCCACCGTCGACCACCATCGACTCGGTAAAGTCGCGCACCAGCGTCAGGTCGTTCAGGGCCTGCGCGGTGCAGTCCACCGGGTTGATCGGCGAAGCGAAGGACAGCCGTGCCTTCAGCCGCTCCTGGGCCATGTCCGGCATCGGCGGCATCGGCAGGCCGACTTCCTCGGCGACATCGCTGACGATGATCCCGGCGCCGCCGCTGACGGTGATCATGCCGAGGCTGTTGCCCACCGGATAGATACGCCGGGTGGCGAGGTAGGCGATGTCCATCAGTTCCTCGGTGGTCCTGGCGCGGATCACCGCATAGTCGCCCAGCACGGCGTCCAGCACCTTGTCGTCGCCGGCCAGCGAAGCGGTGTGGGACAGCGCCGCGCGGCTACCCAGGGCGCTGCGCCCGACCTTGTGCAGGATCACCGGCTTGCCGGCGCGATGCGCGGCCTCCAGGGCGGCGAGGAAGCTGTCGACGTTGCGGATGGATTCGGCGTAGGCCATCACCACGTCGATCTCCGGCGACTCCACCAGCCAGCCGATGCTGTCGCCCAGGGTGACGTCGGCCTCGTTACCGGTGGCCACGCAGATAGGGGTTCCCAGGCGGCGCTGGCGCGCCATGCCGAGCAGGTGCGCGCCGTAGGCGCCGGACTGGGTGGCGATGCCTACCCGGCCGGGCAGCGGTACGCCACGTTCCAGGCTGGTGGAGAAGAACGCGTAGTAACCGAGGTTACTGTTGAACGCGCCCAGCGCATTCGGACCGAGCAGACGCATACCGTACTCGCGGGCAGCGGCTACCACCGCATCCTGCATCGCCGCGCCGGCCTCGCCGACCTCGCTGAATCCGGAAGAGAACACGATGGCACTGCGCGCCCCCTGGCGGCCCAGTGCCCGGACGGTCTCCAGCACCTGAGGCGCAGGCACCGCGACAATGGCCGCGTCCGGTGCCTGCGGCAGCTCCGCGACGCTGGCGAAGGCCGGTAGCCCCTGGATTTCAGCACGGTTCGGATTGACCGGGAGGATTTGCCCGGCATAGCCATGGCGCAGCATGTAGGCGATGGGTCGGCCACCGATGCGGGTCGGGTCGCTGGAAGCGCCGATCACCGCGACCGAGCGTGGTTCGATCAATGGAGTAAGACTGGCGAAACGGGGAGCGTCGATGAGCTGTTGCGAGTGGTTCGCTGACATGGGTTCACCTGATCCGTTTGTCTGTGGCCGGCACGACAACCTTCTCGCGGGCGAGCGCGCCCGCGGGACGCCGCCACGGCAGCGCCCGGAAGGCCTGTCGGCCAGGGGTCTAGAGCGTGTCGCCGGTACCGAGCAACGCGGTTACCTGGCTGGACAGCGTGCCGCCGTTGCCGTGCAGCAACGCCACGTCGGCCTTGGCCAACTGCCGCTCGCCGGCCTGGCGGCGGAGCTGGGTCACCGCCTCGATGATCAGGAACATCCCGTACATCCCCGGATGCACGCAGGACAGCCCGCCACCGTTGGTGTTCACCGCCAACTCGCCGCCGGGCGCGATGCGTCCGCCCTGGACGAATGGGCCGCCCTCGCCCTTGGCGCAGAATCCCAGGTCCTCGAGGAACAGCAGGGTGTTGATGGTAAAGGCGTCGTAGAGCATCACCAGGTCGATGTCGGCGTGCCGCACACCGGCCATCTGCATGGCTCGCGGAGCGCTTTCCGAGGCCGCCGTCACGGTGAGGTCGGGCATCGACACGATCGAGCGATGCCACTGCGCTCCGGCCGCGCCAAGGAAGTACACCGGCGCATTGGGCAAGTCGCGGGCGCGCTCGGCGCGCACTACCACGCAGGCGCCGCCGCCGTCGGTGACCAGGCAGCAGTCGGCGGCGCTCAGCGGGTCGCTGACCATCCGCGCGGCAAGGACGTCATCGACGCTCAACGGTCCGCGGGCGAACGCCTCGGGATTCAGGTTGGCCCATTGCCGGGCAGAGACCGCCACCTCGGCGAGCTGCTCGCGTGTGGTGCCGTACTGGTGCATGTGCCGGCTGGCCGCCAGGGCATAGGCGGTGATCGGGTGGCGCGGCTTGTAGGGCGTCTCGTGCCATTGTGGCTCGCTCATCGATACCAGGCGGCCGCCGGCGGTTCGCTGGTTGGAGCCGTAGCAGATCAGCGCAGCGTCGCAGAGACCGGCCTCCAGTGCCAAAGTGGCCTGCAGCAGGTGCAGCTCGAAACTGGAGCCGCCAATATTGGTGCCATCCACGAATTTCGGGCGGATGCCGAGGTATTCGGCGACCGACAAGGTGGGAAAGGCATGGGAGCTGGAGGCTGCGAAGATCGCGTCGATGTCGGAAAGCTTCAGGCCGGCATCGGCAATGGCCCTGAGCGACGCCTGGCCGAGCAGTTCGATGGCGCTGTAGCCCGGCGCCTCGCCGACGCCGGCGCTACCGATGCCGACGATGGCGGTCTTGCCACGGATGGCTGCGCTCATGGTCGTCCCTCCTGGTGGGGAACGAACACCACGACATTGGCACCATCCTGCTCGACGATGCGCGCCTGCACACGGGTGCCGATCGGCAGGCTCTGGTGCCCGTCGATCCGCGACATCATGCGCACGCCCTCGTCCAGGTCGACCAGCGCGACATTGTGATTGCCGCCGCGGGAGCGATTGACAGTGATCGCGTAGAGCGTACCCAGGCCGCTGGCGGGAACCCACTCGAGATCAGTCTCGCCGCTACCCGGCACCAACTGGCGCGGGTAGAACACATAGCGACCGCTGGAACGGCTGCGCTGCAACATGAAACGGCCCTGGGCGAGAAACGCAAGGTACTGCGCCTCAGGTCCCGGAGTACTGCCATCGGGAAGATCTGCCACGAGGTTTCTCCTTTGTTCTTGTCGACCTTTGCTGCAAAGTGCATCGCGCTGGACGCCGAACCGGATACTGCTTCCGCCCCCGGTTGTACGTTCCGGAAGGCCAGAATATATTCACTATCGTGAATGTCAATCACAATACTGAATGAAAAGAGGAAAAATGACCAAGGACGCCACAACCAAAGGCACCAGCAGCAAAGATGTCGGCGCGGTAGTGAACGCCATTCAGATACTTCGCCACCTGGCCCACGCCGACGGACCGCAAGGCGTGGCCGCCATCGCTCGCGCCACCGGTATCAGCCCGAGCAGCGCCTTCAATATCCTGCGCACCCTGAGCAACGAACGACTGACCTCCTTCGACGATGCGGGCAAGACCTACCAACTGGGCCTTGGCCTGTCGGAACTGGCCGTAGGATTCGTCGGACGCAGCTATGCCGACCTGATCCAGCCAGAGCTGGAGCGACTAAGCCTTGCCCACCACATCCTCATCGCCCTGTGGCAAGTCACCGACGATGCGCACATCCGCGTCATCGCCCTTGCCGCGCCGCCCGTCGCCCACGTCAACGTCGCCGTCGGCACGCGCCTGCCGGAACTGGTCGGCGCCGCCGGGCGTTGCATTGCCGGCCTGCGCGAACTGCCGGAGGACGAACTGCGCCGCCGACTGACCCGCGTGCGCTGGGAAAATCCGCCGAGCTTCGAGCGCTACCAGGCCGAAGCGACCGAGGCCGTCGAGCGCGGCTGGGCTATCGACCAGGAACACCTTTACCGCGGCGTGAGCATGGTCGCCAGCGCCATCACCGACCGCGACGGACAACCGCGCTTCGCCATCTCCGCGATCGGCATCAGCGCCCAGCACCAGCCCGACGACCTGGAACGGATCGGCACCAGCCTGCGGGATACCGCGCGCTTCGTGAGCCGCGCGCTATTTCCCCAGGGCGAGGCACTGAAGGGGAAATCCTGAAATGACATTCAACCCACTGAACGATTAGCCGGCCCGCCGTTATCGACCCGCGACGTCGGTACCACCTTTCAACCCGAGGACCGGCAGATAACGGAGGAAGCGCCAGAATCGCTTCAGCGTCACCCGGTCCCACGCCCGCAGCGGCACCGAGCGGAACAGCTGCCAGGCATATCGCCCATCCTGGACAACAGCCTTCTTCAGCGCCTTGTTCAGGATCAGTTGCCGGGCCCGGCGATAATTCGGGTGAGCCCGATAAGGCTCGATGGCTTGCATATCCGCCTCGTAATTGAGCTTGTACCTGCCGGACAGACCGCTTCCATGCCGGCGATAACGCCCCATGTAGGCCGGTAGTCGATGAATTTCATAGCCCTGCGCCGCGATCCTGAGGGTGATCTGGAAATCCTGCACGCGAATCGACGGGTCGAAGAAATCCGCCCGCTTCATCGCGTCCATGCGGTAGAGCGCCGTCAGCGGCATGACCACCAGGGTCTCGGCCAATGCTGCATCGAACCCCCAACGCTCCACACAACCCTCGCTGAAACCGTCTCGCGCCACTTCGTTACCGGCACTGTCGATACAGATATTGAAACCGCCCACGCACCCGACCTCGGGGTGCGCAAGCAAGTAGTCGACGCGCGTGTCGAGCGCTCCAGGCAGGACAATGTCGTCGAGGTCGGGAGTCATCACGAACTCCCCCCGCGCATGACGCAAACCGTGATTGAGCGCGTCGCTCACCCCTCGGTTAGCCTGGCGGTAGAGCTGGAAACCGTGACGCTCGCGGAGCATGGCGAGACGCTCATAGGTGTCGTCCGTGGATCCGTCATCCACCACGATCAACTCGAGATTGGGATAGCCCTGCGCGTAGATGCTGGCAATCGCCTCGTCCAGATACTTCGAGATATTGAAACAGGCGCAAACGACGGAAACGAGCGGTCGCATTTCTTCCTCCCCAGCCCTGGCTCCGGGACTCGGCACAAACCGATAACCTGGCTGTCCGCTGGAAGGAAACCGTGCCATGCAGCTCGGCCACACATCCGCGGCGCCTTCAAGCGCCGGGATACTAAGAAGAACCGCCCCGACCATCGAAACCGGCAGGTCGCCCGACCCGGCGCTCGAAGGACAGAAAATCGGAAGCAATGGAGAAATGCGCGCTCAGCGCACCCACGAAACCCAGACAGAGCGGGACGACCACCCAGAGGAGAAGGAAGGACAGAACGAAGGAAGGGCCCGCAGCATTCCTAGGAGAACTGCACGACCTGGCCAATACCCGAAACCATGGCACGGCTTTCTCGCCCGCCCCGCAGAGGGGACGCCCGAACGCTCGCCAGAAAAGACAAAGCCCCTGGAACGCCAGGCATTCCAGGGGCTTTGCTCATATGTAATGGCGGAGAGATAGGGATTTGAACCCTAGGAGCCATTGCTGACTCAACGGATTTCGAATCCGTCCCGTTCGACCACTCCGGCATCTCTCCGTGCGGCGCGCATGATACCAGCTTGTACGAAGAACGCGAAGCTTTCTTGAAGATTTTTTCGCGTTCTTTCAGATGGTTGCGCGCATTTAGAGGTTAAAGCGGCACGCCCAGGCGCTTGGCTACCTCTTCGTAGGCTTCGATCACATCGCCGAGGCCCTGGCGGAAGCGGTCCTTGTCCATCTTCTTGCGGGTTTCCTTGTCCCACAGACGACAGCCGTCCGGGCTGAACTCGTCGCCGAGGACGATCTGGCCATGGAACAGGCCGAACTCCAGCTTGAAGTCCACCAGCAGCAGGCCGGCGTCGTCGAACAGCTTGTTCAGCACTTCATTGACCTTGAAGGAATAGGTCTTCATCTGCGCCAGTTGCTCGGGAGTGGCCCAGCCGAAGGCCTGGACGTGGGATTCATTGATGAACGGATCGCCCAGGGCGTCGTTCTTCAGGAACAACTCGAAGGTGGGAGGAGTCAGGGCGATGCCCTCTTCCACGCCGAGGCGACGCACCAGGCTGCCGGCGGCGAAATTGCGCACCACGCACTCGACCGGGATCATGTCGAGCTTCTTCACCAGGCACTCGGTATCCGACAGCAGCTTGTCGAACTGGGTCGGAATGCCGGCAGCTTCCAGCTTCTGCATGATGAAGGCGTTGAACTTGTTGTTCACCGCGCCCTTGCGATCGAGCTGTTCGATGCGCTTGCCGTCGAAGGCGGAGGTGTCGTTGCGGAACAGCAGGATGAGACGATCGGCATCGTCGGTCTGGTAAACCGACTTGGCTTTGCCGCGGTAGAGTTCTTCGCGTTTTTCCATGATGGGCTCCGCTTACGGGTAATAGGGCCTAGGCGATCTCGCGCCAATCCAGGCCTGAATGCTGATCGGCCACCTGCAGCCAGTCCGGATCGCACCCGAGGGTGTCGACGAAGGTTTGCCGGGCCAGCTGCGGCGAGTTGTTCTTTTCGCTGAGATGGGCCAGCACCAGGTGCTGCATGCGGCCCCAATCCAGCTGCTTCACCAGTTCTGCGGACTGATGGTTGTTCAAGTGCCCTCGCGAACCGCCTACGCGGGCCTTGAGAAAATAGGGATACGGGCCACCGGCAAGCATCGTGCTGTCGTGGTTGGCCTCGACCACCAGAGCATCCACCGCACGATAGCACTCCAGCACCTCGGCCGTGGCCATTCCCAGATCGGTGAGCATGCCGAATCGCCGCTGCCCATCGGACAGCACGAACTGGGTAGGCTCGCGGGCGTCGTGCGAGACGCCAACCACCTGCACTTCCAGCCCGCGGATCGCCAGGCGCTGGCCGGCCCTCAACAGCTCGGCGGGGTGCACCGGGCGGCGCATGCCGCTCAGGGTACCCGCACTGAGATAGACCGGGATTTGGTAATGCCGCGCCAGCAGTTCGACGCCATGGATGTGATCGGCGTGTTCGTGCGTGACCAGGATCGCGTCCAGCTGCGCGGGGCTCAGCCCCAGGCGCGCCAGACGCTTGATGATTTCACGCAGCGGGAAGCCGCAATCGATCAGTATCCGGGTGTCAGAACTGCTCACCAAGGCCGAATTGCCCCGGCTTCCGCTGCCCAGAACCGCGAACCGCATTGCGCATGCTCTCCTGGAGTTTTTCCAGTACGTTTTGCGCGACATCGGCCGGCGCAGAGGTGTTGATGTCCTTGTCGACGGTGACCTGCACGGCGTCGCTGACGGTGGTCAGGCGGACCTGGTAGCGCTGCGCCTTGGCGTCTTCCTCTTCCTTGGTCTTCTCGCCGCCGCCGAACAGGCGACTGAAGAACCCGGGCTTGTCTTCGTCGGGCTTCTTCGCCCCTTCGGCGATGTTCACGTAGTACACGCCAAGGCTGCGGTTGAGGTCGTCGACGCGGATATCGGCGTTATCCAGGGCACGCCCGACACTGACCCAGGAGCGGTCGAAGTCGGATTGCAAGGTCAGCACCGGGTTGCCGCTGCCGTCCTTGCTCAACTCGAAGGTGCCGGGCGTGTCGTAGATCGAGTTGGCTGCCAGCAGGGAGACCGAGCCGCCCTGCTCGGCGCTGCGCGCCATGCTCGCGACCATCTCGTCGAGCAGCGCCGCGTCGAGGCTCGGCGCCACCGACTTGCTCGGCCAGCTCGGGCTGCTGGTGTCACCGGCGGCGCGGGTCTGGCTGAGCACGTAGACCTCGCTGGTATTGCTTTGCACGCCGGGCTCGATACGCACCCGAACCCGTGCCTGGCCGTCCGGCTCGACACCGCTCACGCGGCTGCTAAGGCGGCGTGCCAGCGGCGCGGAAAGCTGCGACAGCGATTGCCAGTCGGAACTGAACTCGCCGGTCTGCGGGCGCTCGTCGGCGATGCGGAAACCGTTCTCCTCGAAGAACTGCCGGGCCACCGGCCAGACTTCCGCCGGCGGACGCTGGGCCACGACCCAGCGGCTATCACCGCTGCGCTGCAGGCTGTAGTCGCTGATGTCGCCGGCGTTGGCCAGCGGCTGCGGACGCGGAACCTCGTACTCACCCTCTTTTTCGTGGGTGGTGGCGACGTTCAGCGGAATCGGCAGCAGCGGATCGAGCGGCTTGCTGTGCACCCCTTCGGGCAATTGCATGGGAGGCGTTTCGCGGGCGCCGAGGTAGTCGTCACCGCGGTCGCGGAAATAGCCCTCCGGCCCCCACAGCCAGCCGCAGCCGGAAGTGTTGCCGATAACCAGGGCGAGGGCGGTCAGTCCAGCCAGTCGCTTCATTGCGTGGAGCTCCTTGATCAAGCCAATACGCCGGTCTGGCGCATGGCCTGACGCAGCGGCTCGTGGCAACGCGGGCTGAGCCAGGTCAGGGGCAGGCGGATGCCCTCGGGGATCAGACCCATCTCATGCAGGGCCCACTTCACCGGAATGGGGTTGGATTCGATGAACAGCGCCTTGTGCAGCGGCATCAGGCGATCGTTGATGGCGCGCGCGGCTGCGGCGTCGCCGCGCATGGCGGCGGCGCACAGGTCGCTCATGGCGCGCGGCGCGACGTTGGCGGTCACGGAGATGTTGCCCTTGCCACCCAGCAGCATCAGCTCGACGGCCGTGGCGTCGTCGCCGGAATAGACGAGGAAGTCCTTGCCGACGCGCTCGATGACTTCCTTGGCGCGTTGCAGGTCGCCGGTGGCCTCCTTGATGCCGATGATGTTCGGCACCTTGGACAGGCGCTCGACGGTCTCCGGAAGCATGTCGCAGGAGGTGCGGCCCGGTACGTTGTAGAGGATCTGCGGGATCGCAACGGCTTCGGCGATATGGCGGAAGTGCTGGTACATGCCTTCCTGGGTCGGCTTGTTGTAGTACGGCGTCACCAGCAGGCAGGCGTCGGCGCCGCCGCTTTTCGCGGCCTCGGTCAGCGCCACCGCCTCGCGGGTGGAGTTGGCGCCGGTGCCGGCGATCACCGGGATGCGGCCCTTGACCTGGTCGACCACGCGACGGATCACCTGGATGTGCTCTTCCACGTCCAGCGTGGCCGATTCACCGGTGGTGCCGACGGCGACGATGGCGTTGGTGCCTTCCTGCAAGTGGAAGTCCACCAGCTTGGCGAGGCTGTCCCAGTCCAGTCGACCCTGAGCATCGAAGGGGGTGACCAGTGCCACCATACTGCCCGCAATCATGCAACCGCTCCTGCCGCGAAATTAAAGCGGTAATGGTACTGTCGGCGGCAGGCCTTGCACAAGACGAGCGCCACCTCGTCGGAAGCCGCTGACAGGCGGCAGACGTTTCCCTCGGCGGCGCTTTTCGCTACCCTTCCCGCTTTAGGTACGGCCCGTGCCGCCAGCGTATTCCAGGAAAGTTGAATGTCCACCAGCCAACCCCGCGAACAATTCCTTCTGATCAGCGCCCTCGGCCCCAATCCGATGGAGCTGACCACCCTGCTCTGCCGCGCCTGCGTCGAGAGCCGCTGCGCCGTGGTCAGCAGCCGCCTGACCCGCCACGGAGAGTTCAGCGCCCTGGTGCTGCAGATCTCCGGAAGCTGGGATGCCCTCGCCCGCCTCGAGGGCAGCCTGCCGGCCCTCACCAAGCGCGGCGACATCACCCTCAGCATGACCCGCAGCAACGCCCACGTGACCCGCGCCCAGGCGTTGCCTTACGTGGCCTATGTCAGCGCGGTGTATCGCCCGGACATCCTCAACGAACTCTGCCAGTTCTTCATCGACCACAACATCGAGCTGGAGAACCTGACCTGCGACACCTACCAGGCGCCGCACACCAACACCACCATGCTCAACGCCACGATTACCGTGACGCTGCCCGCCGGCACCCAGATCAGTTGGCTGCGCGACCAGTTCCTGGACTTCGCCGACGCCCTGAACCTGGATGCCCTGATCGAACCCTGGCGCCCCCAACACCCCTGAGGAGCCGAGCCATGCCGGTCGCAATCGACAAACCCGTACCCGACTTCACCGCCCCCGCAACCAGCGGCAAGGAGGTGACCCTGTCCGCGCTGAAGGGCAAGCAGGTCGTCCTGTACTTCTACCCGAAGGACAGCACCCCCGGTTGCACCACCGAGGGCCAGGGCTTCCGCGACCAGTACGCGGCGTTCCAGAAGGCCAATACCGAGGTCTTCGGCATCTCCCGCGACGGCCTGAAGTCCCACGAGAACTTCAAGTGCAAACAGGAATTCCCCTTCGAGCTGATCAGCGACAAGGATGAAGCGGTCTGCCAGCTGTTCGACGTGATCAAGCTGAAGAAGCTCTACGGCAAGGAATACATGGGCGTCGACCGCAGCACCTTCCTGATCGACAGGGACGGCGTACTGCGCCAGGAGTGGCGCGGCGTGAAGGTGCCCGGGCATGTCGACGCGGTTCTCGCCGCCGCCCAGGCGCTCAACGGCGCCTGAGCCCCGCCCCGAAAAAAAGGCCGCATCCGCGGCCTTTTTCATTTTTCATGCGGCCGATGCTATCGCGTGGCTGCCGGAGTCTCGGGAAGGTCCTTGGGCCAGGCATCCAGCACCGCTTTCACCAGGGTCGCCAGGGGGATCGCGAAGAACACGCCCCAGAAGCCCCAGAGCCCGCCGAACAGCAACACCGCGCAGATGATCGCCACCGGGTGCAGGTTCACCGCCTCGGAGAACAGCAGCGGCACCAGCACGTTGCCATCCAGCGCCTGGATGATCGCGTGGGCCACCATCAGGTAGATGAACTGGTCGCTCCAGCCCCACTGGAAGAAGGCGATCATCGCCACCGGTACGCTCACCACCACCGCGCCGATGTACGGCACCACCACCGACAGGCCGACCAGCAGGGCCAGCAGCGCTGCGTAGTTGAGCCCCAGGTAGGCGAAGGCGATGTAGGTCACCGCGCCGGTAATGACGATCTCGATGACCTTGCCGCGAATGTAATTGGCGATCTGCTGGTTCATCTCGGCCCAGACCTGTTTCATCAGCCCACGCTCGCGCGGCAGGTAGCGGTGGAACCAGGTATGGAAGCGCTTCTTGTCCTTGAGGAAGAAGAACACCAGGATCGGCACCAGCACCAGGTAGATCATGACGTTCACCACCACCGGCAGGCTGGCCAGCGACGAGGTCAGCGCCCACTGGCCGATCTGGCCGAATTCGCCGCGCGCGGTCTCGATGGCCTTGAGCACCTGCTCCTCGCTGATCAGGCTGGGATAGCGCTCGGGCAGCATCAGCAGCACGCTCTGCCATTCGCCGAGCATCCGCGGCAGTTCGTTGAACAGGGTGAACAATTGCTGCCAGAGCAGCGGCAGCAGGACCACCAGGAACAGCGCCAGCAAGCCGAGGAACAGGCTGTAGACCAGCCACACGGCGAACAGGTGCGGCACCCGGAAGCGTTCCAGCATGCCGACCACGCCCTGGATCAGGAAGGCGATCACCATCGCCGCCAGTACCGGCGCGAGCATCCCGCCGAAGGCGAGGATGACGCTGAAGCCGAGCACCAGCATGATCGCCAGCACCACTGCCTCCTCGTCGGAGAAGTAGCGCTGCATCCAGTCGCGTAACACCTTGATCATCGGAAATCCTGAATCGGAACGGCGAAGGCTCCGCTAACGCTTGCGCAGCCAGTATCGATAGACGCCTTCGGCGGCCTCTTCGCGCAGCAGTTCATGGCCGGCGAGCTGGGCGAAGGCCCGGAAGTCTCGCTGCGACCCGGCATCGGTGGCGATCACCTTGAGCACCCCGCCGCTGGGCAGGCGGTTCAGCTCCAGCTTGGCCTTTAGCAGGGGCAGCGGACAATTGAGACCACTGGCATCCAGCTCCGCGTCACATACCAGGGGGGATGAATCGTTATCCGTCATGACAGCCTCTCCCGAAGGGCCGACAAGCATACCCAAGCCTATCCGCCGCTGGCCAGTTGAAACGGCGCTCGAAGTCCAACAGCTTCGGGGTCTCGGGCAGATACCTAGGCAGTGCCGATAACCAACGGCTAAAGTAAGGCCTTTGCCAACCTGAGCCTCCTGCATGAATGTACTGCGCCCTGCCCTGTTGACGCTCGCCTGCATGCTCGCTTCGCCGGTCATGTCGGACGATCTGCCCTCCCTGGGCGACGCATCTTCCTCGATCGTTTCGCCGGAGCAGGAGTTCCAGCTGGGCCGCGCCTGGCTGAGCATGCTGCGCAACCAGGTCGATGCGATCTCCGACCCGCAGCTCAAGGACTTCGTCGAAAGCAGCGTCTACCGGCTGGCCGAAACCAGCGACCTGCAGGACCACCGGCTGGCCTTCATCCTCATCCGCGACGCACAGATCAACGCCTTCGCCGCGCCCGGCGGCGTGATCGGGGTCAACGGCGGGCTACTGCTCAACGCCCAGACCGAAGGCGAGTATGCCGCGGTGCTGGCCCACGAACTCGGCCACCTGATCCAGCGCCACTTCGCCCGCGGCATCGAGGCACAGCAGCGCATGCAACTGCCGGTGATGGCAGCGATGCTCGCCGGCATCGTCGCCGCGGCCGCCGGCGCAGGGGATGCGGGTATCGCGGCGATCGCCGGGACCCAGGCGGCGGCGATCCAGAACCAGTTGCGCTTTTCCCGGCAGAACGAGCAGGAAGCCGACCGCGTCGGCGTCACCAACATGGTTCGCGCCGGTTACGATCCGCGCTCGATGCCGAACATGTTCGAGCGCCTGGCGCGGCAGTACCGCTACGACGGCAAGCCGCCGGAGTTCCTCCTCACCCACCCGGTCACCGAATCGCGTATCGCCGACACCCGCAACCGCGCCGAACAGTATCCCCAGGGCGGCAAGGAAGACAGCCTGCGCTACCAGCAGATGCGCGCGCGCACCCAGTTGCTCTTCGAGGAAACCCCGGGGATGGCCGGCAAGCGCTTCCGCGCCATGCTCAACGACAATCCCAAGCTGGATGCCGCGCGCTACGGACTGGCCATCTCGCAGACGCGCATCGGCCAGCTCAACGATGCCCGTGACAACCTCAGGCAATTGCTGGCGAAGGCACCCAACGACGTGGCCTACAACCTGGCCCAGGTCGAGCTGGACATCACCGCCAACCGCCTTCCGGATGCCGATCAGCGGTTGAAGAAGATGCTCGCCCAGTTCCCCAGCAGCTACCCGCTGAAACAGGTGCGCGCCGACCTGATGCTGAAGATGGGCAAGCCGCAGGAATCGGAGAAGATCCTCGACGACCTGAGCAAGGCGCGGCCGCTGGACCCGGATGTCTGGAACCGCCTGGCCGAGGTGCGCAGCCTGACCAACAACGCCATCGGCGTGCACCAGGCCCGTGCCGAGTACCTGTCTCTGACCGGCGACTACCAGGCCGCCATCGAGCAGCTCGATTTCGCCAAGCGCCGCGCTGGCGGCAACTTCCAACTGGCTGCGCGACTCGACGCTCGCCAGCAGGAAATTCGCCAACAGGAAAAGATGGTCAAGGAAATGTTCCGCTGAGCGGCATATCCGAGGAAAAACACCCGGCGAAGCTCATCGAAACAGGGGGTTGGGCGAACAACCGCACCGCGCTTACTCGCCCTACGCAGCGGGACGCCCTCGCCAGGATCAGGCGTTCCCGGCCTGGCGCAGGCGCGCGGCCTGGGTGAAGTCGAGCATGCGCTTGAGCGGACGGACCGCCCTCGGGATCAACGCCGGGTCGACGAAGATTTCCCCGCTGCCCTCGCGCAGGCAGGCCAGGGTCCGCTCGAGCGTGTTCATCGCCATCCACGGGCAGTGCGCGCAGCTGCGGCAGGCGGCGCCGTTGCCGGCGGTGGGGGCCTCGATGAAATCCTTGTCCGGGCACAACTGCTGCATCTTGTAGAAGATGCCGCGATCGGTGGCGACGATGAAGGTCTTGTTCGGCAGGGTCTGCGCGGCCTTGATCAACTGGCTGGTCGAGCCCACGGCATCGGCCAGCGCGACCACGCTTTCCGGCGATTCGGGGTGGACCAGGATGGCGGCGTCCGGGTAGAGCGCCTTCATGTCTTCCAGCTGCTTGGCCTTGAACTCCTCGTGGACGATGCAGGCGCCATCCCAGAGCAGCATGTCGGCCCCCGTCTCGCGCTGGATGTAGCGTCCCAGGTGCTGGTCCGGCGCCCAGAGGATGGGCTCGCCGTTGTCCATCAGGTGTTCGACGATCTCCACCGCGCAACTGGAGGTCACGACCCAGTCGGCGCGTGCCTTCACCGCCGCGGAGGTGTTCGCATAGACCACCACGGTCCGTTCCGGGTGCTGGTCGCAGAATGCCGAGAATTCATCCACCGGGCAGCCCAGGTCGAGCGAGCAGGTCGCTTCGAGGGTCGGCATCAGCACACGCTTCTCAGGGTTGAGGATCTTCGCCGTCTCGCCCATGAAGCGCACCCCGGCCACGACCACCGTCTGCGCCGGATGCTGGTTGCCGAAACGGGCCATCTCCAGCGAATCGGATACGCAACCGCCGGTCTCCTCGGCCAACGCCTGGATCACCGGGTCGCAGTAGTAATGCGCCACCAGTACAGCATTTTGCGCCTTCAGTTCGGCCGCGATCGCCGCGCGATGCTCGGCGCTCTCCTGCTCGCTCAACACACGGGGTTGCTTGGCGGCCAGGTGGGCCTGTACCAGGAGTCGTTCGGAAATGTGCGTCATAGTCGCTACACCTGAAGGCGCAACAGCGCGTCTCTCGATTTTATACCCGGCGGCAGACTGGACCGCAGGGAACTGACGATTGCAGGTTTCGGGCACGGCACCCGTGTCCCCCTTGAGCAAACCCCGGGGATCCGCCTGCAAGGCCGCGGATTCTAACCGCATAGGTCGCGCCAGGGCCATCCCGGCATCCGTACCGGCCTGGCCGGTGGCTCCGCTAACAAAAGACATAGGTTTCGGTCGTTAGACCTACGCGACATAATTTTTTCGTTTCTTAGAACCGTCCCTGACTCGGCTCGCTCCACGACCGAACACGACATGCCGGCATGCCAGCGTTAATACTTTGGTATTATGCCCTTGGTATTAACGTTAAATAACCGGTAAATATCCGGATTTTCTTTTCGTCGAATTTACGAGCAATATGAAACATATTTCGTTGAAATAAGCTCTTCTTTCACATAATTATAAAAATATCCTGAAACAGAGCCGTCATCCCTCACCTCCAAAACGACGACTCCCCGTGCCGTGCGCCCGCCGCGCAGAAAGCGAGCCGGCGGCCGATTCCACCCTCGCACGCCAGCCCTTGCGCTTCACTGACCGACGGGAGGTTTCCCCGATGAAAACGTCATCCAGAAGACAAGTTGAAACACTCGGGCGCTATCTATCGAGTCCTCGACGCTTCTTCCACAGTAGCGGCAACCTGACCCGATCAAGGGAAGCGGCACGCGCCACCCAATAAAAGGAATAAGGGATGCCTATTCATAACCTGAATCACGTGAACATGTTCCTCCAGGTCATCGCCTCCGGTTCGATTTCCTCCGCTGCGCGGATCCTGCGCAAGTCGCACACCGCGGTCAGCTCGGCGGTCAGCAACCTGGAAATCGACCTGTGCGTGGAGCTGGTCCGTCGGGACGGCTACAAGGTCGAACCCACCGAGCAGGCGCTTCGCCTGATCCCTTACATGCGCAGCCTGCTGAACTACCAGCAGCTGATCGGCGACATCGCCTTCAATCTCAACAAGGGTCCGCGCAATCTCCGGGTGTTGCTGGACACCGCCATCCCGCCGTCGTTCTGCGATACGGTGAGCAGCGTACTGCTCGACGATTTCAACATGGTCAGCCTGATACGCACCTCGCCCGCCGATAGCCTGGCGACGATCAAGCAGGACAACGCGGAAATCGATATCGCCATCACCATCGACGAGGAACTGAAGATCTCCCGCTTCAACCAGTGCGTGCTCGGCTACACCAAGGCGTTCGTCGTCGCCCATCCGCAGCACCCGTTGTGCAATGCCTCCCTGCACAGCATCGCGAGCCTGGCCAATTACCGGCAGATCAGCCTCGGCAGCCGCTCCGGGCAGCATTCGAACCTGCTGCGGCCGGTCAGCGACAAGGTGCTCTTCGTGGAAAACTTCGACGACATGCTGCGTCTGGTGGAAGCCGGCGTCGGATGGGGCATCGCGCCGCATTATTTCGTCGAGGAACGCCTGCGCAACGGTACCCTGGCAGTCCTCAGCGAACTCTACGAACCGGGCGGCATCGACACCAAGGTGTATTGCTACTACAACACCGCGCTGGAATCCGAGCGCAGCTTCCTGCGCTTTCTCGAAAGCGCCCGCCAGCGCCTGCGCGAACTCGGCCGCCAGCGTTTCGACGATGCGCCGGCCTGGCAACCGAGCATCGTCGAAACGGCGCAGCGCCGCTCAGGCCCGAAGGCGCTCGCGTACCGCCAGCGCGCCGCACCAGAGTAGAGCGTTCTCCAGCAGACGCTGGCCGTGGGTGGTGAGAATCGACTCGGGATGGAACTGCAAGCCCAGCTGTCGATTGCGCGGATCGGCCATCGCCATGATCTCGCCATCGGCATCGGCCAGGCAGTCGAAACCTTCCGGCAGGCGACTGACCACCAGCGAGTGGTAGCGCGCGACGCGCAGGTCAGCGATGCCGTCGAACAGCGGGTGACGCTGATCGAAACGCAGGGACGTGCTCTTGCCGTGCAGCGGCTTCCTCGCCTCGCCCACCGCGCCACCGGCGGCCAGCGCCAGCGCCTGGTGGCCGAGGCAGACGCCGAGCACCGGCAAGCGCCCGCGGGCCCAGGCGAGCAATTCCAGCATGCAGCCGGCGTCTTCCGGCCGACCGGGCCCCGGCGACAGCACCAGCAGTTCGCAACCGTCGGCCAGCAATGCCGCCTGGATCGTCGGCAACGGCGTATCGTTGCGCATCACCCGGACCTCCGCGCCGAGCAGGCAGAACTGCTCGACCAGGTTGTAGGTGAAGGAATCGAAGTTATCCAACAGCGTGATGCGCATCGCGCTCTCCCCTTTCGCGTTCGGCAGCGGCCACGGCGGTCAGCACCGCCAGCGCCTTGTTGCGGGTTTCCTCGGCCTCCAGCCGTGGATCCGAATCCAGCACCACGCCGGCGCCTGCCCGGACCCGGGCGATACCTTCGCGGACCTCGGCGGAGCGGATGACGATGCTGGTATCGAGGTTGCCGGCGCTGTCGAGAATGCCGATCGCGCCACCGTAGCTGCCGCGATAGCCATCCTCGTACTGCCGCAGCAACTGCATGGCACGGACCTTCGGCGCACCGACCAGGGTGCCCATGTTCAGGCAGGCACGGTAGGCATGCAGCGCATCCAGTTCGCCATGCAGTTCGCCAGCCACGCGCGAGACCAGGTGCATCACGTGGCTGTAGCGATCGACCTTGAGCATGTCGCGCACCTGCCGCGTACCGCTGCGGCAGACCCGCGCCAGATCGTTGCGCGCCAGGTCGACCAGCATCATGTGCTCGGCGATCTCCTTGGCGTCCAGGCGCAACTCCGCTTCCAGGCGATTGTCCAGTTCCGCATCGATGGCGCCCCGGGCATCGCGTCCGCGCGGGCGGGTGCCGGCGATGGGATAGAGTTCCACCTCGCGACTCTCCGCGTCGTACTTCAATGCCGACTCCGGCGAAGCGCCGAACAGGCAGAAGTCCCCCGCATCGAGGAAGAAGCGGTACGGGCTGGGGTTGCGCAGGCACAACTGGCGATAGGCCCGCCAGGGGTCCGCACACGGCATGCTGAAGCTGCGCGACGGTACGATCTGGAACACGTCGCCGGCCCTCACGTGGGCCTGCAGGCGCTCTACCTGGCGGGCAAAGCTCGCATCGTCCAGGTCGACCTGGTAGTTGCCGGCCCGTACGCCTGCCACCGGCGACTCGGAAACCTCCTCCACGGCGCCATGGAATTCGTCGGCACACTGGCGCAGGCTGGCGGCCAACCGGTCGTGCCCGGCCGGATCGTGGACGAACGCCTGCAGCGAAGTCCGGCGCGCCAGGTGATCGATGTCCAGCAGCAACTCCGGCACCAGGAACAGGTAGTCCGGGCAATGCCGCGCAGGTTCGGCCGGCGCCGGCAAGGGTTCGAACTGCTCGGCCAGGTCGAAGCTGAACAGGCCGCCCAGCAGCGCGGGCCCCTCCGCGTCGCCCAGCGTTCCGAGCACGCGGCGCAGCGCCTCCAGGCTGGACAGGCCATGCAGGCGTCGCCACTCGTCCGCATGCGACTCTTCCTGGGGGAAGCGCCAGTGCAGGGTGTCGCCGTCACGCAAGCAGGTGACCTGGGCCGGACAGGCCTCGCTCAATGGCGCCAGCAAGGCACGTCCGTTGGAGTTCAACGCCCGCAGCACCACATCGCGCCCCCAGCACTCGATGCGCAGGCAGCTGGAAAGGATCGCCACGCTACGCCGCGCAGCCTTGCTGTCCACGTCGAAGCAGTCGAACAGCATCCGGTTGGCGCCGGCCATGCGCCAGATCGACAGCGCCTCCGGCACCAGCGTGCGGTACTCCAGACTTTCTTCCAGTCGATAGCCAACCCCGCTCACGAGCCACCTCCTCGCGCCCATGGGCGACTGGCCTGCGCGACGCTAGCGCGCAACGGCATGTTCATCATCGATAACCCCCCTTTTCCCCCAATTGCGACCGCTGCCGTCGGCGGCGATCGCCGCAATGGATGTCCCGTGTCAGTCCAGAGGCAGCGCCTGGCGGGAGAGAATCTCCAGCATCCGGCGCATGCTCCCCAGGTGCAGTTCGCCGGGCAGGAAGTCGACGCTCTGCCCACCCCAGGCGCGGTGCAGCTCCTCGCTCAGTTCGTCGAGGGATTCGCCCATGGACTGGCGCCAGAGCAACCGCCGGCACAGGCGCAGACACTCGGTATAGGCCGACTCGGCCCCATCCGCGGCCAGCCGCCCCCGCAGCAGGCCGCCGTGTCCCGGGATCAGTTGCAGCAGGGTCGGCAGACGCTGCAGACGTTCCAGGGACTCCAGGTAAGCCTCCATGTCGTCGAACACCAGCGGCCGCCACACCCCCTCTGCCTCGTCGAACTCGCCCAGGGCATCGCCGCAGAACAGGCGTCGGCGTCGCACGTCGTAGAAAACCACGTGATCGTCGCTGTGGCCGTGGGCCTCTATGACCTGCAGGCGATGCCGCGGTCCCAGCTCCAGCCACTCGCCGTCGGCCACCGCGCGAACCGGCAGAGCGTCCCAGGCACAGGCCTCGGGCAACCGCTGCTCCGCACGCAACAGTTGCCGGTTCAAGCGCTCGACCACCCGCACCGCGCTTTCCGACTTCCAGGCCTGGCAGGTCCGCTCGGACGCCAGGACCTGTACGTTCGGCAGCCGCGGACACAGGTAGGGCAGCAGGCCGCAGTGGTCGTAGTGCTTGTGGGTGATCAGCCAGTAGTGCACCTGGGACGGGTCGGCGACCCAGCGGCACAGGTCCGCCCAAACCAATTCGGCATCCCGGCTGATCCCTCCTTCAACCAGCGCCCAGCTCGCCTCACCGAGACGCAGCAGGAACACCGGCACCTGGACGTCCCCCAACAGGCACAGGTCATCATCCAGTTGACCGGGAGCCGAAAGCCTCAACATGGCCGGTTCACCTCCTCAGGTTTGCGGTACAGCGCCGCGCCCCAGGTCGCGCCGGAGCCGTAGGTCAGGACCAGCACCCGCTGTCCCGGCTGGATGTCCGGCCAGAACATCGCCAGCGTGACCGGGGTCGAGGCCGAAGCCATGTTGCCCAGACGATCCACGGTCACCGCGAACTTGTGCTGGGGAATGCCCAGTTGCTCCTGTACCGCATCGAGGATGCGCAGGTTCGGTTGATGGCAGATCACATGGTCGATGTCGTCCAGGGTCAGCTCATGGGCCGCGAGCATTTCGCCGGCGATCCGTACCAGGGTCTGGCTGGCATGCTCGAACATCGGCCGGCCGCGCATGAGGAACTCGCCCCCGCCCTCGCGCAGGACATTCTCGTCGAGGAAGGTCGGCGAGGCACTGCCCGGCGCCGCAGTCATCAGCAGGTCGAAGTAGTTGCCGTCGGCGCCCAGGCGCAGGTCCAGCAGGCCGTCGTCGAGGCTCTCGCCGGCGCTGACCACCACTGCGCCGGCACCGTCGCCGAGCAGGATCGACAGGTTGCGGCCGCGGTCCGAACAGTCCATGCGCTTGGACAGCACCTCGCCGCAGACCACCAGGACATGCCGTGCCAGCCCGGCGAGGATCTGCCCGCGAGCCATCTGCAAGCCGTACAGCAACCCGCTGCACTGTGCCCGGATATCCAGCACCGGGATGTGCCGCAGGCCCAGCAGCGGCTGGATCAGGCAGGCCTGGGACGGGTCGTGGTGGTCCGGCGACAGGGTGTTCACCAGCAACAGGTCGATGTCCTCCGGCAGCAGCCCGGCAGCCTCGATGGCCTGGCGCGCCGCCGGCACCATCAGCGCGCTGACCGCCTGTTCCGGCTCGACGTGATAGCGGGTGCGCACGCCGGTACGTTCGACGATGAACTCGTCCGACGTATTGATGCGCCCTACCAGGTCATGATTGCTGACCTGGCGTTTCGGCAGGCTGAAACCCAGCCCGGCCAGGATCGGATTACCCATGTGCAGCCCTCCTCGGACACCGTGGTTCAACATGGCGATGCCTCAGCACACCAGCACCTCGCCCAATTGCCAGACCTGGGCGGCGAACCCCCAGCCAGTGGCTGCGCCGGCCATGACGATACGATCGCCGGGGCGGATCTTGCCCTCGCGCAGGCCGGTCATCAGGGTGTACGGGATGGAAACGGAGATCATCACGCCGGTATCGCCCATCGTCAGTTGGTACTGCTCAGGACGGGCACCGATGCCCTCGGCCCAGGCCTTGACCAGGAACGGCGCTGGCTGGTGGAAGACGAAATAATCGATGTCATCGCTGCCCAGGCCGGCCTTTTCCAACGCCCGGCGCATCGCGATCGGCACGTTGGTCGGGACGAAGCTGGCCATCTTGTTCTGGCCGTCGCTGAACAACGAGAAATACAGCCGCGGCTTGGCCTCGCCGGTCGGGTTTTCCGGCAGGCGCCAGCGACCGGTGGCCACTTCATAGAACGTAGCGTCGCTGTGTTCGGCCGAAGCCAGCAGGTCGCAGCTGTCATCGTCGCCGCGGGTCAGCAGGGCCACCGCGCAGCCATCGGCGAACAGGGTCGAGGTACGCGAGGTGAAGTCGAGCAGGTTGGAGATGTACTCGCTGCACACCACCAGCACTTTCTCGGCCTTACCCTGGCGGATCATGCTCGCTGCCAGGCGCAGGTTGAGCAGGAAGCTGGCGCACTCCATCTGCGAATCCAATGGCAGCGCCCGACTCAGGCCGAGCTGCTTGGACAGCACGTTGCCCATGCGCGGGTAGAGACGTCCGCGCAGGTCCGGCAGGACATCGCCGGCGTCGGTCATGATCGGCGAGGAAGCCGAACAGATCAGCATGTCCACGCTATCCGGCGCGGTATCGCTGCTGCGCAGCAGGCGCTCGGCGGCCCGGACCACCAGGCTGAACTCGTTCTCGCCGTTCCGCGGGTCGAAATAGCCCCGCCGATTGACGCCCCAGAATTGCCACCAGGACTCGCTGAGGTCCGGTACCGCAGCGAACACCGGATCGTCGTTTTCGTAGCTGCGAGCCGGAAGTTCACAGGTGATCGCTGCCAGTTTGACCTTATGCATGAGCTTCTCCCGCCAGTTCCAGGGTCACGCCCTCCACCACCATGCCGAACGGATCGAAGCTGATCAGCAGCAGTTCATCCAGACGGTCGCGCTGTGCCGCGCGCAGTTGCGACGCCAGTTCGAACGGCCCCAGGCAACGACCATCGGGCCGTCCCTGGCCGAACCATTCCTCGCGCACCCAGTTCAGTTGCGGAAAGTCCCCGGCCAGACGGGTGAATCCGGCGCGTACCGCTTCGGGCAATCCAGGTTGGGCCGGCAGGTTGAGGTGTCCCTTGACGTCGCCTACCTGGCGAATATCGGTATTCAGCGGAATGCTCAGCGGCAGCCATTCCTGCGCCGGATCACCGCCCAGCGCACCGCGACGGAACGCGGCCTTGCCGGTCGGCCGGCAGAGCAGCGCCAGGGCGCCGTCGGCAAGGGCGAAGCCGGACTCGCTGTCCACTTCCAATCCCTGGCTGGATTCGCCGCGCACGACCAGGACGTTGCGATAGCCCTGGTCGCTGGCGAGGGTATCGACCACGTAGAGGGCGCGGGCCAGGCTCGAGTCGGTGAGGTCGAAGACATGCGCGCGATTCGCGCCGAGGACCTTCTGCAACGGATGGCCGATCTTCGGCGCCATGATGTCGCGGTTCTCGATCAGATGGTCGGGAGACAGGGCGAGGCCGACGATCAGGTCGATCTCCTCGGGCTTGACCGCCGCCTCGTCCAGGGCTTCGCGAACCGCCGGCAGCAAGCGCTGCATCAGCATCTCGTCGCCCTGGGCGCGAGGGCGTTCGCCTCCCAGCGGCCCCTCCAGACACACATAGGATGGGGGCAGGTTCACCCCCACAGCCTGAATCAACATGCCCGTTCCTCCGGAAGGTTGTCGTGATAAAGGGTGTCGGCCAGGTGGCGCAGCTCGGCGCGCGCCAACTTGCCGTTGTCGTTGCGCGGCAAGGCCGGCAGCACATGCAATTGGCTGGGCAGCATGTGCGAGGGAATCTGTTCGGCGAGATGCTGGTCGATGCGCTGCGCCAGCAGGATCTGGTTGTCGTCCAGCGGAGTGGCCAGGGTGACGAACAGGGTCGGACGCAAGCCGTCGTGCAGCCGGCAGGTAGGAACCAGAACCGCCTCGCTCACTTCCGGCAGATGACGGCAGATCGCCTGCTCGACCTGGGTCGGCACCACCCAGCGGCCATTCACCTTGAACAGATCGTCTTCCCGCCCACAGTGACGGTAGGCACCCGACTCGTCGCGCTCGAACAGGTCGCCGGTGCGGTACCAGCCACCTGCGAAGCGCGCCTGCTGCTCTTCGCTGGCCCGCCAGTAACCCGGACTCAGCCCAGGGCCACGCACCAACAGCACGCCTTGCCGGCCCGCTTCCTCGATAGTGTGTCCTTCGCGGTCCACCAGCCGGCACTCATAGCCAGGCAACGGCAGCCCGGTGCTGTCGGCACGCGCCTGGCCCGGGCGGTTGGCGAGGAACACATGGCCGACCTCGGTAGCCCCGATGCCGTCGCAGATCTCCAGCCCGTGCGCGGCCCAGAATTCGAACTCGCCGCGCGGCAGCGGCGAGCCGGCGGAAAACGCCAGGCGCACGCTGCTCAACAGCTCCCTGGCCTGCGGACGCAGCGAGGCATAGATGGCCGGCACCCCAAACAGGACCCGGGGGCGGAAGGCGACCAGGTTCTCCAGAACCCGCTCCGGGCTCGGCCAGGTATCGTCGAGCAGCGCCGAGGCTCCGCTGAACCAGGGAAAGAACAGGCTGTTGCCCATGCCATAGCCGAAGAACATCTTGGGAATCGAATACAGCCGGTCTCCCGCCTGCAATGCCAGCAACTCCGTAGCGAACGCCCGGCAGAAACCGAGCGTGTTGCGCAGGCTGTGCATCACCCCCTTGGGCGCCCCGGTGGAACCCGAGGTGTATTGCAGGAAACAGGCTGCCGCCGGGTCCTGGCGATGGAAGGCACTCCAATCGAGGTCCGCAGGACCGACCAGCGCGTCCAGCGAGAAATCGTCGAGCAAAGGGCGTCCGGCGGCCGCACGCAGGGTCAACGGCGCCAAAGGACCGCTCAGCGACGGTGCATCGGCTTCACGCACCACCAGGCTGGCCTGGCAGTCGGCAGCGATATCGGCCAGGGCCTGCTCGCGGGACTTGGGATTGATCACGGCGGGAATGGCGCCGACCGCGATGCAGGCCAGGAACAGGCAGGCCAGCGAAGGCGAGTCGTTCAACGCCAGCACCACGCGATCGCCGGGCTTGAGCAGGCGGGCCAGTTGGCTGGCCTGGGAGAGAATGTAGGTCCGGCATTGCAGCCGGCTGAGAGTCTGGCCCCGATAGTGATAAACGGCGGTATCGGGATCGAAATCGAGGCGGAACAGAACCTCGGTCAGGTTGGCCAATGTGGACATGACAGAACGTTCCCTCTTCAGCGATATGCATCCGGATCAGGAGATACCTGAGCCAGAGCGCTTGCTTTGTCAGGAACGGGAAACTAGCGGCGCTGGGCGAAGCGCGATATTCGGAGTCCGAACGAAAAAGTTTCGGGGAGAAGAACCACGGGCTTCGTAGGCCGCGGCAATCGGCGCGAACCAAACCGCGAGAAATTTGGCACACCCACCGGGCTGCGCGGGATCCGAGAACGGCAACCAAGCAAGAAGGGCGGCAGCCTTTTTACGCAAGAGCCCATTGGCCAGACAAAAACCGTTACAACCCTTGCTCGAGGCCTCGTCCGAACCCATGAGATGGCAAACCAATGACAACCCACTTTGCTCGGCAAATCGCCTCCCAGATCTCACAGTTCGAGGCGCTCGACCTGGGCTCCAAGGGGCGACGGCATGCCTGGAAGCAGGCGGCCATCCATCGGGCCGATAGCGCTCCGCCCCGCCTCGCCTGCCATTTGCAGGCTTCCCTGTTGAAATCCCATTGCGTAGTACACTGGGCGAGCCTGCCGAAGAGGACACCTACATGCCCCATAGCTACAGGAAAATGGAATCGCCGGTCGGGACACTGACCCTGGTAGCCAGGGACGATGCCTTTCTGGTCGCGATTCTTTGGCAGCATGAGCGTCCCAACCGAGTACCGCTGGACGAGATGCGGCTCTCCGAGGACAGCTCCCTCCTGGCGGAAACCGAACGCCAGTTGCGGGAATATTTTTCCGGCAAACGTTCCCGGTTCAAACTCCCGCTCGACTTCCAAGGTACCGAATTTCAGAAAAAGGTCTGGTCCGCCCTGCTCACCATTCCATTCGGCGAGACCCGCAGCTATACGGAAATAGCCGTGCAGATCGGCAGCCCCAACGCAGTACGGGCGGTTGGAGCCGCCAACGGACGGAACCCACTGTCCATTGTTGCACCTTGCCATAGGGTGATCGGAGCCTCTGGCGGCCTCACCGGTTTCGCCGGTGGGTTGGCCGCCAAGCAGTGGTTGCTGCGTTTGGAAACCCGAGGCAGGACACCAGACCTGTTGAGCATGATCGAGGACGAGTGAGCTGCCGCTTGCCCTCGCGCCCGGTGTTCACCGGAAAAATCCTCGCCTTTTGACTTGACCCGACTGCAGCGGGGACATTTCAGATCGAGGACCGACGGCAACTGAGCGCAACTCGTTCGTAAGTCAGGTCCTTGTTCCTGGGCGGCAACTGATAGTCGACGGAACAGGAGCCATCGCTCCAGCGAATGGACAGGCGCCCCTGGTCCTCGATACCGAACACCAGCAAACGGGACAGGTTGTCGACCATTCCCACGACCCGCTCTTCCTTGTCGTATGCCTGTGCACCGAAGGGAATCTTTCCTCCAGAGTCCATGCTCAGGTCGAACTGCACCCGCCGACCGGACTCCGCGGAGAAACGCTTGGCGATCACGGCGCCCCGGGTCGGCACGGCCATTTGCGTGCTGTCGCTGATCTCGGTATCGCTTCCAAGGGTATTGGTATCCAGGTTCACCCAGTTGTAACGATAGGGTTGCATGTAAGGGAGCACGGCATAGCCACGGCCGTCGGTGCGAACCGAAGAGTAGCCGTCGAGGCCGACGCCGCCGACCTCCGGAACCTCCACCAGGCCAAACGTTTCCCCCACCGGCTGGCCGAAGGTCACTCCCCCCGAATGCACCACTACCGAACCGCTTGCTCCCAGGTTGATCTGCTTGTTGTCGCGCCCCTGGCTGTAATTGGCGGACAACTTGGCCTTGGACGTGTCCCAACCCAGGCCGACGCTGCCGGAGTTGCCGCCGTCCTTGCTGTAGTTGGCCTGTGCGCTGTAGTTGAACGCATTGGCTTCATCCAGGTATCCGGAGATACCGGTGTTCAGGCTCGAATCACCATGCTGTGAACTCACGGCATTGGCATATACCTGACTGGAGCGTGCGCTACCGCCCAAGGGGATGCTGACGGAGGCCGTGAACTGGGTATCGGAGCGCCCGAACGAACCCGTCTCCTGGGTACGGGAAACCGCCAGGCTATAGCTCGCGCGCTTGATGCCGCTGCTGAAGCCGAACTGCACGCGACGGCTGCTGCCGGGGCGATTCCAATATGTGGTTTCGCCCGCCGTGAGATAGAGCGAACTGCGTCGGAACAGCGTCTGGTTCACCGTCAGGTCTATGCGGCTCTTCTGCCGACTGGAACTTGAGCCATAGAGGTAGCTCTCTTCGGACATGTCGTCGATATGCTGGCTGAGAGTACGGTAGCCTTCCGTGGAATAGCGATAGCCCACCACGGTAAAGCTGGTTTCGGTGGCGTTGATGGTCTTGGAATAGAGAAGCCGCAGACTCTGTCCCTGGTTGCGCCCACCCCGCCGCGTGCGGGACTGGCTATGGGTCACGTCCGCAGAAAAACCGCCCAGGGGCGTGTTGAAGCCGAGGCCCAGGTTGGTGGCATTGTACTTCTCCGCAGCGAGCAGGCCGCCAAAGCCGGTAACCCTGTCGGACAAGCCATACACAGCCGACCCCTGGAGCAGGTTGACCGACGGCTGGCCATCATTATGGTACTCACCGGCGGCCAGGCCATAGCGCAGGTTCCCCTTGCGGGTCATGACCGGCAGGTAGGAATAGGACTGCTTGAAGGACCGCTGGCGTCCGTCCGCCTCGATGATCTTGACCTCCAGGTCGCCATTGGAGCCGCTGGGATAGATGTCGGTGATCTCGAACGCACCGGGAGGTACGTTGGTGGAATAGATCACGAAGCCATTCTGGCTCACCTCGACCGTCGCATTGGTTTCAGCGATACCGCGCACCACCGGGGTATAGCTGATCTCGTTGTCGGGCAGCATGCCGATATCGGATTGCAGTTGCACGCCGCGCATACGCACGCTCTCGAAAGCATCCCCCTGAGCGGAGGTATACAACTCGCCGAGGGACAAAGTCCCCTTCAGGGCACGAATGTCACGTTCCACATAGGTACGGTTGCTACTGAACTTGTTGCGCATGCCGGTACCTCCGCTCAGGGAGGAGTCGTTGCGCAGACGCCAGCCAAACAGGTTGAAGCCGTTGCGCAGGCCCAGGTAGCGATAATCGCTGTTCTGGCCAAAGTTGGTGTTGCGCGTGAAGTTGGCCTGGTAGTTGGAAAACAACGCGGTGACACCGTCATCCCAAAGAGAGGGATCCACATAGCCACGCGAGTGCCGCTGTACATACAGCTGTGGAATGCTGACCAGCAGGGAAAGGCTGTTGACGTCGAACTCGATGGATGCACCGGGGATGAGTTCGGCGACATTCAGGGGCGTATTGTTTTCCAGATTATCCGGAATGAGTTTGTCTCGCGTCAGCCGGGCTATATCGACCCCGATCTCCTTGAGCAGCCCTACCCGGACGACCGGACGAACGCTTCCGGTTTCGGGATCGGCACTGAACACGACATCTTCGCGCCGGATCATGATCTGGTTCAAATGAATGTCGACGCTGTAAGTGCCGGGCGACACCGAGTTGCCGTTCTCGAAATACTTCAGTTCAACGGGCGCCCCGCCCTCGTTGTTCAGGAACTCGGCGTTGAATTCCACCGCGAAAGTTACGGCAGGCAAAGCCAATCCCAAGGCCATGAGACAGGAAGACCTGGAATAGACGGACAACTCGAAGTCGAACTTTTTCCTAAATATGGCCACGCGAATATTCCTTGGACTAATTTCCGACAAAACGGAAACACCCATCCATAGGGGAAGTTAAGAGCAGTTCTTCTGCTCTTCTACTCTGCTCTTCTGAGCTTCAGTCGGATAAGGAGCTGGAATGTTTATCGAGTCCGCCATAGTCATTTACGCTCTGGAACTCGACATTTCCAGAAACGCCGGATGGAGTTCCCTTGATTTCGAATCGGCGACTCGACTTCGGCGCGACCATGTCGGCATCAACAACATAGTAGGCATTGCCAGCTTTTAATTTCACGCTGGCTAAAGAGACATGAAACGCAGTATCGTTGGAAACTTCGACAACTGACTTTCCACCCTGACGGACAAGACGCCAGTTCAACTTTCCAGGCGCTTCGGCGGAAGTTCCCGACAAGTTATCGGGGCGGTAGAAGACCTTGATACGCTGGCGCAAAGCTATCTGCAACGTATTAGCCGAGGCAGATTTTTGCGGAATTTCCTGGACGTTCAGGCGGAATACGGATTCCCTGTCGCTCGGCAAGCCTTCCCCTTGAAACAGGATACGCAGGGTTTGCTGCTTGTTGCCTCCCAAACGACTGAGGGCAGGCGTGATGACAAACGGAACCTCACGTTTATCTGCCCCATTATCAGCCTCTACCCAGGATTGAATCATCACGTCCTTGGAAGCCTGGTTCCTGACCAGGATCGCAGCCTCCTTGGCAGGCGCCTGCAGAACGACCCGGGTTCCTCCCAGTGTGATTCCCGCATTGGCCAGGGTGGAAAAAAGCAAAAGGATGCCACCCCAGATAACTCTGGAAGAAAATGGATATTTCATGATGAACTCGCACCTCATGGAACGGGGTATATACATACCCCGCCCACGTAGCAGAACTTAGTTGTATTCCAGGGTGAACGGCAGGGAACCGTCGGCACTACCAGCCGTAGGAGCTACGGAGCCGGATTTGACATAAGCGGCACGCAGATTCAGCTTGGCACTGTAGACAGTGATGTCATTGCCTTCGCCATCTTTTTGTACCTTGGAATCCAGGGGCGCATCGATGGTCTCGTTCGCCGACAGGTTCAGCAGCTTGCCATCGGATCCATAGATACCGATACCGACACCGGTGGCGGTGCCGACGGTTTTCAGCAGGCTCTCATTGTTCGGGTCAATAGTGCTCCCAGACATCGGGTTGAACTTCAGCTTGACGGTGGTCAGGCCGGTACCGGTCTTGCCACAGTCCAGGTTCAGGTTCAGGCTGGTACCACCGGCGATGCTGCCGCCCGCGGTGCCGCCCAGCGAGTCGATGCTGATCTTGCCAAGGTTTACGTCGATGGTCTGGTTGCCCGCAGCACCGCCAACGGTGGTGCCGGCACCACCAGTGATGCTGCAAGCGGCCGCGGTGATTTCACCTTTGAAATTGATGGTGCCGTCTGCCGCCATGGCATTGCCGACGACCAGGCTGGCTACTGCGGCAGCCAGAATGCTTTTCATGGAAATGGACACGATTGAGCTTCCTTTTGACAGTGAAAGTGTTGCGATTTTTGAACTCTATAAGAGCCAGCAACATTCTCCGAAAAGCCGAATAGAACGACAACGAAGCACTTCCCAGGCAATCGTGTGAAATCTCCCCAGTGCTTGTATGAAGTTTCCTACAAGCGGAAAAAACCTCGTAGTTAAAAACCCTCCGACACCATAAGCCCGCTACCACTAACAGCCAAACAAAATGAACGATCCGAAAGAAGCGCATCAGCTTCGATAGCGCCTCTTATATAGAAAAATGAAAAACCAAGACAAACCAAAGCAAACCCAGCAGGCTCCCAATTATCCCATTACTCCAGCAGCAGGCGCGGAGCTTACGGGAACGGGAAATCCATGCTGGTGAATAGATGCGATTCAGGTTATGGAGAAACCTGAACAGCTTCTGAAACCTCTATCTGGTCCGATCTCTAGAGCTTTGCCAATTCGGTTGAGATACTGATTTCGAACGCACTTAGTTTGCCTTCCAATGAAGAGGCCAGATTGGCTATCCGCTCGGAAGACTCCGATGGGTTCTGGCAAGCCTTTTCAAGGCAGGAACAAGACTCGACCAATAGGCTGCTGCCCACCACCCTCGCAGCCCCTTTTATCCTGTGCGCAAGTTCGGCCACTCCTTGCAGGTCTGCGAGTTCAAGCAATTCCGCCAACCGAGTACGATCATCCCGACTGCTGGCCAATAAAGTTTCCAGCAACCGCTGCAATGCAGCCGGCTCGCCGCCGGTAATGGCCTCCAGCGAACGAATGTCGAAAAGACTTTCCATCGGCGATTCCGAACCAAGCTCTTTCATACAGACTCCATCGATATGCTTAAAGGAAGGTCACTGCGCGTTGCGCTGTCCCGCCTGCGGGACTCCAGGCATCCGTAGAACGACAAGGCCGTACATGCCGTCCGGGCCAGTTATCCGCAAGCAGCATAAGGGAATTGCCTCCGCCTCTGCCGTCCAAACAGGGGAGCATCGCTTGTTGCGTCTCCTCGAACGGACCCAAACGGCCCTGGAAACGCTCATGGCCGGCACGGAGTCTACCTTTGCCAGCCGACCGCAGCCGGCCCGACCGCTCGTTTCGGGGAGGGAAACTCCTACGGTAAGTCTGTGCGAAGAGGCGTCATCGGTTGCGACCGCCTGACGGTTCGAAGCGAACCTGGCGGAGGAGCCATCGCTGCGACAGGCGAGTCAGGGTTACGCGCAGGTCGCGATAAAACAGCGGCATAAGCCACTATTGGCGCACACAGGCATACGAGGAAGACGCAGGGAACACCTGGTTGAAAACCAGCTCTACAGATCATCGAGCGGCGAGGGTTCTATCTATGGCAAATCCATTGGACGGCTTGCACGACGCGGACCACGCGAAGGCCGAAAAAACGGAAGGAAGGATGCCATCGGTCAGCGATCCCAGGGCGCTTGCCCGTCTTCTGGAATTGATACTGTCCACCGCCCAGGCCGGTCTCGCCTTCTCCAAGGACCGCTTCGACATCGGACGCTTTCGCGCGCTCCAGCATGCCGTCGCCGAATTCATCGCCAGCGACCAGGGGGTAGCGTACGAACGGGTCGAGAACTGGATCGCTCTGGACAGCCACTACCCGACCCCGAAACTGGACGTCCGTGCGTTGATCCTCGACTCGCAACAGCGGGTTCTGCTGGTTCGGGAGGCCTCGGATAGTCGCTGGACCCTACCAGGCGGCTGGTGCGACGTAAACGAGTCGCCGGCAGATGCGGTAGTTCGCGAAACCCAGGAAGAAAGCGGACTGGAAGTTCGAGCGATACGCCTGTTGGCATTGCTGGACAAGCACAAGCATCCCCACCCTCCCCAACTGCCGCATGCGTTGAAAGCCTTCTTCTTCTGCCACGTCACCGGAGGCAGTCTTCAACAACAAACGGACGAAACGTCGGCGGCCGAGTACTTCCCGGTGGACGCCTTGCCGCCGCTTTCCGAGCACCGGGTACTGGCCTCGCAGATCCAGACGTTATGGCAGCGAATCCACGCGGAAACGCCAGAGGCGCTTTTCGACTAGCCCCCCGACCTCATGGAGTCATCGCGCGGCAGACGGCCTGACCCTAACGACGTCCAGCAGGCGTACCCGGCAGATCGACCGGCCAGTCGACGAGCGCCTGCCGCCCTCCCCCATCGCCGGCAGCTTGATGCCGCCAACAGCGGCGCAGCGTGCCTTCCGAGCAGTAAAGCCGGCCCGTCGTTCTCGTTCGAATGCGTGGCGGAGCGCACCCGAGGCGCCAGCCATCGACCCTCCCGAACGTGCCGATGGAGCGAACTCCGATCGAGTTCCCCCGCTTCGTCCATAGCTCATCCGTGCTAGTCGACCCTCACCTTGGGCTGCACCTATGATTCGTCCCTTGGATGACCCTCCGCGGTCGGGAACAAGACATTCAAGGACGAACTCATGGGCAAACCATTCCTTCACGCTCGGCGCTGGCTGCTGCCGCTCACCTTCATCTGCACGGCAACGACTGCGGTCGCCGAAAGCACCGGCGACTACTGGATCGTCTACGGCAAGGGCGAACGCTACAACAACGAGGTATTCGTCGCCAACGCCACCGGCATCTTGCAGCAACCCAAAGGTATCCAGTCGGCGCAGATCATCCAGCTATTCGAAGACCGGTCGATGCCGACGCTGACGGCCTACGAGGTCCAGTTCAAGTGCAAGGAGCGCAGGGTCCGCTTCGACAACGCACGCGCCATGCGCCGCATCGACAACGTCATCACCAACGTGAAAACCGTCGACGGCTGGATCGACCCGGGGAAATACGATTACTGGCTGCAACGCTCGTTCGCTTTCGTCTGCGCCCCGGCCATCCGCGACAACAACCAGATGTTGCCGCTGGGCAAGATGCCCATTGCACGCATGGTGCAGACCGTCCAGGCAATGTTCGTCGAACTGCAGGGCGTCCAGGCCAAGAAACAGACCATGCGCGATCTGGATGCGATGCTCGGCAACGAGTAGAAATGAAGGAAGGCGGCTTGCCGCCCTCCTCCGGAGCCCCACGGAGCAGGTCAGCGGCATGCCGCTCGCAGCGTCCTGCCGGCCGTAGCCAGCGCCGCGACGAATAGCCAGAATGTTTCTCTATGCGAGGAGCGCGCGGAGCTGCGCGGGGACCTCCATGACTTCGCGGGTATCCGGGGAGACACAGACCTGCGTCAGGCTCGCAGTGAACGCCACCACGTCCGGCGAAAGACGTCCTTCGACTGAAAACGAGAAAGAATGCGTCCCCACGTTCGACACGCCCACCTGCATCGTGAGCTCGTCGTCCCAGGTGACCGGATGCAGGAATTCCAGGGAGAACGCTCTCGCCGGGGGAAGAATCCTGAACCCCAGGAGGGTTCTGAGCCCCGGGCCGCCCAGCCAGACCCCGAGCGCCTCCTGCACCGCTTCCAGCACAAAGTATGAAAAACGTGGCGTATAGACGATCCCTTCGGGATCACAGTCGCCAAACAGTACCGTTCTCTTTATGAAAACCGGGGTCGGCATCGGGTCACTCATCCGGTCGCCAGGAAAGGAACCTCACTCTATGGGAGTCCCGGTCCGCTGACAAATCCTCGGATAGCCGTGCACCAGTTCACCAGGCTGCGCGGGGTCTGACAGGAACACGCCAGAACGAACGGGAAAGCGGCTGCCAGTACCGATATGACTGGCGGAAGCGCGAAACCGGCCTTCTTCCCGATGTCGATAAGGATAAGAGTTGCGGTGCGCTGGGGATGAGATATCCGGACTGCGGAAACAGAAAAGCCCGCCTTGTCGGGCGGGCTTTTCATATCGACTCGGTCGATTCTGGCCAGTTTCCTGGCCAAGGCATACTGCAGCTCCGAAGCTAAAGTTGCGAGCTCTACGGAGAGCTACAGAAACTCCTTTCTAATATGGTGGGTCGTGTAGGATTCGAACCTACGACCAATTGGTTAAAAGCCATTTGGACCAAGGTCGTCTAGGAAGGGTTTCCACTCCCGTTACAACGAGTCTGTTTAGCAGCCTCTAATGACCCCACATTAGAGGCTGTAGACATGAATGCGAAAGCGACTTCAATTGTATCCACCAAGGGTGGTGTAGGGAAATCCACCACCGCCGCCAACCTCGGTGCATTTTGCGCCGATGCTGGCCTGAAGACCCTCCTCATCGACCTGGACCCCGTCCAGCCCTCCCTATCTTCGTACTACGAGCTTCCTGAAGTCGCCCAGGGCGGCATCTACGACCTGCTCGCCGCCAACATAACTGACCCAGCGAGGATCATCTCCAGGACGATTATCCCCAACCTGGACGTCGTGATTTCCAACGACCAGAACAACCAGCTCAACAACCTACTGCTCCAGGCGCCCGATGGCCGGCTCCGGCTGGCAAACCTCATGCCGTCCCTGAAACAGGGCTACGACCTGGTGCTGATCGACACCCAAGGTGCGCGCTCCGCTTTACTAGAAATGGTCGTGCTCGCATCGGATCTGGTTGTTTCCCCCCTGCAGCCCAACATGCTCACTGCCCGCGAGTTCAACCGCGGCACCATGCAAATGCTCGATGGACTGCGTCCCTACGAGCGCCTCGGCATGCGGATCCCCAAGGTTCAGATCGTCATCAACTGCCTGGACCAGACCAATGACTCCCGGGCGATTCACGAGAATGTGCGTGCCATCTTCGATGAGCATCAGGACATTTCTGTACTCGAAACGACTGTCCCGGATGCCGTCGTGTTTCGCAATGCAGCATCGCGCGGGCTACCAGCGCACCGCCTCGAAACGCGGCAACCCTCGAATCGCACATCAGCGCCCGCGCTGGAAATCATCCGTAACCTGGCCATCGAGGTCTTTCCCGAGTGGACTGACCGCTTCCTCGCGCTGACGCCGGAGGCGGTAGCAGCACTGGTCAAGGGAGGGCGCTGACATGGCGAAGCCTCCTATCACCCAAGCCCGCGACGTCGACGCGGAACTTGTGCTGCAACTGAACAAGTTCGGCAGCGCCGCCGACCTTCGGAGCCAACAGGCCAAGTTGACCGGCGCTGCGCGAGAAATACGCAAGCTGACTGGTGGCGGTACCGACCTGTTCGGGAAGCTGGGTTGCTACTTGAGCTTCGAGCAAAAGCAGCTCCTACAAGACGCTGCGCGCTTGCTCGACTCGGTGAACCAGCAGGTCGAGCATGCGAAGGAAAAGCGTGATCGCGACGAGAAACAGGCCAAGAAGCGGCGTGAGCTGCGCGGGCGCCTGGCCAAGCAACTGGTCGCCTCGAACTACCCGCTTCCGGGAAATACGCTCGAAGAGCGGCTGGAAATCCTGCAGATCGCGTTGATCTACAACCGGGCCAAGGTGTTCGATCCCCTGTACTCCACGCACCAGCTCCACTCAAAACTCAAACGCTGGCTGGAGCGTCCCAAGCAGCTCATCGGGTGGCGCAGTGAAGCCGAGTATTTCGCTAGTCAGGTGGGGAGCCTGCGATGTGACTTCATTAGCCACCTGACTCACGAAATCGCCTACGACGATGGCAGAGAAGTCGAGGAGCGCCTGCGCGTCATCAAGCAGAAGGTCGCTGACTGCACCGCACAGATCGCTCTGACCAGCGAGGAGCAGGAAACCCTTCAGCTCTGGACAGACGCTCTGCAATCGGCTCCGGAGGGCCTCATATGAACCTCCAGAACCGCAACAACCTCATCCTGAGCCTGATCGCCGAGACCCAGTTCGACGCCTACGTGCAAGGCTACATGGCCAAAGCAGGCGCTGCCGCCGGTGCTTCCGACAATCTGCTGGTCGAGGCTGAAGGTGCTGCGATGCTGCAGGGCCTTGTCGCTCCGGTTCGCGCTCAGCAGCGTGCCTGTGGACAGCCCCTGCAGAACGCCCTGCTCCAAATCGCCCACGACCTACTGTTGCAGACGAAGTCGCAACTGGCCATCGCGGCCAATGCCAGCTCGATCCACGTGATCCAGCGGGACATGAACAGGGCTATCTGGAATATCGCGACTGCCATCGATCACCTGGCCGAGTTCGCCCAACCCTCCCAGGACACCGTGAAGGTCATCGAGCGGCTGATGCTCTTCGTCGGCAGCTCGCCTAGCCCGGAAGGCCAGCAACTGGCCGCAGAGGCAAGTGCAGTGCTTGGCATGAGCGAGGGGGGCCTGGCATGAAGCCTATGATTCAAGCCCACCTGGTCGAGCGCGACCAGTTCGGCTTCTGGACCCATCCGAACTATCCAGACCTGGCCGACAACTGCTCTTCCAACGAGGCGCAGGAAACGCTGCGCCGGCTTGGCCTTGAGTTGCAGACCGTCTTCATGGAGTCGGATGCGCCTCGCCTCTACGACTCTGCACGATCGGACCAACGATACAGCGAGTGGATCCCAACGCGACCCGAAGGCTCCGGTTGGTTCGTGCTATCGATCCACGATACCGATAACGGCCCGGTGTGCCAGTACGTGCGACCGCTCGGAGAGCACCTGAGTCCAATCGATCTCGATGCGGCAGCAGAACAGCATGAACGCCTGCTCAGCGAGGCTTGTGCCAAGGCCTTGAATCAGCGCGACGCCGCCCTGGCCAGGGTCGCCTCGCTTGAGTCCAAGCTGGAGGAGCTGGAGAAGCTGGAACCGGCAGCCCCGAGTGACCCCAAGCTCAAGCCCTGCCCGCTCTGCGGCAGCACGAACATTCGAATGCTGGAACCCGAGCTGCTCGACACCAATGCCTGGAACTGTGCCATTGAATGCCTGGACTGCCAGGTTTACATCGGGCCGTCCTACTGCGAGCCAGACACAGTAACAGCGAGGTATTCAGCACAGGTCGACTGGAACAGGCGCCCAAGCGCAAAAAACCACGCGGACGAGCGTGAGCAGTTCTTGATGGCCAACCTGCTCGCCGCCCTGGAGGTCGCACTGGGCGACGTAGCAGCCCTGGCTATTGTCGACCGGGTAAGGCAGGTCGCAGACCGAATTTACCCCACCTCGAGCCTATCCCCTGTTCCCCAAGCATGGCTCGATGTCCAAGCCGAGCGCCGCCGGCAGATCGAGGCCGAAGGCTGGACGCCAGAGCACGACGACGAGCACAGCCACGGCCAGATGGCCCGAGCCGCCGCCTGCTACGCCCTGGCCGGATCCAGCGCTCCGAACGATGGAACCGCCGCCCTGCTGGTGTCGCTGGCATGGCCTTGGGATGAGCAGTGGTGGAAGCCAACCACCGTGCGACGAGATCTGGTCAAGGCCTGCGCCCTGGCGCTGGCTGAGATCGAGCGCCTGGACCGCACCGCGCCCGTGCAGGGCTCAACCTGCTGCAAGGGGGACGCGTAATGGACAAGCAAAAAGTCCTCGCCAAGGTCGAGAAGCTGATGGCCCTGGCGAATGCCAAGGGGGCCACGCCGAACGAGGCGGAAACCGCATTGCGCCAGGCCGCGATCCTGAAGCGCCAGTTCGACCTCAGCGATGCGGAGATCTCGGCCCACACGGTGGAGACCGCGTGCGTTCCCACTCGAACCAGGCGCTCTCCTGCCCCATGGCTGCATGAACTGGCCGGGATCTGCGCCAACTCCTTCGGCTGCGACTACCTGGCGGCATACGCGATGCCAGCGGGCTGGACGTTCAAGTTCATGGGCCGAGGGATCGGCCCTGAGCTAGCCGCTCACGCCTACTCTACGCTCCACCACCAACTGGTGGCGGCGCGCTCGGCTCATGTCGCTCAACAGAAGCGCTGCAAGCTGTCGACCAAGCGCCGTCGCAGCAAGCTCTTCGTCGAAGGCTGGCTTCTCGCAGTGCGTTCGCTGGTACGTGACTTTGCCGGCAGGCCGGACGAGTCGACTCAAGCAGCCATCAAGGCCTACCTCGAACTACACCATCCGGAGCTGAAACTCCTGGAGCCGGCAGCGCCGACGAAGCCCCTGGCCTATGACCAGGCTTCGCTGCACGCAGGCTGGGAGCACGGCAAAAACACTCGCCTGCACCGCGGCGTCAGCCGGCGAGTTCAAGGCGCGCTCGAGCAGGGAGGTTCCCGATGACTCGCTCTGCTCTCTCGAACATCGCCTACGAGGCTCTGGTGCATGCCCGCCGCAAATTCAGCAACCGAGAGGAGCGCTGCATCCGCGAAACCTGGACCGCCGAACAGGAACTGGTGCTGCTGCGCCTGTATCCGGATATGCCGAACGAGGTCCTGGCAGCCAGGTTGAACAAAACGCTCCAGCAGATCTGCTCCAAAGCGTATCGGCTCGGGCTGAAAAAAAGCCCCGAGTTCTCCAAGAAGATCCGGCAGGACTGGGGCAGCGCAACTCGGTTCAAGAAGGGAAACACCCCATGGAACTGCGGCATGAAGGGGCTTCCCGCGCGAGGACGCTCATCGGAAACGCAGTTCAAGAAGGGGCAGAAGCCCCACACATGGCTCCCGGTCGGCAGCACACGGGTAAGTGCCGATGGCTACCTGCAACGAAAGATCTCGGATACCGGCTATCCCCCCCGGGACTGGAAGAGCATCCACATCCTGCTCTGGGAAGAACACGTCGGCCCCATCCCAACCGGCCATTGCGTCTGCTTCAAGGACAACAACAAGCAGAACGTCGTCATCGACAACCTGGAACTCATCACCCGGGCCGAACGCATGCGCCGCAACTCCATCCATCGCTATCCACCTGAGCTGAAGAGCGCAATCCGCGTCATCAGCAAGCTCAAGCGCACCATTCAGGAGGTCGAGCATGAAGAACAAGATTGAGGATCTGCGGAATCACCTCTTTGCCACCATCGAAGGGTTGCTTGACGAAGACAAGCCCCTGGATATCGAGCGCGCGAAAGCGGTGGCTCATGTGGGTTCGGTGATCATCGAGTCCGCCAAGGTGGAAGTGAAAGCGCTGGAGATCATCGGCTCCCCGGACGGCAGCGGAAGCACGTTTCTGCAGATCAGCCGGGAGGACTCGAAGTGAGTGTTCTGGAACTTACGCCGCCGCACTCCGTCGAGGCGGAGCAAGGGGTACTCGGCGGCCTGATGCTGGACAACGCGGCATGGGACATTGTCGGCGATCAGTTGCAGAAGGAGGACTTCTTCCGGCATGAGCATCGGCTGATTTTCACCGCCATCAGCGAGTTGGCCGCGAAGGACGCCCCGTTTGACGTCGTGACGGTGTCGGAAGCGATCGAAGACCTTCCAGAAGCCGGCGGGCTGGCCTACCTCGGCCAGCTCGCTGACAACACGCCCTCCGTGGCCAATATCGAGGCTTACGCGCAGATCGTTCGCGATCGGGCGCACCTGCGGCAGTTGATGTCTCTCGGGCACCACTGCACCAGAACCGCCTCGAACCACCAGGCGAATCCCTGTGAGGTTCAGGAGGAGATCGAGCAGAAGCTGTTCGCCCTCGGCCAAGATCAGCACAAGTCCGACTTTGTCGATATCAACAAGGGCCTCGCGAAGATCGTCGACACCATCGATTACCGCTTCAACAACAACGTGACGGTAACGGGGGTCCCGACAGGCCTGAAGGATCTCGACGAGCTCTCCGGCGGACTACAGAAGTCGGATCTCATCATCGTCGGTGCCCGTCCCTCGATGGGCAAAACGTCGTTTGCCCTCAACTTGATCGACGCCGCGCTACAGAGCGACCAACAGAAGTCTGTCCAGGTTTACAGCATGGAAATGCCAGCAGAGCAGCTGCTGTTCAGGCTTGCTGCCCTGCTCGGCCACCTGGACCTTGGCAAGCTGATGAAGGGCCAACTGCAAGAAGAGGATTGGCCCAGGCTGACCGTCGCGATCCAGCGCATAAACGACTATGGCAGCCGACTGGTCATCAACGACCAGGGCAACCTGACGCCGACAGAGCTGCGCGCCAAGGTTCGCCGTGCAGCCAGGAAGTACGGCCACCCCGTACTGATCCTGGTCGACTACCTGCAGCTGATGCGCTGCCCAGGCCTGGAAAACCGAGCCACCGAGATCTCGGAAATCTCCCGCTCGCTGAAAGCACTGGCCAAGGAAATGGATTGCCCCGTCGTGGCCCTGTCCCAGCTCAATCGCAGCCTGGAGAACCGGCCGAACAAGCGACCGAACAACGCAGACCTGCGTGAGAGCGGCGCAATCGAGCAGGACGCGGACGTGATCATGTTCGTGTACCGCGACGAGGTCTACCACCCCAACACCGAGGCCAAGGGCATTGCCGAAATCATCATCGGCAAGTACCGCAACGGCCCGATCGGCACCGTCCGCGCCGCCTTCATCGCCAACCAGACCCGCTTCGCCGACCTTGCACCAACTTGGCAGGGAGCTCTTGCATGAGCCCCTTCATTGAACTTCCGATCTCTCGCCGGCGGGAGCCGGCAAGGAGTCTAGTCATGCGTGACCAGCAGCCCGCTAACAATCTCCTTTCGATAGCGAGCGCCGAATGGATACAAGCCTTGCAGAACTTCTGCCACCACGGACGAGTGTATGACGGGTCCGCCGCCAATGCCTGGCTATTGGATGCCTGCCTACTTGTTCCCAGCGCTGCCCTCATCCACGGTGTCATCGAGTACATTCTTAACAGCCGTGAGGACATACCATACGGAGGGCTACGCCCAAGCTGGGTGGCTCAGCGGCTCGAGCAGGAGGGATTGATTAGTCACCGGTGCGGGGCAGTCTTGCACTGGCAGGAGCACGGCTATCGCTTTTCCACGGTGGTCAGGATCGACCCCGAACAGATTTGGCCCGATAAGCGCTCGAGACCCGAAGCATTCGTTACCGGACCACTAGATAGCCAGGAGCTTGGGGTAATTGAAATCCTGGCGCATCCGAACGCCAGACGTCGTAGTCCGTCCCCGGTGCGCCTGGCAGCACTGGTTCGATCTTCGCTAGCCATACCTGCTGAGCCTCTTCATCCCATTGCAAATCCGCCAGTTCTTCATGCAGTGCTAGCCACCTATCCCGAATTGGCATCTCCCGAATGGTTTCCAGTGGCCAGGAGTAGCGACGCATGAGCGCATACTCAATGGCATCCATTCCCCATAGCCTCCAGCCTTTGTCACGTGCCAGTGAGTTACCAAGGGTACACAGCACAAAGACTTGGCTTATCCATTGCGCTCTGGCCATCGTCATAGGCAATCCGTCCCCCTTTTGTGAGTCAGGAACGCATGCCTGGATCTGGATAAGCATCTCGTCGTATCCAAAGCGGTATTCGTTCTTCATGCCGGACCTCCTGTGGTCTGGGTGGGTTTGTTTGGCGACGCCAACCTTACCACCGGA